>BNUQ01000044.1 GCA_025997475.1 Planctomycetales bacterium
GTTAATAACCTCGTTCGTAATTTTTAATTCGTAACGGCGTCAAGCGTCGTTCCAGACGCGCGGCAAGCCCGCGTATAATTCCGGGCGGCGGTCGCGGAAAAAGGGCCAGGTGCGCCGCGTGTCTTCGATGACGCGCGGTCGCATTTCGGCGTAAATAATCGCTTCGCCCGCGACCGGCGCCCGGAATTATACGCGGGCTTGCCGCGCGTCTGGAACGACGCTTGACGCCGTTACGAATTAAAAATTACGAACGAGGTTATTAACCATATCTATCCGGCATTTGACCGATAAAAAAGTATCACGCCGATAAAGGATGTTTAACGATGAAATCATATTTTCGCCGAATGCGCCGAACGGCGTTGACGTTGCTCGCCGTGGGCGCGGTCGCTTTGATTAACGTCCGCGCCGGCGAGGCGTTGCCCGAGTCCGCGCCGCCGCCGCTTGACCAAAAACTTATTGCGTTGCTGACGATTGACAATTACGCGCCGTTCGTTTTTCGCCGCGCCGCGGCGTTGACCGGCGCGACCGATTTCAACGCGCCGGACAAGCCCATCGTGCCGGAAACGCTCGTCGCCGGCGCCGCTTCGACCCGCGTGCAGGGCTACGCTTGGGACATCGTCAACGAAGCGTTGCGGGCGCAGGGTTACACCATCATTCTGAAAGTCGCGCGCTGGGACGTTTTAATCCGCCTCTTAAAACGCGGCGCCGCGCCGGAAAACTACGACGACTCGCGCAAGCAGAGCGACTACATTTTTCATCTGCGCTGGGGTATGGATTCGGATTTGTTAGTCGCCAACGTGCAGGGCAACTCCGGCAACATCGAATTGGCGCAACTCGCGTTTCCGGTGGAAAAAGAAGGTTTCGGCGACGATTTTTTATATTCCGCCGAGCCGCTGTTCACCTCGCCGCTCGTGGTTTATGCGTCGGCGAAAAATCCGCCCGCCGACATCACGCCCGCGGGGTTGGCGCGACACACCGTCGGTTTCGTCAAGGGTGCCGATTACGCCGGCTTGCGCCAACAATACGCCGCCTCGAATATCGTCGAACTCGACGACATTGGCGCGGGTTTTCGCTTGCTCCGCAACGGACGCCTGACCGCGCTGTTCGGCTACGAGCCGGTTTTCGATTACGAATTGCGCGCCGGTCGGATGACCGCGCTGTTTGTCAAGAAAAAATTATCGGCGACGGCGGCGGAATATCTTTGCGTGCATAAAACCGCGCCCGACGCCGAAAAACTAATCGCCGATTTCGACGCCGGTTTCCGCGCGATTACCGCGAACGGCAAAATCCGGCAATTGACGGAAAAATGGCAAAAACACCTGACCAACTAAATTACGAATTACGGCGAGAAAGTTGGTAGTCGGTAGTTTTTAGTTGATAGTGGTGGAGTTTTTATCGGCAAATTCGCAAGCGCGCGCGAAGCGAATCTTTGACCGTCAAACTCCACCACTAAAAACTACCGACTACAAACTATCAACTGTTCTTCATTCGTAATGCGGGAGTTTTTAGTTGATAGTGGTGGAGTTTTTATCGGCAAATTCGCAAGCGCGCGCGAAGCGAATCTTTGACCGTCAAACTCCACCGCTAAAAACTACCGACTACCAACTATCAACTGTTCTTCATTCGTAATTCGGGAGTTTTTAGTTGATAGTGGTGGAGTTTTTATGGGCAAATTCGCAAGCGCGCGCGAAGCGAATCTTTGACCGTCAAACTCCACCACTAAAAACTACCGACTACAAACTATCAACTGTTCTTCATTCGTAATGCGGAAAGCACACTAACCTTCGCTTCGATACGGTTTCGTAATTATTATTTTCCCTTATTCAAAAAAGAAAAAGCGAGAACCCATGGGCATTACTTGCAACCTTGAATTGTCCGCGCTGAAATTTGCGGTCAAAGATTTACGCCTCGTCGATGGCAAATTAAATCTGACGCTGACGGCCGACCTCACGCCGGCGCAAATCGTCGCCACTTTCACCCCGCCGTCCGCCGGTCAAGCGGCGGAGATGACGCCGTCGGCGTCGCGCGAGTGGCAAAGGAAACCGTATTTCCCCGTCGTCGCCGAAACGTCAACGCCGCCCGAAACTTCGACCGCGGCGCCCGAGCCGCCGGAATGGTCCGCCGCGCCGCAACCGGAGAACGCGCCCGCGGTTAGCGAACCCGCCGCGCCGGGGCGTGGCGAAACGTCCGTCGTCGCGCCAAGCGACGCGGCATTGCCGTCTATGGTTGATGAAAATCCGCTACCGCCGGTATCGGAACTGCCGGCAATTATTGATGAAAGCGAACCGGTCGGCGGCGACAATCAGCCGGAGACGGTTGCGAGCGAAGAGGCGACAATCGACGAAGAGCCGTTAATTAGCGACGACAACGAAGCGGCGGAAACGCCACCGGTGGAAATTCCTGCCGCCGAGGAGCAACCGGAAGAATCGCCTTTGCCAACGCCGGAAGTCGCAATCGACGAAGAGCCGTTAATTAGCGACGACAACGAAGCGGCGGAAACGTTACCGGCGGAAATTCCTGCCGCCGAGGAGCAACCGGAAGAATCGCCTTTGCCGACGCCGGAAGTCGCAATCGACGAAGAGCCGTTAATTAGCGACGACAACGAAGCGGCGGAAACGCCACCGGTCGAAATTCCTGCCGCCGAGGAGCAACCGGAAGAATCGCCTTTGCCGACGCCGGAAGTCGCAATCGACGAAGAGCCGTTAATTAGCGACGACAACGAAGCGGCGGAAACGCCACCGGCGTCGCCGGTTAGCGAAACGGTCGCCGCGCCGGAAGCGCCGGTTTCGCGTTACGGCGAGCCGCAAGCCGACGACGAATTTGCACTGGCGCTGACGAATGCGCACGCCGCGCCCCAAGTCGCGCCCGCCGAAGACGCGCGGGATGTCGCCGACGAGGAGCCGCGCCGCGATGAAATAGAAACGCCGCCGGCAACCGCCGTTCAACCGCCGGAACCGGCAATCGTCGACTCGTCGTTGGACGTGTTGGCGTCCGCGCCGACAACGGCTTTTTCTTATGATTTAGCCGCCGAAATTCCGCCCGTCAGCAAACCAGAATTAGCCCTCGCGCCGGAAACGCCGGTCGTCGCGCCAATTGAAGAAGTTGCGCCCCGCCCCGCAACCGCGCCGTCGTCGTCGGAATTTTCTTACGATTTACGCCCCGAAGAATCGACGCCGCCGATGGGCGAACCCGCGCCGACCACGCCGCCCACGCCGATAATCGCGGCGCCGTCAACTGCGGATTACGAACCGCAACCGTTGACGCCGCCGCCGTCGGTGTTGCATCCGAACGGCATTGCGCGCTCCGCGCCGCCGGAAGCGCCCGCGCCCGCCGCGCCGTCCGCGCCGGCGGCGGCGTTGGCGGCAAACAAGCCGATGCGGGTTCGCTATGTTTGCCCGCGGTGCCAAACGCCCGGCGTGCAAGACGCGGATAAAATTAAGAACATCATCACTTGCAAAAATTGCGGACGCGCGATGCGGCTGACCATCAAGAATTAAAAATTACCAATTAAAAAAAATTAAAAATTGTGGCGTTTGATTGGCAAATTCGCTTCGCGCAAGTTCCAATAATCTCCACCATTCTTAATGCTTAATTTTTAATTCGTAAGTGGTAAATCAGGAGGTTGCGATGCACATCATTCCCGCGGTGGACATTAAGAACGGCAAGGCGGTGCGGCTGTTGCAGGGACAGCGCGAGCGCGAAACGGTGTATGGCGACAGTCCGCTCGCGATGGCGTTGCGCTGGCAAGACGCCGGCGCAACCTATTTGCACGTCGTTGACCTCGACGGCGCGTTTGACGGCGAGAGCGAGAATCTGCCGCATCTCGAGCAAATTTTACGGCGGGTAAAAATACCGGTGGAAATCGGCGGCGGCATCCGCTCGCTCGCCAAAGCGCGGCAATTATGCGACCTCGGCGCGGCGCAAGTCATCCTCGGCACCACCGCGTTGCAAAATCGAACGCTACTCGAAGAAATCGTCGCCGCCCTGCCGCGGCGCGTCAGCGTCGGCGTGGACGCGAAAGACGGCAAGGTCGCGGTCAAGGGTTGGACGGAAACCGGCGACAAAAACGCCGAGGATTTTTTGCGCGAATTGTCCGCCCTGCCCCTCGCGAACATCATTTACACGGACATCGCGCGCGACGGCGCGTTGCAGGGCGTGAACGTCGAGGCGTTGCGCCGCGCCGCGTCCATCAGCCGGATTCCGTTGATTGCGTCCGGCGGCGTCACCTCGCCGGATGACATTCGCGCGCTCGCGCCCCTGCCGCTTTTCGGTATCATCACCGGCAAGGCGCTTTACGACGGGCGGATGACGCTCGCGGAAGCCACGGCGGCGTTAGCAGAGCAATTAACAATTAACAATTAAGAATTTTTGTAATTTTTAATTCGTAATTAAAAAAAATGGACCTAATCAACTTTCTCATCGACTTCATTCTCCATATCGACGTACATCTTGCCGACTTAGTGCGAGATTACGGCACGTGGATATACGCGATTCTTTTTCTGATTATTTTCTGCGAGACCGGTTTGGTCGTTGCCCCGTTTCTGCCGGGCGATTCGTTGCTCTTCGTGGCGGGAACCATCGCCGCCCTCGGCAGTAATCACGTCAACGTTCATTTGTTGGTGCTGATATTGATAATCGCGGCGTTTTTAGGCGATGCTTGCAACTATTTCATCGGGAAATTTTTCGGCGAGAAAATTTTTCGCAACCCCGACTCCAAAATTTTTAAGCAAAGTTATCTCCGCGCCACGCACGAATTTTATGAAAAACACGGCAAAGCCACGATTATTTTAGCGCGCTTCGTGCCAATCGTGCGCACCTTCGCCCCGTTCGTCGCCGGTATGGGCAAGATGTCCTACGTCCATTTTTTCAGTTACAATATCATCGGCGGCGTGGTGTGGGTGTCGTCGATTGTCTATGCCGGCTACTTTTTCGGCGAACTGCCATTCGTCAAACGCCATCTCAGCGCCTTAATCCTCGGCATTATTTTCGTGTCGTTTTTGCCCGGCATCGTTGAAATCATCCGCCAACGGGCGAAGAGCAAAAAGGCGAAAAGCCATAAAGAAGCCGTTTCCTAAATTCGTTGCGGTCTCTCGGAATACCGCGCCGAACTTGTGGGGTGGCTCTATTCAACAAATTTAATCACGAAAGCACTCCCAATGTTCGCTTCCGCCCTCGCCCGTTGGCGAAAATACTGGTTGCCGCTCGTCCTGTTTTTTGCCGCGGGCGCCTTTGCCGCCGACGCGCCGCCGGACGCGCTTGTCGCGACCGGCGACTTCGACGCGGGGCAAATCGCGGCGACCGGCGCCCTCGACGATTTTGATTTTGACGAAAGCGTTGACGAAACGGGCGGCGCGGGCGGCGAAAAAACCGCCGCCGACGGTTTTAGCCCTGCCAAACTGCTTCGGCATTACGGCTATTTCGTTATTCTCATCTGGACTTTTTTTGAGGGCGAAACGATTGTCATTATCGCCAGCGCGCTCGCCAACAAGATGGGCTTAAACCCCTGGATCATCGCGCTCGCCGCGTTTTGCGGCAGTTTTCTCAGCGACCAACTGATGTTTTCGCTCGGCAAATATAAGGGACACGACCTGCTACGGATTTTTCCGCGCATCGAGAAAAACCTCGACAAAGCCGCCGCCCTGTTCAAACGCTACGACAACATTTTGATTCTCGGCTTCCGCTTCGTGTATGGCGTTCGCAACGTTACGCCCGTCCTGCTCGGTTTAAGCGGCGTCAGCCATAAAAAATTCTTCGGTCTCAACTTTATCGGCGGCGCGGTCTGGGCGCTGACTTTTTCCTTCGGCGGCTATTACTCCGGCAAGGCGTTTCTCTATCTGATGGACCGGGTAAAACACGGCATTTTCTATGCCCTTATCGGCGTGGTGGTCGCCGCCGTCGCCGTCCTGTTATACCGCCGTTCCCGCGCCGCCCGCGCCGAAAAAAACGCCGCGCCAGCGATTGCGACGGCGTTGCAATCTGAAAAAGACAAGGCGTTGCCGGAAGTTAATACCGCAACTCCGCCAATTGGCTGATTTCTTTGTTGCCGAAGCCGTAGAGGTGGAAGATTTGTTTGTTGATTTCGTTGAGCAATTTGGCGCGGGAGAGCAGTTGCGTTTCATCGGTCGGGATGGCGGAAATTTGCCGCGCGAGGTCGCTGAGATATTTTTGCTCTTTCGGCGCGGCAATCACTAACGGCAACGCTTCCAAATCGTATTTGGTCAAATACACGCCGCGCAAACCCGCGCCCGCCGGACGCTGATACGCGAAGAAAAATTTCGCATAACGCGAATTTAAGACGCACGCCAAATAACCCGGCGCCAAACCTGTAACCGTGATAATGCCGTATAATTCGCCGTTATAGGGCAATTGCGTGGTGTCGAGCGCCGCCGTCAGCGGATTCGCCGCCCGCCGCACCAAGACCTTTTCCGGCACGGCGTATTCGTCGGGATGCGGCACGCGGCTGACCGCGTCGCGCCGCAACAGATAATACTCGCGCTCCGCCGTAACGTAAAAATTATCCACCGCGCCCGCCGTCAGCACCGCCCGCCAATCCGGCGTCGGCGCCGCGAAGCGCCGGAAATTTTCCCGCGGCATCACGCCGGTGAAAATCTCCGACACATCGCCCAACAACCGCCCGTCCGCGGCGATTGCCGCCAACCGTTTTTGCAAAACTTCCGGCGCGGCGAATTGCGGTTTATTTTTTTCAGAATTATCGGTCGCGGCGGTCGCGGCGGCGTTTTGCGTATTTTGCCAATGCGCCGCTTTTTCGCGCAACGCCGGCGGCAGGGTATCCGCCGGTAAAAGTTGCGCCAACGCGGTCAATAAATCGGGAATCCGTAGCGGCGCGGTCAGAGGAAACACGCCGTCTTTTTTCAGCATTGCCGCCACGTCCGGCGGCGCGTCGGGCGGCAGAACGGCGATAATTTTCAATTGCGGCGCGACTTTTTTCAGTCCGGCGAGATGCGACGGAAATTCCGGTTTGACGTGTTTGAAAATCAGCGCCGCCGGTTGCGCCCAGAGTTGCACGATTAACTGGGAAACCGCGGCGACGGGCAACACCGCCATTTGCCATTGCGTCAGCGTCGCCGCGATTGCCGTTTGTTCCGGCGCGTCAAAAAACGCCGTCATTATTTTCGTCGCCATTGGCTCCTGCCCCGCGTCGGATTTTTAAGCAACCACCGCTTAATTCCCCTCTATGGAGGGGTGGCAATCGGCGGTTCTATCGCCGATTGACGGGGTGGTGTTATATCAATCGCGCCATCGAAATTCGGGACAGCGCGAACAACCACCCCGTCAGTCCGGCAAACCGCGCCGGACTGTCACCCCTCCGTAGAGGGGAATAAGGTCTTCACTACCAACCGTCAACGAAAAACTTTCGACCTGTTTTTTGCGGCGGTATTATTCAACCCTAATGAACAACAACAAATTCGACGGCAACCCTAAAAAACTAACGCTGTCAATAGAGTAAGAGGTTTTGTTTGTTTGTTTGTTTGTTTGTTTGTTTGTTTGTTTGTTTGTTTGTTTGTTTGTTTGTTTGTTTGTTTGTTGCGCGCTCGCACAGCGCCGCGAGTTCGCGGTTACTCAATAAATTTAGATTTTCCTCCCGCGCCAAATCGTCCTTTTTCAGCGCCGTTAAAATTTTCCGGTGAATTTTTTTCGGCAACCAATGCAGGAACGGGAGCGCCGTATGAAATTCGAGCGGATGCCGGCGGTTGGGCGTGGTGATGAACACAAATTTTTTGGCGACGCGGCAACATTCGCCGATAAATTTCGCCTGATTTTCGGCGTTGCCGACGTGTTCAATGACCGCGTTGGAGAAAACCAAATCGAACGTTCCGTCGGCGAACGGCATCGCCAGCGCGTTGCCTTGCACGAAAGTCAAACCCGGATACGCCGCCGCCAAGTGACCGGCGTTTTGGTCGGACAGCGCGGTAATTTTGCGTTTGTCGGGAAACATTTGCTCAAAAAAATTCGATTCCATTTGCGCTTTGTCCGCCGTCGCGCCGACATCCAACACCGACGACAATCCCGCCAAATCAACCTTCGCGGTCAGCGCCGCAAACATTTTTTGGCGGACTTGCAACGCCGCGCGGCTCGCCGCCGTTTTAATGCCGCCCCACGCGCTATAAGTGTTTTGATTGTAACCGGTCATCGCGCCCTCTTTTCTTCTCGAAACAATTACGAATTAAAAATTGCGGAGTTGATGATGACAAAATAGCGTAACAAGAGTTCTTAATTGTTAATTGTTAATTGTTAATTGCCTTTCAACGCCGCCGCCACGCCGCGCAAAGCGTCGGGGTTGTTGCCGGACTGTTCCAAGCAGGCGAGAAAATGCGACCCGACCGCCACCGCGTCGGCGTGTCCCGTCAGGGCGAGGAATTGCTCGCGCGTGCGCACGCCGAAACCGGCGATATTTTTCGCGCCCAATTTCGCCACACGGTCAAGGTGGAGGATGCTCGCGGCGTCGAGAATCGTCTGCCCGCCGGTAATGCCGAGGCGCATCGCGGTATAAACATATTCCGGTCGCTGGCGCTTCAATAATTCCATACGCGCGTCGGTGATGCCGGGTGCGACCACCGGAATGACCGCAATGCCGGCGGCGCGTCCGGCGGCGAACAATCCTTCGTCGTAATCCGGCGGCAAGTCGGGAACAATCAAACCGCGCGCGCCCGCCGCCGCCGCCCGCGCCGCGAAATTCGCGCTCCCCTTGGCGACGACCAAACTGGCGTAAGTCATAATAAACAGCGGGAGCGCCGTGGCTTTAACCAACTCCGCCGCCAAACGAAAACCGTCTTCGATTTTGAAGCCGGCGTGGAGCGCGGCGTGGCAAGCCCGCTCAATCAGCGGTCCGTCCGCCGACGGGTCGCTGAATGGAAATTGAATTTCCAAGCCGTCGGCACCGCCCGCCGCCAGCGCCAACGCGACGCGACGGGACTGTTCGAGGTTCGGATAACCGGCGACGAAATGCGCCAATAATTTAGGCATGGTCAATCTCGCTTTGCAAAAAGGCGAGCCAATTCTCGCGGTCAAGCGCTTTCGCCGTGATGAATAAATCCTTGTCGCCACGCCCGGACATATTGACGGCAATCGCCCTGCCCCGCCCGATTGCCGGCGCCAAACGCATCGCGGCGGCGGCGGCGTGCGCCGACTCCAACGCGAAAAGCACGCCCTCGTGCCGCGCGAAAAACCGGAGCGCGTCCAACGCCTCGGCGTCGGTGGCGGCGGTAAATTCGACCCGGCCGCTCTCGCCCAAATCGGCGAGTTGCGGACCGATGCCGGGGTAATCCAAGCCGGCGGAAATGGAGTGCGTCGGCAATAATTGTCCGTCGTCGTCCATTAAGAATCGACTTTTGTAACCGTGCGCCACGCCGACGCGGGCGACGCCGCCGGTCATTCGCGACGCATTATCGCCCGCGCCCGTTCCGCGTCCGCCGGCTTCCACGCCAATCAGCCGCGGCGCGGAGCCGTCGATAAACGGCGAGAAAAAACCGATGGCGTTGGAGCCGCCGCCGACGCAAGCCACGAGCGCCGCGAAGTCGGCGCCCGTCTCCCGCATTTGCGCTTTCGTTTCCGCGCCGACGACCGCCTGCAAACGCCGCACCATTTCGGGAAACGGCGACGGTCCGAGCGCCGAGCCGATGAGATAATGCGTGTCGGGAAAACTCGCCGACCAGTCGCGCAACGCGGCGTTAATGGCGTCTTTCAGCGTGCGACTGCCGGCGTCAATCGACATCACTTCCGCCCCCAACATTTCCATCGCGAACACGTTGGGACGCTGACGCGCCACGTCAACCGCGCCCATATAGACGCGGCAGGACAAGCCCAAACGGGCGCAAGCCGCCGCCGTCGCCAAGCCGTGCTGACCGGCGCCGGTTTCGGCAATCACTCGCTTTTTGCCGAGCCGCCGCGCGAGCAACGCCTGCCCGACGGCGTTGTTGATTTTGTGCGCGCCGGTGTGCGCCAATCCTTCCATCTTGATATAAATGTCGGCGCCGCCGAGCGCGCGGCTGACGTTTTCGGCATAGAGAAACGGCGTGGGGCGACCGATGAAATCTTTTTGCGTGCGTTGCAATTCGCGCTGAAAATCCGGGTCGCGCCAGGCGCGGGGAAACTCCGCCGCCAACTGGTCAAGCGCCGGACGCAGGGTCTCGCCCACATACCGCCCGCCGTAAGCGCCGAAATAATCCGCCGTGGTGGTTGCTTCTGACATCGTGTTTCTCCGTTATGAAGAAAGAGTTTAGAGTTCAGAGTTTAGAGTTCAGCGAAGGTTGCGCTTCGCGCGTCTTAAAAATAAAACTCCATTCTCTAAACTATAAACTCTAAACTCTCAACTCTGAATTTCCCTAAACAGCCGCTTTAATTTTTCCGCGTCTTTGCGCCCCGGCGCGGCTTCGACGCCGCTCGCGAGGTCGAGAAGTTCGGGGCGATATTGCTCGATAACGCCCCGCACATTGTCGGGATTGATGCCGCCCGCAAGCCACAACGGGCGGCGCCATTCGGCTAAAATCTCGGCGTTCACGCGCTTGCCGGTGCCGCCGGGCAAATCGGCGGCGGCGTCAAGCAACAAGCGCGGGCAACGGAAACCGTCCGCTTCGGCAAGGTCGGACACGCCTTGCGGGCGAAGCGCCCGATAATAACTTTCCCCCAACGCCGCGCCGTCGTCCGGCGTTTCTCGTCCGTGCAACTGCACCGCGTCCAAATAGCCGTCGGCAAGGAGCGCGTGAATTTCCGGCGCTAACGGACCGCCCGCCTCGTTCACCACCACGCCGACTTTCGGAATTTCGATTTTGCCGATTTTTCGCAGTAAATCCGGCGCGGCTTGGCGGGACGAGCCCTGCCAAAAAACGAAGCCCAAAATATCCGCGCCGTTCTCGACCGCGAGTTGCGCGTCGCGCTCATTCGTCAAACCGCAAATTTTCACGAGCGGACGGTCGGGATAATTTAATCGACGACGGCTCACCGCCGTCCAAAAACGGTCGCGGCGCGCCACTCGCAACGCCGCTTTCAGCCGCGCCGTTAAGTCGGGACTCCGCACGACCGCCTCGCCGACCAAGAGTCCGCCGAAACCGGCGGCGGCGGCGAACGCGGCTTGTTCGGGATGGGTTACGCCGGACTCGTAAACCCGCGTCGCCGACCAATTCACGCCCGCGGCGACAATGAGCGGCAACAACGGGTCAATCCGAAACGTGGTTAAATCGCGGCTGTTCATTCCGACCAAGTCGGGCGCGAACGTCGCCGCTTTGGCGAGGTCGTCGCGGTCGTGCAGTTCGACGAGCGTCCGCAAACCGCGAGCGCGGGCGCGGGCGTGCATCGCCGCCAAACGCTCGCCGGACAACATTCCGGCAATCAACAACACCGCGTCGGCGCCGGCGCGGTGGGAAACGTCAATATCTTCCAAGTCGAAAAGAAAATCCTTCCTGAGAACGGCGACGCGCGGAAACGCGCGCTTGACTTGAATTAAATCCGCCAAAGTGCCGCCGAAACCTTCCGGTTCGGTGAGAACCGACAAATTGGTCGCGCCGGCTTGCACGTAGCGTCCGGCTTGCGCCACCGCGTCCAAACCGGCGGCGATGTCGCCTTTGGACGGCGAGCGGCGCTTGATTTCGCAAATCAGTCCGTCGGCGCCAAGAAAAGGAACGAGCGGCACGTCCCGCGCCGCCGGCATACCGGCGCCCTCCGTATGCCCTAAACGGGCGACGCGGGAGCGGCGTTTTTCCACAATCTCGTCGCGGATGTTGCGGGGCATTATTCCACCTGTCGGGTTGCGCGGCGGCGGCAAACTTTCAAGACAATTAAAAATTACAAATTAAAAATTGTGGAGTTTGGTTTTCAAATTCGCTTCGCATAATTTTTAAGACCACTCCACCGTTCTTAATTCTTAATTTTTAATTCTTAATTGCCTTTCAACTCTCCGGCGCGGCGGATGATTTCGTCTAATTTTGCCGCGACCCGTCCGGCGGCGAAGGCGTCGCGGACTAACGCCGCGCCTGCGACGATACTGCCGGTCGCGCCGGTTACGAACAGTCCGGCGCCGGCGTTGAGGCAGACCGCGTCCAAAGTTCCGCCGGTTTCGCCCGCGAGCAACCGGCGCGCGATGGCGACGTTGTCTTTGGCGGTGCCGCCTTTCAGCGACGCGGAGTCGCGCCCGCGAATGCCCGCCTCGGCGGGGTCAAAAACAAACTCGCGCACCGCCCCGCCCGCTTCGCCCAACACGCAACGGGTCGGCGCGGCGCAGGAAAATTCGTCCAAACCGTCGGCGCTACGGACGGTCAACACCCGTTTCGCGCCAAGCAGTAACGACGCCTCCGCCAACGGGCGCAACATAAAGTCCTCCGGCGCGCCCAATACTTGATATTGCGCTTTTGCCGGATTGGACAACGGTCCGAGCATATTCATCAGCGTCCGCACCGAGAGTTCGCGGCGGGCTTTGACGGCGTGTTTCATCGCGCTGTGATAGAGCGGCGCGAATAAAAAGGCAAAGCCGGTGTCGGCGAGCAAACGCTCGGCTTGGCGCGGCGGCAAAGTGAGCGGATAACCGAGTTCACCGAAAAAGTCGGCGGAACCGCAAAAAGAACTGACCGCCCGATTGCCGTGTTTGGCGACCGCCTGCCCGCAGGCGGCGGCGGCTATTGCCGCCATCGACGAAAGATTGAACGACCCTTGGTTGTCGCCGCCGATACCGACGATGTCCAACACCGGCATCGGCGCGGTGAACGTGGCGCACTTATCGACCATCACCGAAGCGCAACCGGCGATTTCCGCCGCCGTCGCGCCTTTGGCTTCAATGGCGCAGAGAAAACCGGCTAATTGCGCGTCGCCTAAATTGCCCTCCGCCATTTCCAACATAAAGGCGCGGGCGGTTTCCCGCGTCAAATTTTTCCCCGCAAGCAACTCCATCAGCGTTTTTTTCGCCGGAAACGGCTCGCGGCGATAATTGACGAAATTTTCCAACACCCGCCGCCCGTATTCCGAGCCGACCGATTCAGGGTGAAACTGCACGCCCTCGGCGATAAATTCACGATGGCGAAGCGCCATAATATCGCCGTCCATTCGGCTCCACGCCGACGCTTCCAAACAGTCCGGCAGGTCTTCGACCACGAGCGAGTGATAGCGCATAAACGACGCGGGCGAGGGAATGTTGCGAAAACCGCCGCGCCCGTCGTGCAGAATTTCGTCGCTCTTGCCGTGCATAATTCGCCGTCCGCGCCGGACGCGCCCGCCGAGCGTCGCCGCCAAAATTTCGTGTCCCAGGCAGACGCCGAGAATCGGGACGCGACCGAGAAAGCGCCGGATGACCTCGGCGCTGTCGGGATACTCTTCCGGTCGTCCGGGACCGGGGGACAAAATAATGCCGTCGAGCGGCAGACCTTCCAAGTCCGCCGGACGAAACGAGCCGTAACGCGCGGTCTGCACCGCGCCGGCGATTTCGCCCAACATCTGCGCGAGATTGAACGTGAACGAGTCAAAATGGTCGATGAGTAGTCGCATCCTATGCCTCCTTCGCCGACAAATCGAGGGCGGCAAGCAACGCCCCGAGTTTATGGTTGGTCTCCGCCAATTCTTTCTCCGGCACCGAATCGTGGACAATGCCCGCGCCCGCTTGTAGCCACAATTTTTTGCCCTTTTGCAGAACGCAACGAATGGCGATGCAGGTGTTGAAATCGCCGTCCGGTTCCAGGTAACCCACGATGCCGGAATAAAACCGCCGCGGGTGGCGCTCTAATTTATCCAACGTTTCCATCGCCCGAATTTTCGGCGCGCCGGAAACGGTGCCGGCGGGAAACGACAGGCGGATGGCGTCGAGTTTTTCGGCGGCGGGGTCTAACTCCGCTTCGACGCGCGACGAGAGATGCATCACGTGCGAGTAATACTCCACCGACATCAGGTCGGCGACTTTGACGGAGCCGGTTTTCGCGACGCGACCGAGGTCGTTGCGGGCTAAATCGACCAACATCATATGTTCGGCGCGTTCCTTTTCGTCCGCCAACAATTCCCGCTCCAATTCCGCGTTCGCCGCCGCGTCGGCGCGGCGCGGGCGCGTGCCGGCGAGCGGCTTAATCGTCAGGCGCCCTTCCTGCAAACGGACGTGCATTTCCGGCGACGCGCCGAAAAGTTGGAAATCGCCGAAGTCAATATGAAACATATAGGGCGAGGGATTGATGGAGCGCAGACGCCGGTAACTCTCGAACGACGGGCGCGCGGTCTCGACCTCGACCCGCCGCGACAACACGGCTTGGATAAAACCGCCGGCTTCGATGTCGCGCTTGATGGACTCCACGCCGGCGAGAAATTCGCGGTCGCCCGCCGCGTCGGGGATAAGGCGGGCGTTCGCCGGAATTTCCGGCTCGGTCAGATAATTGAAATCGAAGTCGCGAATCCGCCGCTCCACCGCGTCGAGCGCGCTCGGCAAATCCGTTTCGTGTTCGTGATAATTGACGCCGTGCAAATAAATAACGTCGGCGTGATGGTCGTAAATCAGATAGACGTGTCCGAACAGAAACACCGCGTCGTCGATACCGATGTCGTCGGTTTTCGGCGTCAGGCGGATTTGGTCGCAACGGGCGGCGAACTCGTAACCGACGAAGCCGAAGCCGCCGCACGGATAGGGAAAGTCCTGGTGAAGCGCCGGATGTTGATTGGCAAACCACGCGGCGGCGTCCAAAATATCGCGCACCGGCGTCGAAACAAACGGGCGCTCGCTCTCGCCCGCCGGACGAAACAGCACGTCCGCGCCGCGTTGAATCAGGCGAAACGCCTCGTCCAAAACCAACAACGAGTAGCGGGAGCGCCCGCGCTCGAAAGACGAGGACTCAAAAAGAATCCGCGCGCCGAGTTTGCGTGCCAAGGCGAAAGGGGTGAACCGCTCGCCCGGCAACATACGGATGACGCCGTCGGTGCGAATGTCGGGGTTTGCCATTACGAACTCCAATTTGCTGAACCGAGAAAACGAGCGCTAATCCAAGAGCCAGAGATTCGTTCACGAATTTTCACGTGACCGCGCGGAAATTCGTGGATAAGTTCTTTCTTTTAGAAACTTCTTTTCATTTTTTATCGGCGCTAAATTTTGTCGATTTCCGCTTTGGTCAGTCCGGTCGCCGTGATTATTTGCGCCGCCGGAATTCCCAATTTTTTAAGATTTCTCGCCGTTTCGCGAATGGCTTCCGCGCGCCCTTGGGCAAGTCCTTTCTTTACCCCGTGTTTTTCGCCTTTGGCGAAGCCCTTTTTCGCCGCCCATTCAACCGAATTGCGCTCATACGCCTGATTGTCCAAGAACTTCTCATACGCCCGCCGTTGCGCCGCCGGTAGATTATCCACCAATAATTTCTGCCGCGCCTCGACCAAACCTTTCGCCCGAAATTCCTCTTTAATCTCGTCCGTCTGCAAATAATAAAGCCACTCGTCGAGCGTGTCCCGCGTCTGCAAATCAAAACGGTTGACTTTCAAAATATAGTATTCGGGAAACACTTTCGCCACGTCCGTCTTGCCTAAAAATTGCTGTTGTTTTTCGGTAAGTTGCAAAATGTCGTGCCGGTGAATCCCCTCAAACTGCGTCGTGCCGTGATACACGTAGTCCTTGCCGTGCCCTAAATCAAAATACACGATGTTGATGGAATAAACTTTCGCCAGCGTCCCGTAGCGGTCGCCGATTTTCACCCGCTCGCTAATCGCTTTCGACACGCCAAAGAGCATCCGGTAAAAATAATCCGGCTCGTCGCTGTTCTGCAATTCAATCAAAAAAATCTCGCCGCGGTCGTTTTTCACCACAATATCGACGCGGTTAAATTTGCGCTCCGGCGCGTCTTGATTGGCTTCGCTTTCGAGAACTTCGACAATTTTAATGTCGTCTTTGAGCAGTTCCGACAAAAAGCCCTCGACGCGGACAAAACTCGACTTGTCCCGCCACAAGTTTTTGACAAACCAATCAAAACGAATGCTCCGAACGGACATTTTTTCGTCCTAATAAAACAAGAACCGTTAAGAATGCAGAATTAAGAATACTGGCGTTTGATTGCTAAATTCGCGCCGCCGCGCCGCCGCGTTAAATCGCCGCTAAAATTTCGTCCGACGTGACTAAATTGCCGCCCATGCGATTGACCAACTCGACCGGTTTGGCGCAGTTAATCGCCAATTTCACCTCGTCGCGGAATTGTCCGTTCGACATTTCGACGACGATGATTTTTTTGACCGGCGCCGC
>BNUQ01000045.1 GCA_025997475.1 Planctomycetales bacterium
GCCCATAAAAACTCCACCACTACCAACTAAAAACTACCAACTACCAACTCTTTTTCCGCCTAGTTGGTAGTTTTTAGTGGTGGAGTTTGACGGTCAAAGATGCGCTTCGCGCGCGCTTGCGGATTTGTCCGTAAAAACTCCACCACTACCAACTAAAAACTACCGACTACCAACTTTTTCGCCGTAATTCGTAATTTTTAATTCGTAATTGAGTTTCTACTCCCACGCAATTTCCGCGCCGTTGAAAACCGGACCGTCGGCGCAGACGCGGCGATATTTTTTCTCGCCGTTGACGTTCACCGCGACCGCGCATCCCATACACGCGCCGAAACCGCACGCCATCCGTTCTTCCAAACTCACCTGACACGGGATTTTTTTCGCCGCCGCCCAAACGCTTACCGCTTGCAACATCGGACGCGGTCCGCAGGCGAAAATCGCGGCGGCGGCGGCAATGCGGTTTAACGCGGTTAATACATTACCGCGCTCGCCCGCCGAGCCGTCGTCGGTAACGACGGTCAAGACGTCGCTCGCCGCGCGTAATTCTTCCGCCGCCAATAAGCGCGTCGCGTCGCGCGCGCCGAGAAGCGAATGGGTTTTAATTTGCCGTCGCCGCAATGCCGCCGCGAGCGGCATTAAACTCGGCGCTCCCGTGCCGCCGCCGATTAAAATTACGGCGGCGTCCGGCGTCAGCGCCGATAAATCGTAACCGTTGCCGAGCGGCGCGATGACGCTAACCGGCGTGTCGGCGGTCAAGCGGCTTAAAGTTTGCGTCCCCTCGCCCACGACGCCGTAAATAAACGCGAAGCCGTCGCCGTCAAATTCGCTCGGCGCAAAGGCGCGGCGAAGCGAATGTTCCGACACCGCAATCATAAAAAATTGTCCCGGCAGAAAACCGCTTTCCGGCGCGGCAATTTTCATCGCCCAGAAATTTTCATTTCGGTCGAGCGGGCGGTTGGAAATAATTTTGCCGGTGCGTTCTTTTTTCTGGGCGCCCATCGCGGTCTCCGGTAGTTTTAGCGTTGAAAGTTAAAAGTTGAAAGTTAAGAAAACCGCACCGGTTAATATACTCACTACGAATTGGTTTGCGGAAAAGTTGGTGCGTAAACACACGGCAGTTCACGTTTCCGCGAGACAAAATCCGTAAATCCATTCGAAGCGAGTATAGACGTTTGCTCTTTTCTCAACTTTTAACTTTCAACTTTCAACTTTTAACTTTTAGCGCTCAACGCTCAACTCTCGTTTTTACTGCGTTCCGCTTCCACCAACGGGCGCGAGAACGAAATGTTGTAAAACAGCAGGCGGGTTACGTTGTTGTAGTTGATGCGGTTCAGTTCGACGATAATCCGGCGGCGATTGACGATAATTTTCAGGCATTCCGCGACCGCGTCCGTCAGGTTGCGTTTGCCGATATTTTCGATGGGCAGGCGCAAGGCGGCGATTTTGTCGAGCATATCGCCGATGACGTTGATTTTGATGAGCATCGCCTGATGCAAAATTTTTTCCTGTTGCAGGCGGACTTCCGGATTTTTGATTTTGGTGATGCGTTTGAGTTCGTCGTCGCACTGATTGACGTTGGTTACCATACCGGTCAGCGTTTGCGGGTCGTCGCGCAACACGATGCTGTCCTCGCCGTCGTCGAGCGGCATATCAATGCCCTGCGCGCCGCGCGACGCGAGCGAACGTAATTTTCTTTTTTGCTCTTCTTTGCGCATTTCCGCTTCTTTGGCGCGGCGCAAAATTTCTTCGATTTCTTTTTTGCCGACGGGCGTCGCCCAATGCATTGCTTCCGTGTCGATTTCGCTGAGGCGCAATTCGATTTTTTTCTTGATGTCGAAAATCCGCGAATTCGCCGACCAGTCCGTCGGTATCACTAAATAATCCCACCAGCGCAAGCGGCGAATGGCGTAATCGTATGCTTCCGGCGGCAATTCGCCGCGCTTGATTTTTGCGATGGTCGCTTCCACCGCCGCGTCGCCGCCGCGTCCGCGCGCGGAAACCAACCACGCGATTTGCGCCGCCGTCAGACCCAACGCCACCCAAAAAATCAGCGTTTGCCCCAACAACAACATCGCCACCGCGACGATGCCGACCAAAACGATGCCGCTGGCCGACGGCGTGGGCGAAGTGCTGGCGAAGATATTTTTCGCGTCGCTCGCGAGACAGTCGTAAAAATACGCGCCCATATCCGGGAGTTGCATCAGCAATTCCCGCGTGTCGCCGGTGTCGCCGGCGTTTTCGGTAGAGAGGGCGGTTTCAATAGCCATCGCGTCGGTGCCAATCGGGAATTAAAAATTACAAATTAAAAGTTACAAATTTTGGTGTTTGCTTTTCAAGTTCGCTACGCGCAATTTTGACGACTAACGCCTCGATTTTTAATTGTCAATTGTTAATGGTTAATTGCCGTTGGATTAGAGGAAATCCGTTTTTATCGTCAATGACGCCGCTATTGTAACCGTCCGCCGCCGCTCTAAAATTTTTGCCCTTTGGGCGCGCGGCGGCGGCGCGGAAACGATGGCGATTGCTTGTAAAATTTGTAGCCAAGAACTCGACGCTTTTTCCGGCGGGCGGTGCCGGAAATGCCGACAGTTGGTTTGTAGCGACTGCACGGCGAGCGGCGGCGCGACGAACGCCAAAGGTCTGCTGTGCAAAAGTTGCGCCGCCGGCGAAGCGGCGCTGACGGCGCGCCCGGAATTGCCCGCCGCGGGTGCGCCGACACCGGCAAACGCCGCGCCCGCCGCGTCCGCCGCGTCCGCCGCGTCCGCCGCCGCGCCGCGTCGGAAATTGCCGCCGTTGTCAACGGTCGCCGCGCTGTTTCTCGCCGCGTTGTTTTTGTTCGGGGCGATTGCGTTGTATCCGCGCGTCGAGATTTGGTATAACTTGCGCGTGCTGATTAACGGCGACGACGCGGCGGCGGCGGCGGCGCAAGAGAAATTAGCCCGTCGCGGCGGGAACTACGTGTTTGAACATTTGTGCGCGATTATCGAACTGACGCCGGAACCGGCGCGGAGCCGCGCCGTCCGCGCATTGGGCAAAATCGCGGACGCGCGCGCAGCGGACGCCCGCGACTATTTGCAATCCTTGATGCCCGACGCCTCGCCGGAATTCCGCGCCGGATTAATCGAAGCGTTGCGCGACCAAGAGCGACGGTAGAGCCGTTAAAAATTAACCGCTTCGTTGATTGACCAAGTCGCTTCGCGAAATCTGTAACCAACCCCATTCGTTCATAATTTGTAATTGGCGCGTCGCTTGACTCAAAAGGGAGGACGAAAAAATGTTCGGTCGTATCAAACAGATGCGGGTTACGCAGAAGTTAGTGTTGCTCATCGCGGTCTTTGTGGTCGGTTATGTGGTGTCGATTTCGTTTTTGTTTAAGACGTTGAACGACTTGAAAATCCACGGCGACCTCTACAACTCGATAATTATGGGTAACGACCTCATTGCCGACGTTTTGCCGCCGCCGGAATACATCATCGAACCGTATCTCGACGTGTTGCAAATCATCACCGAAGACGACGCGGCGCGGCGAAACGCTCTCGTCGGCGAATTGGCGCGGCTGAAAAAGGACTACGACGCGCGGCACGCGGTCTGGGTGCGCGATTTGCCCGCCGGCGAAATGCGCGAAGTTATGCTCAAAGGCACTTACGAACCGGCGATTAAATTTTTCAGTATCGTCAACGGCGAATTTTTAACGGCGGTCGGAGCCGGAGAACTCGCCCGCGCCGAAAACATCGCGCGGACCCAACTGAAACCGCTTTATCAGGAGCATCGCGACAACGTCGATAAAGTCGTCGAATTGGCGACGCAATATCTCGACGCGCAAAGCGCGCGGGCGGTTCGCGCCATCAATTTCGGCACCACCGTGTCGCTCGTGCTCGCCGTCGCCGTGATTGTGGTGGTTCTGCTCGTCAGCCGAACGCTCGGCGCGTCGATAACCGTGCCGCTCACCCGCGTTATCGCCACGCTCAGCGACGATTCGGACAAAATTCGCGGCGCCTCGGAAACGCTCTCCACCGACAGTCAGGAACTCGCGGCGTCCAATACCGAACTCGAACAATCGGTGGCGTCGTTGAAAGAATCGTCGTCGGCCATCGCGCAGAATACGGAGAACTTGAAGCAGGCGTTCGCGCTTGCCGACAAAACGCGAACCTCCGCGACCAAAGGCGACGAGGAAATGGGAAAAATGTTGTCGTCGATGGATGCCTTGAAAGAATCGAGCGCGCAGATTAAGCGGGTGATTGGCGTGATTGACGCGATTGCGGCGCAGACCAATTTGTTGGCGTTAAACGCGGCGGTGGAAGCGGCGCGCGCCGGCGAAGCGGGCAAGGGGTTTGCCGTGGTGGCGGAAGAAGTGCGGAATCTCGCGCAAAAAAGCGCCGAAGCGGTGAAAGACACGGCAAAAATTATCGAAGGCAATATCCAACTGTCTAATCAAGGAGTGACGTTGGCGGGACAGGTCGGGGAAACGCTCGCCGAAATTACGGCGAATGCCGAAGAGATGCAGTCGCTGATGCAAAAAATTGCCGATGCCAGCGAAGAGCAGACCCGCGGCATCCGGTCGATTAACGAGGCGGTAACGCAGATGGGAACCGCCACCGCGCAAAACGCGGAAGGGGCGGAACGATGCTCTTCGGCGGCGACGGACTTGGACGTGCAGGCGCGCAACTTGGGCGAAGTCGTCGTCGAATTAACCTCGATGGTGAGCAAACGCGCTTCTTGACCGTTTTCGCGGAATATAAAAAAAATCCGGCGTCGGGCTTGCGCCCCGCGCCGGATTTTTTTGTCAATTAAATTTCGGATGGTGCAGATGCGCCGTTTTTTCCCCGAGTTGCGCGACGGCAAACCGCCTCGTCGCTTCACCGCCGGTTATTCATCGTCCCGCCCTTGCAGGGCTATAGTCGTTTGATTTTTGAAACGAACGGCGTCTGGTTATTAGCAGACAATAATCGCTTGCGTCTGTCCACTGTTCACTATCAAACCAAGTTCTATTTTTAAGTCAATTGACTATACTTATCGCCGCCGTCAATTTATCCGGCGGCGCGTAACAAGAGTTCTTAGGGCGTGTTCACTATAAAAATGGCGTGAAAATCCCGTAAATCGTAGCGGGACGGGTTTTACTTTTTCGACACGCTACGACGCGAGCGTTTTCATTGCCGATATTTTCGGGTAAATTGCAGTAAATTATAGTGAACACGCCCTAATTCTTAATTCTTAATTGTTAATTGTTAATTGTTAATTGTTCTCACCAACTCGTGCAGGGCGTTGACTAAAAAGTCGATTTCTTCGCGGGTGTTGTAGAACGCTATCGACGGACGCACCGAACCTTCCAAACCGAACCGGCGGTGCGCCGGTTGCGCGCAGTGGTGTCCGGCGCGGAGCGCGATGCCGCGCGCGCTTAAAAATTTACCGGTTGCTTCGACCGAATGACGGTCCAACACAAACGCCGCGACGCTCGCTTTTTCTTTCGCCGTGCCAATTATCCGCAGACCTTTCACGCCGCGCAATTTTTCCAACGTGTAGCCCAACAACTGATGTTCATACGCCGCGATTTTTTCCCGCCCGACGGCGTTCACATAGTCCAGCGCCGCGCCGAGTCCCACCGCGTCGGCGATGTTGCCGGTGCCGGCTTCAAATTTTGCCGGATATTCTTGATATTGCGTTTTCTCGAACGTTACGTCGGCAATCATATTCCCGCCGCCCTGATACGGCTCCGCCGCTTTCAACCCGGCGTCCGTGCCATACACCGCGCCGATGCCCGTCGGACCGAAAATTTTATGCCCCGAAAACACGAACCAATCGACGCCGAGCGCCGCCACGTTCACCGGCAAATGCGCCACCGATTGCGCGCCGTCAACCAAAATCGGCGCGCCGTGCCGGTGCGCGATGGCGGTCAATTCGGCGACCGGCGTAATCGTGCCGAGCGCGTTCGACACGTGCGCCACGGCGACAAATTTCGTGCGCGGCGTGAATAAATTTTCGTAGGCGGACAAAATGATTTCACCGGCGTCGTTAATCGGCGCCACCCGCAACACCGCGCCCGTCGCCGCCGCGACCAACTGCCACGGGACAATGTTGGCGTGATGTTCGAGTTCGGTCAAAATAATTTCGTCGCCGGCTTGCAGACGCGGACGGACAAACGCCTGCGCGACCAAATTAATGCCCTCGGTCGTGCCGCGCACCCAGACGATATTTCTCGCCGACGGCGCGCCGATAAAGTCCGCGACTTTCTGCCGCGCCGCTTCGTAGGCGTTGGTCGAACGCGCCGCGAGTTCGTGCGCGCCGCGATGGACGTTGGAATTTTCGTGTTGGTAATAATAGGACAACCGCTCGATGACCTGTCGCGGGCGTTGCGTCGTCGCGGCGTTGTCCAACCACACGAGCGGCTTCCCGCCGTTGACTCTTTCGTTGAGAATCGGGAAGTCCTTGCGCCATTCGTTGTGACTGACCGGCGCCGACGTCGGCGCATATTCCGGCGAGAACGCGGTGGGCGACAGTCCGGCGACGGTGTCAAGCGCCGGTGCCGCCGCCGCGGTCAAAGGCGCCGCCGCGTCCGCCGGAAAATAGGCGTTTGCCCAGTTCGCCAATTGTTCGGCGGTCGGCAAACCGGGTTGGTAAAAATTAGTTGGCGTAATCATAGTAGTCCCCCACTTCCACGTCTTCCAAAACCGCCAGTGCGTCGTCGGCTAACACCGCCGCCGAGCAGTAAAGCGACAGCAAATACGACGCGACGCCGTTGTCGTCAATCCCGCGGAAGCGGACGCTCAAACCGCGTCCCTGGTCGCCGGTCAAACCGGCTTGATACAAGCCGACGACGCCGCGCTTGGCTTCGCCGGTGCGGACGAGCAGGATGTTGGTTTTGCCGGCTTTGCCGCGCGGTTTTTTCAATCCGTCCACGAAAAGTTTGTCCGTCGGCAACAGCGGAATCCCGCGCCACGTGATAAACACGCCGCCCAACGCCGAGACCGTGGGCGGCGGCACGCCGCGCCGCGTGCATTCGCGCCCGAACGCGGCAATCGCCCGCGGATGCGCAAGGAAAAACGACGGTTCTTTCCACACTTTCGCCAAGAGTTCGTCGAGGTCGTCCGGCGTGGGGCGACCGTTGCGCGTTTGGACGCGCTGGTCGTCGGCGACGTTTTTCAGCAAGCCGTAGTCGTCGCTGTTGATGAGTTGGCTTTCCTGCCGCTCGCGCAAACTTTCAATCGCCAGCGACAGTTGTTCCTGCGTCTGGTCGTAGGGCGAACTATACACGTCGGCGATTTTCGTATCGACGTTGAGAATGGTCGAAAGCGACGACAAATGCAATTCGCGCGGTTGTTTTTCGTATTCGACAAAGCCCTGCGGAATTACAAATTTGTGGGGGTCTTGACTGCACAGCGCGTCGAGGAGCGATTCTTTTTCGACCACGCGGTTGACGCGATAGATGCCGCTGTCGAGTCCCTTAAATTCGAGGGCGTGCGCCACATATTTCGGCGTCAACGCGCCGAATTGCGGGCGGGTTTTGTTGACATCCGCCAGTTGCGTCGCCGCGTCGCGACCGAGGGCGTTGATTTCCGGGTTCGTTGGCATTGGTTGGTCTCCTTATTTTGATTAAATACACGAATGTTAGGTTAAAGGTGATAAAATGCAAGCGGCAAAAAAACGCGGGCGGAGCGGTGAGGATAATAGACCTGTTCGACAACCAATTCGCGGCATCTTTTCGGTTAATTTTTCGTCCCGCTACGTCAAAATTCCTTGCAATACTCTCGGTATTGCTTCGTCATTTTTCCTTGCGGGACGGAAAATTAGACCCGAAAATTTGCTCGCTCTTGGTTATCGAACAGGTCTAATGAGAATTTTCAGGGGGTTAAGATTCTGAAAGAATCTTGATAGATGCATAAAAAGCGTTAAGCGCCGATTAAAGCGACGGGGGCGAACAGGTCTATTCGCCCCGCCGATTAATACGTCGGCAAACTCTTATCCACTTCCCGCGCCCACGCATTGATGCCGTCTTGCAGGTTGAACATTTTGCCCGCGTAATGGGCGCGTTCCAAAGCGCGAATGGCGAAAATGCTCCGTTGCCCGATTTTACAGATGAACACCGCGTCGATGGCGGGGTCGAGTTCGTTCATTCGCCGCGTCATTTGCCCGAGCGGAATAATTTTCGCCGTCGGAAATTTCACAATCGCCCGCTCGTGCGGCTCGCGCGTGTCGATGATTTGCAACGGGTCGCCGCGGTCGAGCCGCGCTTTTAATTCCGTCGCCGTAATTTTCGCGACCGGCTTTTCCGTTTCCGGTTTTTTCAGTCCGCAAAATTGTTCGTAGTCGATTAGTCCGGTAATCGTGCGATTTTCGCCGCACAACGGACAGCGCGGGTCTTTGGTCAATTTCAATTCGCGAAATTGCATCCGCCACGCATCGAATAACAACAAACGCCCGATGAGCGGCTTGCCGCCGTCAGGTTCGGTTTCGCCGACGGGCAGGGCGGCGTGCGGCGTTTTGCCGCCGACAATGAGTTTGATGACTTCCGTCGCCTGAATGGTGCCGATGATGCCGGGCAAAACGCCCAAGACGCCGCCTTCCGCGCACGACGGCACCAAGCCGGGCGGCGGCGGTTCGGGAAACAGACAGCGGTAACACGGTCCTTCTTTGGCGTAAAAAACGCTGGACTGCCCCTCAAATTGGAAAATCGAGCCATAGACGTTCGGGATGCCGAGCATCGCGCAGGCGTCGTTGACCAAATAGCGCGTCTGGAAATTGTCGGTGCCGTCGGCGACGACCTCGTAATCGCGCAAAATTTCCAGCGCGTTTTTGCCGGTGAGCGTCGTGTCGTGGGTGATGACTTTAATGTGCGGATTGATGGCTTTGATGCGGTCGCTCGCCGAGGCGACTTTCGGGCGCCCGACATCGCGGACGCTGTGGATAATTTGCCGTTGCAAGTTCGACTCTTCGACGAAATCAAAGTCAACGAGACCGAGCGTGCCGACGCCCGCCGCCGCGAGATAGAGCGCGAGCGGCGCGCCGAGTCCGCCGGTGCCGACGATGAGAACGCGCGCGTTTTTCAGCCGCAATTGTCCCGCCACGCCGATTTCCGGCAACAATAAATGGCGGCTGTAACGGGCGATTTCGGGGTTGGTGAGAGCGGTGAACATTTTAGACCTCAATTAACAGTTAAAAATTAACAATTAACAATGTCGGCGGTCGCTTCGCGACGAATTAACAAAATGTTCACGTTCTAATTGTTAATTTTTAATTGTGAATTGTTAATTGGTTTCCCGCCCGCGATTGCCGGCACGAGCATCACCGTTTCGCCGTCGGCGAGCGGTTGCGTCAAGCCGTCGGGTTTTTCGATTTTGCGGTCGCCGACGAAGAGGTTGATGAACGAGCGCAATTCGCCGTGGTCGTCGAACAGATGCGCGTTGAGGTCGGGATATTTCGCGCCGAGCGCTTTAACCGCGTCGCCGACCGTCGCGGCGGCGACTTCGACCTCGGATTGACGGTCGGTGAAACTCCGCAACGCCGTCGGGATGAGCAGGGTGATAGCCATATGGTCCTCCTATTTTTTATTTGGTCGCTAAAAAGAACGTATCACGGATTTCCACGAATTTTTATCACAAAGGCACGGAGGACGCGGATAAACCCGATTAAAAATGCTCTATTCAATTGCCACGCCCTTTAGGGCGTGGATAGCGTTAAAAAATAACCGGCTTTAGCCGAAAGGTTTATTTGAGCTAAAGCCCTTTCTTTTTTAACCGTCCACCACGCCCTAAAGGGCGTGGCAATTGAATAGAGCCACCGCGTTTGAAAATCAACTCAAAATCAATTTCCCAACGCCTCCGCCGCAAACTCCCGCCGGTCGTTTAGTCGCCAACTGTTGACCGCCGCCGATTTACCTTTTTCAACGGCGACGATGACGTAGGAATAAAACGGTAGCGCGTGGTCGCGGTCATACTCCGACGGTTGCGCCGGATGGTCGGGGTGCGAATGGTAAAAGCCGAGCAATTCGCGGCGTTCCTGTCGCGCCGTTTTTTCCGCGCGCATAATGTCTTCCGGCTCAATCCGAAAGCGGTGAAATTGCTCGTCCGCGTCGAAGCGATTTTCTATCGGCAAAATTTTTTCGCCCACGCGCCGGTCGTCGTCGATAAGCGTTCCAAGCAGGATGCCGCACCCCTCGTTAGGATACGCGGCTTCGGCTTCGCGGCAAATCGCCGCCGTAATTTCCGGGGAGAGCGTCAGCATTTTTTTTGTTTGCTTGATTAAAAAATATCATCTTATGGAGACACGAAGGAATAAATGTTCTATTCAATTGCCACGCGCTTTAGCGCGTGGATAGCGTTGAAAAATGACCGGCTTTAGCCGAATGTTTTTTTCTTTGGGCTAAAGCCCATTATTTTTTTGCCCGATCACCACGCCCTAAAGGGCGTGGCAATTGAATAGAGCAACTGCGTTGAAAAACGACCCCGACTTCAAACCCCGCCAGCCGTAATTCGTAATTCGTAATTTTTAATTCGTAATCACTCGTCCCAAAATTTATCCGACAGATACCGTCCGCCGCCGTCGGCGAGAATCGTTACCACGACCGCCTCGCGGGGCAGATTCGCCGCGATGGCCGCCGCCGCGCAAACGTTGCCGCCGGAACTGATACCGACAAAAAGCCCCTCTTCCCGCGCCAACCGCCGTGCCATTTCATAGGCGCTTTCCGTTTCGACCAACGGATAGCCGTCGGGCAAATTCGCGTCGAAAAACCCCGGTTTGAGCGTGCTCGCCAAATGTTTGGTGCCTTCAAGACCGTGCATCGGCGAATCCGGTTGCGCGGCAAAAACTTTGATTGCCGGATTGAATTCTTTCAACCGCCGCGAGACGCCGGTGAACGTTCCCGACGTGCCGGTGAGCGCGACGAAATGCGTGATTTTGCCGGCGGTCTGTCGCCAAATTTCCGGCGCGGTCGTTTCGTAGTGCGCCCGCCAATTCGCGTCGTTGTGATATTGGTCGGGATAAAAGTATTTTTCCGGCGCGGCGTCGTAGGCGCGCCGCGCGGCGTAATAGGCGCCGTCGGAACTTTCGAGCGGGTCGGTGGCGACGATTTCCGCGCGATAAACGCGAATGATTTTTTGCCGCTCGGCGGAAGCGTTCGCCGGCATATAAATTTTCACCGGCACCCCCAATGCCGCGCCGAACATCGCGTAGGCGATGCCGGTGTTGCCGCTGGTGGCGTCGATTAACTCTTTGCCCGGTCCTAATTTGCCGGTCGCCAGACCGTCCGCCAACATCGCTTTGGCGGCGCGGTCTTTCACCGAACCGCTGGGATTGAAAAATTCCGCTTTCGCGAAAATTTGCGCGCCCCCGACGGCGCGGGATATTTTTTCCAACGGTAAAAGCGGCGTGTCGCCGACGGCGTCAAATAAATTCATCGTAGTTTCTGCGAGCGTTTTATAGTGAAAAGCCGAAAGTTGAAAGTTTGGCGTTGAAAAATCAAGAGTTAATTTTAACTTTCAATTTTCAGCGTGATTGCAATTAAAACTGATATTACGCGATTGGTTATGTTTGGCTAAATTTATTCCGCGATTAACTTGCAATTCTCACTTTTTCAGTCGTTGCACGGTGATTTCGCCGAACGGACAGCGGAGCCACGCGCGCATCACGATGTGCGATTCTTGGTCCACCCAGACGCCGTTGACGACGACGCCGGACACTTCGGGGATTTCCGGCACAATTTTCAGGCACCGCACTTTGCCGAAATCCGGCACGACGATGACTTCTTCCTGCGTAACTTGCAGATTGATTTTCGCCGTCCAATAACGGTCGCACACCTCGACCGCGACGTTTTCGCCCGCCTTTAATTCGATAAACCGCAAATACCACGCGAGCCCCGCCGGGTCGCAAACGTAGCCCGGAATTTTCAGCGTTTCGCGCTGGATTAAGGTCTCGTCGCGCAATTCTTCGACGGTGGCGACGGGTTCGTTTTGTCCGCGCCGGTTTTGGCGGTCGTAATGAAACAACACGCGGTCGTTGGCTTGATAATTTTTTTCGCGACTGCGCCGCGCGAAAAGCAAACTCGCGCCGGTGTCCAAATCGACAAAACTCCGCAACGTCGCCGACAACTGAAAAAACAGCGCGGCGAAATCGTTGGCTTGCACCGCAATCTCAAACACCGCCGCCGGTTTGCCGTTGACCGCCCGCGGTTTAGCCCACGTGCGTCCGCGAATCACGCCCGCCGGAAAACCGTTCCAGCGAATTTGATACGCGACTTCCTCGCCATACGGCACGCGGTCGGCGATATTTATCGGCGGATTGCCGCCGGCGTTCGCGCGGAAGAAATCCGCTTCCGCCGCGCGCGTCCCGGTCGGCAAACCGGCGCCCCAAAAACAGCCGAGAAATAAAACGGGCAAAAGCGCCCGTTGCGCCGCCCGCCGCGCGCGCGTCCGTTTGACGCCGTAATACACCGGCGGCAACGCCGCCGCGCCTAAAACCGCGCCGACGATGACGCAACCGACAGTCAACGCGACGGCGGCGTCCCAGCCGTGCTGAAATAACATTTGCGTCGCCGCCAGGAAATTGCGCCAGATATTGGCGAAAAAACCGACGTCCGGCGCGCTGACGGACAACAGGTCGAGGGCGTTTTTGAGGATTACTTCATATTCGCGCCAGCCCGGTCCTAAGCCGGTAACGCGATGTCCGACCCAATAATTGCAACCGTAAATCGGCACGAAAGTTACGGGATTGGTAATCCAGACCGGCAGGACGGCGGCGAGTTTGCTGACGCGAAAAAGCGCCGCGAGCGCGACCGCGACCGCCATTTGAATGCCCATAATCGGCAACATCCCGACGAACACCCCGATGAACACGCCCCCCGCGAGATTGTGCGCGGACGCTTCCGACCGCGCCAACTTCCGCAGAATTCGCTTCAAACGCAAGTATTGATGACGAAACCAACGCACGATTGCCTCGCAAGTGTTTAAGGACCTATCCTATTGTCGAACCGGTAGTTGCTTGCCCCGTCAAGGGCGGGGTGGACGGTTAAAAAAGAAAGGGCTTTGGTTCCCCAATAAACCTTTCGGCTAAAGCCGGTCATTTTTTCTCGCTAACCCCGCGCTAAAGCGCGGGGCAATTGAATAGAGCATTTTCTCCGTGTCCTCCGCGCCTCCGTGAGGGGAAACGGCGTTTTTTGCCGCCGCGCCCGCGGCGCTTCGCTCTCGCGTTTTCAACCATTATCGTTTTTCTTTAATAAAAAAAACCTTTTTTTACGGTATTTTTTCGCCTCGCGCGGTGAAAAAGCGGCGGCGTTTTTTTTTGTTGGCACACCCGTTGAATATGGCGGCGGCGGCAACAAAAAATTCAACCGCAACGGAGGATACGCCAATGTCGATGACCAATCTCAATCTCAACGATTATCTCGCGCAAATGTATTTCAACCCCACGCCCGCCGTGAAGACCTCTTCGGTGTCGTCGGCGTTGTCGGCGCTCTCCGGCGGCGCGGCGGCGACGGTGCAGGACGCCTACACCGGTTTCGGGTCAATCACCGATTCGTTGTCGCTGTCGCCGGCCAGTTTGCAAAATTATTCGGACCATTATTTGTTCGACAAACTGACGAGCGTCGCCAACGAAAAAAGCAACGGGCAGTATAAAACGCTGGGGCAAGTCGGCGCGGATTTGGCGGAAGAACTAAACAGTTTCAACACTTTCGCCAGCGGCTTGCTGGCGCTGACCGGCGTAACCACGCCGGTAACCTTGCAGATGAACGGCAAAGGCGGCTTGTTCCAAGCGAACGACACCAAAGACAGCGGCAAGGTCGCGGAATTGTTGCACGGCGAACACGCCAATAAATTGACCTCGCAATTCGCGTTGGTGGCGGCGCGGTCGGCGATTTTGGAAGCGGCGAAAGACCCGCAATTCACGACCGATTATAATTCTAACCCGCCCGGCACGATGGAAAAATACGAAGACCAATTGAAAAATTTGATGTTGAGTTATCAGTTGACGCTCGATAAAGGCACGGCGACGCCGAGTTTCGCCTAACGATTTTCTCCCTCCCGAAAACGCAGACGACCGCCGGCGGCAACCGACGGTCGTTCTGTTATTTTTAGAGCATAGCGGCGAAATTTTTGTTTTTCAATTGAAGCGATTTTTGCCGCTCGCTTCTTAACTGTTCAATTCGTTGCGATCCTTTTTGGCAACTCTTTTTCATCGCCGCAATCATCTCGTCGTGCGGCATATCCGCCCATTTTTGCCGTATTTGGCGAATCCAATCACCGGAAGCGTCGCGGTCTGTTTCTTGGCGGCGACCGTCCGCCAATTCTAATAAATTGCTCATCGCAGTCATCCTTTTCGCCTAATTCAAAAAAGTATCCGGTCGCAAGAGTTTTACCGGCGACAAATTTTCCATCGCGTTCACGCCGTCCACCACGCGCATCGCGCGGAATTTTACAATGTGCTTGCAATTCCACGACAATACCACATCGCAACCGAACAGCGAGGCGGCGGCAAGGTGTAAGGCGTCAATCTTGCATCGCGGCGGCAGTCCGCCGTTTTCAATATAACGTTTGGCGAGGGCTTTCGTTTGGTCGTCGTTTTCCACATCTATTCTGGTGTAGGCAATGTTTCCTAATTCGCCATACATCAAATCTTTTTTGACGAAAAATTCCGGCGGGCAATTTTCTATTTCCGCAATGGCGATATCGCTGACAACCGCCTCGTATTTGCCGGTTTTTATCTCGTCCCACAATCGCCAAGTATCCGCTTTTTCCGCCGGTTTATGGTCGTCAAACAAGCAGTTGAAAATAGATGTTTCAAGATACAAACGTAGTTTTTTAAGCATTTTTCGCCAAGTCCTTTTTCGTTGATTTTAATTCCCCGTCTCCGGCAACAACTCCGGATTCGCGACGATTTTTTCGATGGTCGCGACCGTCGCGCGATACGTTGTGTCGATTGCCGCCCAGCGCGGGTCGGACGGCGGCACGAAAACCGTTTTCAAGTCCTTTTCCACGGCGGCAATCAGCGTGTAGAGCGGGTCGAACGCCATATTGGCGGCGACGCCTTTAAGCGAGTGCGCGAACCGTTGCGCCGTCGCGCGGTCGCCGTTTTGCACCGCTTCCGTCATTTGCGCGTAAGTCGGGTCCGGCGGAAATTCCTTAATCATTTCCCAATAAATTTCCCGCAGGGCGAAACGTTCAAGCGCGGCGGCGACGTTAATGCCGTAAAACGCCCGCGCCGAGCTCGGCGCTTTACGGCATTAACGCCGCCGCCGCGCTCGGCGCGGGCGTTTTTGCCAAAATCGAAGCCGCCGCTTCCGTCACCGTCGCCGGTGGCGCCGTCACCGGCGACGCCGTCACCGGCGACGCCGTCACCGGCGACGCCGGTTCCGTTTTTTCCGCCGCCGGTTCTTCCGCCGTTGATTGCCCCGCCTCGTTCGTCGCCAGATATTTATTCAGCGTGGCATACATTTTTTTGCGGTCAACCGGTTTGCCGAAATGTCCGTCCATTCCCGCCGCGAGCGCCTTTTCGACATCTTCCCGAAACACGTTCGCCGTCATCGCGAAAATCGTTACCGGCGAGAAATTCTCGCCCGCCGCCGCGCGTTCGGCTTCGAGCGCTCTAATCCGCCGCGTCGCTTCGTAGCCGTCCATTTCCGGCATCTGCACGTCCATCAAAATCAACGCCAATTCGTCGCGATGCGCCGCAAACGCTTGCACCGCTTCGGCGCCGTTCTCGGCGAAAAACAGTTCGGCGTTCGTCGCCGCGAAGTAATGCCGGATAACCTGCCGGTTCACTTTGATATCCTCGGCGACCAAGATTTTTTTGCCGTGATAATCCGGCACGACTAACGCTTCGGTCGTTTGCGCCAGCATCGCGCCGGTCAATTCTTCGAGCGCCGCGCGCAATTTTTCCGGCGTCAGCGGTTTGGACAGGCAGGGCGTC
>BNUQ01000046.1 GCA_025997475.1 Planctomycetales bacterium
AATCGAGTAACTTTTTTGTCTGCGCCGAAGTCAGGCGCGAATGCCGTATTTTCACGCACGAAAAGCGTATCCACTAACCCAAATATTGTCAATTATCTAGGACAGCCCCAAAAGATATTCAGCGGATTAAGTGTCTTTTGACCCAATAAATATCCCGCTTGCGGTGCGCAAGCGGGATATTTGCTAAACAAGCGGCGCCGCATTATTTTGCCGGTTTCAACGATTTGACGATGCTTTCTATCGCTTGGGCGTGAACTTTTTCGGATTCGTCGGTGGAGAAACTCAGAATTAACGACGCGATGCCGCTACCTTCTTTCACGACGAGTAAGACGCTGACATTTACCGCGTCGCCGTCCATTTCGCCGGTGCCTTCGGACAGCCACGCATGAAAGCCGTTGAGGTCAACCGGTTCTTGACTCCATTCCTGCTTGGTCTCAAAATTTTTCACGATTTTGTCCAGTTCCGGCGCCAGTCCTTCCATTGCCGCGACAAAATCGTCCGCCGCGACGCTCAGAATGACCACTCCGCAACTTTCGTCCGCCGACGTCGCCGACAAGACATCCTCCACTTCGACTTTCCAATCCTGCGGAAACGTAATCGACAGAGCGGGCGTTTCCTTCGGGAAAATCACCTCGGCGCTAAAAATCGCGCCACTAAACACCATTAACGCACACACCGCCACCAAGAAACTTTTCATTTGCTTCTCCCACTAAAAAAAATAGCGCGACCGCCGCGCCGAACCCGCGTAATTCTATGGCGCAAACGCGGCGCTGTCAAATCCCGATTGGCGCGATAGATTTTCGCTGCAAAAGCGAAAATTTTTACGAACAACTATAGGGTAAGACCAAGTGATTGCCGCTGGCGATTAAGAACCTCTTGGCGGGAAGGATTAGACCTGTGTCTTAACTTTTTTTGTTTATCACGGAGACGGCACGGAAGACTCGAAGAAATACCGCTTGAAAATGCTCTATTCAATTGCCCCGCGCTTTAGCGCGGGGTTAGCGATAGAAAATGACCGGCTTTAGCCGAAGGGTTTATTGGGGCTAAAGCCCTTTCTTTTTTTAACCGCCCACCACGCCCTAAAGGGCGTGGCAATTGAATAGAGCAACCGCGCGACCGCGAGAGTGTTTCCACTAAAAGCCCCGACCGGGGCTTAATGTGAATAACGGTGGAGCGGCGACCGCCGCGTAACTCGGGGAAAAGCGTCCCCATTAGACACAACCCCGACAGGGGTTGAACGATGGTTGACCCCCTGTCGGGGTTCGGTGATTGGGCGGCGTTATCCCCGACCGGCGCGACGATAGAACGTGTCGCTTGACGTTATTCACCTTAAACGCCTACGGCGTTTTTAAGGATTTTTACTTTTATCAAGTCAGTTACGATTTCTTGGCGCGCGTAACATAAGTTCTTAACCACTTTGTTAAAACCGAAAATCCCGTTTGCCGTGGCGAATCGCCAACAGATTTTCTTCGGCGAGGCGGCGCGTGGCTTCGCGGGGAATTTTCGTCAATTCGGCGGCGAGCAATTTTTCGCCGAGTTCGCGCGTGGCGGGCGCGGCGTAATCTTGCAGATATTCCGCCAACGTCATCAGCGCGTTCGGCTGGCAACAATTCGCGATTTGCCCCGATTTAACCAACGTCATAAACCGGTCGCCGGTGCGCCCCTCGCGATAACACGCCGTGCAGAAACTCGGCACGTAGCCCAAATCCATCAACCATTTCACCACCTCGTCGAGCGAGCGGCGGTCGCTTACGTCAAACTGCGCCGAGTTGTCCGCGCTCTTTTCTTCCTCGGCGTAGCCGCCGACGCTGGTGCGCGAGCCGCCGCTGATTTGCGACACGCCCACGCGCAACACCCGCTCCCGCGCCGCCGCCGCTTCGCGCGTCGAAATAATGATGCCGGTGTAGGGTGCCGCCAAGCGCAACACCGCGACGATTTTCGCAAACGTGTCGTCGTCAATCGCGTTCGGGAACGCGCCCGCGTCGATGTCGTCGGCGGGGCGCACGCGCGGCACGCTAAGCGTGTGCGGTCCGACGCCTTTCGCCGCTTCGAGATGTTCGGCGTGCAGAAGTTGTCCGACGAAATCGTAGCGATACAAATTCAGCCCGTATAACACGCCGCCGCCGACGTCGTCGATACCGGCGTCCATCGCGCGGTCGAGCGCCGTGGCGTGATAATCGTAGTCGCTTTTCGGTCCGGTCGGGTGAAGCGCGGCGTAGGCGGCGCGGTGGTAGGTCTCTTGAAACAGCGCGTAGGTGCCGATGCCGGCGGCGTGCAGGCGGCGATAATTTTCCACCGTGGTCGCGGCGATATTGACGTTGACGCGGCGAATCGCGCCGTTTTTATGTTTGATGGCGTAAATCGTGGCGATGCTTTCCAGCACATATTCGAGCGGACTATTGACGGGGTCTTCGCCGGTTTCGAGCAACAGCCGCTTGTGTCCCATATCTTGGAGCGCGACGACTTCGCGGCGGATGGCGTCCGGCGACAATTTGACGCGACGAATGTGGGAGTTTTGGCGGTGATAGGGGCAATAGACGCAACCGTTGACGCAGTGGTTCGACAGATACAACGGCGCGAACATCACGATGCGCTTGCCGTAAAGTTGTTGTTTGACCGCCATTGCCGTCGCGAAAATTTTTTCGTTCATATCCGGTAAATCGCAGTCCAACAGCACGAGCGCTTCCCGATGCGTCAAGCCGCCGGCGGTCGCCGCCTTTGCCAAAAGGTCGTCGATTAGTCCGCGGTCGGATTTTTTCGCGGCGGCATACGCCAACGTCGCCATAATTTCGGCGTCGTTGATAAAATCGGCGGGAAGCGGCGAGAGCGGGTCATACATAACATTTACTCCATTTTTCTCGCCCGGCGGGAAAGTTACGAATTACGGGCGGCAAAATCATCACGCCAACAACAGCCGCAGTTTTTCCCACCACGACGATTTAAGCGCGTCCGGCGGCAGTTCCGTTTGGGGCTTGATGGTATCAATGATTTCATAAGCGGTGTCGAATCCGTCGCGGATGACTTTCGCGCTTTTATTGCCGTCGTAATAACCGGCAAGATGCAACGTGTCGTAAGCGTTATTGAGCAAGTCCAACAGTTTGCCGTTGAGTTTGCCCAAATAATTTTGGTAAAAATCAATCGACAGCCGCTTCTTTTTCGGCAACGCCACGCCTTTTAATTGCAAATAAGCGTCAAACGCCAACAGCACGGCTAAATACGCCGTGCCGCTTGCCATTCGCACGTATTTGGCGTCGGCGTAAAATTTGCCGTCGCGGGCGGTTTTTTCCAACACGGCTTCGGCGTTGCTCATATAGCGCCGCGCTTCCGCGTAGGCGGCTTGTTTGATTTTTTCTTGGTCGTCGGCAATCGACATTGTCGTCTCCGGTTAATCGCGGTTTTTCAGCAACCGCCACGCCATTTTGATAAAACGCCACGTGTCGAGGAGCGGATTGATTTGGCTGGTTTCCGTGCCGTAAATCGTGCGCACCGACACTTCGGCGACGCGCAGTCCGGCGCGTCCCGCCATCACCAACATTTCGCCCTCAAATTCAAAATTGCGGCTGATAATTTTATCGCGGATTTTTCGCCACGCGGCGCAGCGCACGAGCCGGTAGCCGACCTGACTGTCGTGGACGCGGCATTTGCCCAACCACGAAATCACCCGACTGGTAACGACGTTGGTCCACCAACGCACGAGCGGCATCGTTTGGCGTTCCTGCATCCGGTTGCCAATCACGAAGTCCGCGTCGTCTCCCGCCCGAATAAATAACGGAATTTCGGCGGGCGCGTGTTGCCCGTCGGCGTCGAGACACAACACCGCGTCGTAGCCGCGCTCGGCGAGCAGGTTCAAGCCGTCGAACAACGTTTGCCCTTTGCCGAGGTTGCGCGCGTGCGCGACCACCTCGGCGCCGGCGGCGCGCGCGACCGCGACCGTGGCGTCGGTCGAGCCGTCGTCGAACACTAACAACTCCGGCACGCGCTCACGGCACTGCGCCACCACGTCGCCGATGTAGGCGGCTTCGTTGTAAGCGGGAATTAAAATTGCGACTTTCATTGTTTTACCCTGCCCTCGGTTCACTGCCCACAGCCCACACTCTTTACGCCTGTTTGCTCCGGTAGTCCTTGATTGCCGCGTGCAGTCCGTCGGCGGCGAGGTTCGAGCAGTGCATCTTTTCCGGCGGCAGACCGCCTAACGCCGCGGCGACTTGCTCGCGCGTCAATTTTTCGCCCTCGTCGAGCGTCAAGCCCTTCGCGAGTTCGGTGGTCATACTGCTGGTGGCAATCGCCGCACCGCAACCAAGCGTCTTGAATTTGCAATCGGCGATTTTGCCGTCCGCGACTTTGATGGAAATTTTCATCATATCGCCGCAAACCGGATTGCCGACCATCCCGACGCCGTCGGGGTTTTCGACGACGCCGACATTACGCGGGTTTTCAAAGTGTTCCATTACTAACGGCGTGTAATCCATCGTCATTCTCCCTTCGTTTAGAGTTGAACGTTAAAAGTTCAAAGTTTGGAGAGTAGGACTTTCATCTTAATTCTCAACTTTCAACTTTCAACTTTCAACGCTTATTTCGTCGTTGCAAAAACAGCATCGTAATATCGTCGGCTTGTTCCGCGCCGGCGACAAAGTTTTCGATTGCCGCGCTCATCGCCGGCAGGCGCGCCTCCGGCGCCGAATTTTTCAGTCCGTTCAACGCGGCAAGCGTCCGTTCGCCGCCGAAAAGCCGGTCGTTTTTATCCATCGCTTCGGTTACGCCGTCGGTGTATAAAAATAAAATGTCGTTCGGCGCGAGAACCGTTTCCGACACCGCGTATTGCACGTTTTCCATCATTCCGAGCAGTAGCGACTTTTTCACCGGCAACCACGCGAAGTCGCCGCCGCGGCTGATGGCCGGCGGATTATGCCCGCCGTTGACGTATAAAAATTGTCCGGTGCGCCCGTCTAACACGCCCATAAAAACCGTAACGAACATTTCTTCGCGATTGTTTTCGCACAACTGATTGTTCACGCGATAAAAGACCTCCGGCAACGGCTCGCCGGTTCGCGCGTGATTTTTCAGCAAAATTTTCGCCGCGACCATAAACAGCGCCGCCGACATTCCCTTGCCGGAAACGTCGGCGATTACCACCGCCAAGCGCCACTCGTCAATGGCGAAGAAATCGTAAAAATCGCCGCCGACTTCCCGCGCCGGACGCATCGACGCGCTGATACTCGCGTATTGCCAATCGTCGAAATTTCGCGGCAACAGCCGCGTTTGAATGTTCGCCGCCATCGTCAATTCCGCGCCGACGCGGGTTTGCTCGGCGGTGATGGCTTCGACGCGGTCAATCATCACATTGAATTTTTGCGCCAGCGCGCCGATTTCGTCGTCGCAATTAACCGCCAAGCGGTAGTCCATATCGCCGGCGGCAATCCGCGAAGCGTCGGCGCACAGCGCCGCGAGCGGTCGGGTCAACGCCCGCGACAGCCGCAACGCCAGCCCCGCGGTCAGCGCCGCGCAAACCGCCATCATCGCCGCCGCGCCCACCGCCAGCGACCGCGCGCTTTGCCCGATTTGCGCCACTTCCAAATCGCTGAGGCGCAGAATTTTTTCTTCGAGACGCCGCGTCGGCGCCAGCGTTTTTTCGACCGCGACGGCGACCGCCAGCGACCACGGCAGATAACGAAGCGGCTGATACGCGACAAACAATCGCGCGCCCCGGTCATCGACGATTTCCATACTGCCGGTTTCGCGCCGCGTCATTCGCCGCACCAATTCGTTGCGCGCCGCGCCGCCGCGCAAAAAGACCTCGGTTTCCAACAACGTGCCGGCGACGACTTCGTCGCCCGACGACAAAATCACCCGCCCGCCGTCGTCCAAGACAAACGCGAAGCCGGAATTATCGACGCGCAAGCCGTTGAGCGTGTCGCGCATATTGTCGGAAATGGAAAAAGCACAGCCGACGACGCCTTGCAATTCGCGCCCGCCCGCCGTTTCGCGATACACCGGCATTCCACAGCCCAACGCCAATTCGCCGGTATTGAAGTCAACAAATAATTTCGTCCACGCGAACTCGCCGCGCTTTTTCGCCAATTGATACCACGGTCGGACGCGCGGGTCATAGTTTCTCAAATTCGGGACGTCGGTCGGCGAAGTCGTCAGTTGAATGATAAAACCGGATTCCGAGCCGAAATAACAATCGCTATCCGCTTTGCCGGAGTATTGCGCGCGTAAAAAATCGCCTAAATTGGCGAGCAACTCCGCCTCTTCGCGAACGGCGGCGAAGTCCGTGTCCGACGCGGTCGCAAGATGCGTCGTCACCGAGCCGATTTGGTCGGGGCGCAAATAATCAATCGGGCGGGGGCGATAATTTTCGGGATGCGCGTAAATCGCCGCGGCAACCCGGGCGGCGGCGCCGACCTGCGTTTCGACTTCGGCAAATTCGTTTTCTAACAAAACGGCGCGGCTCCGCGCCGCTTCCGCCAAATTTTCGAGCGTAACGCCGCCCAAGTCGGCGGAACTGTTGAGGGCGGCGAGTTTGCCGAAGTAAGCGCTATGCGCCAACATCTCGCGGCGCAACTGCGAGAAGCCGACGACGCCGACGACGCCAATCAGCAACAACGCCCCCAACGCCGTGCCGAGCAACGCCCATAAAATTTTGTCGCGAATGGAAGGCATATAGACCAATTAGGAATTAAGAATTAAGAATTAAAAATTAAGAATAATCGCCCCGCTCCCAAAATTTTGCCCCGCGCATCTAAAAATCAAATGTCAAAATTTTTATTTTTCGCCGATTTTTTCGGTTACACTTGGCGTTTTAATTTGACACTAATATAAAAGCGAAATTTTTTATGGCGATTTCCGACGACGACCGGCGATTAGTCGCGCAGGCGCGACAGGGCGACCATGCCGCCTTCGCGGCGCTGGTCGAACGGCGGCAAGCCGCCGTCGCCAAAATGATGTGGCGCTTTACGCGCGACCGCGACGAACACGCGGATTTAACCCACGAGGTCTTTGTGCAATTTTATTTGGCGTTGGACAATTATCGCGGCGACGCGCCGGTCGAACACTATTTGGCGGGCTTGGCGAACCGCACCGGCTTGCGTTTTTGGCAAAAACGCGCGCGCGACGATAAAATGTCGCCGTTGCCCGACGATTTTACCGAAAGACCCGCGCCGCCGGAGAATAACCCGACTTCGCTGTTGTTTGAGATGTTGAGCGAACTCAACCCGGAAGAACGTTTAGTGTTGACCCTGACTTATTACGAAGATAAAAACGCCAAAGAAATCGCCGCGCAAATGCATTGGTCGCACGTCGCGACGCGAATGCGATTGTCGCGGGCGCGACAACGGTTGCAAACCATCGCCAAAAAACGGGGAGTAACGTTCAATTAAGAATTAAAAATTAAAAATGGCGGAATGGTCTTAAAAATTGCGCGAAGCGATTTTGAAAATAAAAACTCCACAATTTTTAATTCTTAATTTTTAATTTTTAATTGCTCTTAAAAAGGAGGTGTCCGATGCCTACTTTCGATGAAGCGATGTTCGCGCTGGCGGTGCGGGACGCACCGGCGCCGGCGCCGACGGTTTCCGTGTTCAAGGTTATCGGCGCGGCGCGCGCCGCGCAACAGGAGCGAAATTGGTGGCAAGCGGCGGTCGCGTCGTCGCTCGCGGCGGCGGCGACGGTGATGCTGACGTTAATTATGGATTTCCGCGAACCGGCGAGCGACGAATTTACCGAAGCGTGGAGCGTCGCGTATGCCAACGAATTGTCGTGGACGGACGAGTAAAAAGGAGACGCCGATGCGTAAGCGAATTTATTTTTTAGGCGCGTTGATTTTATGCGGCGGGATACTCATCGGCGCGTGCGGGATGTTTTTTTGCCAGCGGCATTTTCATTCGCGGCACGCGCCGCCGCCGCCGGAAGCGCTGACGGAGCGCGTCGCCGAACGGCTGACCGCGCGTTACGCCCTGACGCCCGCCGACGCGGAAAAAGTCCGCGCCGCGCTGGCGCCGTTTTTCCACCACGCCGAGCAGACGCGCCGGGAATTTGTGACGCAAATGGACGCCGACAACCGGCAACTCGCCGAACAAATGCGACAGGTCTTGTCGCCGGAAAACTTCGCCGACTGGCAACGGCGCGTCGCCAAATTCCGACCGGCGAAATAAAAAGTTGAAAGTTGAAAGTTGGAAGTTGAAAATGAAGTATGTTTAATCAAGCGCCGTCATTCGTAATTTTTAACTCGTGTTACGCGCGCCAAGAAATCGTAACTGACTTGACAAAAATAAAATCCTTAAAAAAACGCCGTAGGCGTTTAAGGTGAATAACCCCGACCAAGCGACACGTTCTATCGTCGCGCAGGTCGGGGATAACGCCGCCCAATCACCGAACCCCGAAGGGGTTCAACAAAAAGTTCAACCCCTCTCGGGGTTGAGATTGACGTGGACGCTTTTCCCCCGAGTTGCGCGGCGGATACCGCCTCGCCGCTCCACTCGGGGTTATTCACCTTAAGCCCCTGTCGGGGCTTTTAGCGGAGTCGTTGATGATAAAATTGCGTAACATCAGTTCTTAATTCTTAATTCTTAATTCTTAATTTTTAATTCTTAACTCTTAACTCTTAATTGTCGCAATGCCTCCCTCCCGTCGTCGCTACCTCTATTTGCTTCTCGCCGCGGTGTTGTTCGCCGCCGCCGGCTGGCGCGTGGCGGCGCTCGCGGATTTTCGCGCCGAACACCGGTTAGGGGCGCGCGCCGCGACGGGCGTGCCGCCGGCTTACGCGCTGGCGGACGGCTTGCTCGGCGGTTTTCGCGGCTACTTTATCGCGATGTTGTGGCAACGCGCCGACGCGATGAAAAAAGCCGGTCGCTATTACGAAATGTTCGACCTCTATAAAACCATCGCCGCGTTGGAGCCGAATTTCCCCAATACGTGGGCGTATATGGCGTGGGATTTGGCGTATGGCGTCGCCACGTCTTTTGCCGACGACCCGCGCGAGCGCGTCTATTGGGTGTTTCGCGGCATCGCCCTCTTGCGCGACGCCGGCATCCGCCAAAACCCGCGCGCGGCGGCGCTTTACGAAGCGCTGGCTTGGACGCTGTTCGACAAAATCGTGAGAACGGACGACGCGGCGTATCCGCTGTATCGCCGTCATCTCGCGCAGGAAATGACCGCCATTTTGGGCGGCGGGGGCGAACCCGCGCTCCTTGAAGCGATTGAACGCGCCGAACAAACCGCCGGAGAAAAATCCGCCGCGCTCGGCGAAACGCGCGACCGCGCGGCGAAGATTTCGCCCGACGACGCGACGTTGCCGCAAGACGCGGCGTTGTTGAATATGGGACAACAATTGCGCGAAAAATTTAATCTCGACGTGGCGACGATGTTGGAATTAGACCGGACTTTCGCGCCGCTCGACTGGCGCTTGGCGGCGGCGCATTCGTTGTATTGGGCGTGGCTCGGCAATAAAGAAATAATGGCGGGCGACCCGTCTTACGCCGGCACGAAATACGTGCGAATGATTTATTTGGCGTTGATACAATTGGCGTATCAGGGCGACGCCATCGTCAGCGACGGCGGTTTGGTTATCGCCGCGCCGCAACCGGCGATGACCGACAGCATCATCAAATATTTCACCGAACTTTTGGCGGACGACCGCCGCGCGGGAAACGGCGGAATGCGGATGGCGTTTGAGAATTTTTTATTGACGACGGCGTTCAATTATTACCTTGCCGACGACCTGTTAAACGCCGAGCGGGCGCGACAAAAACTCGCGCAATTTAGCGGCGACGAAAAACGTTACGGCGGCAATATGGCGGCGTTCTGGCGGCGCGAATTGCCGACCCTGCTTAGCGCGTTGGACGACCGCGCGCGGTTGGCGGTGGCGGTGAGTTTTTGCCGGCGGGCTTACGGTTATTTAATCGCGGGCGACGCGGCGAAATTCCAAGAGCAAATGGCGTGGTTTGACGGCAATTATGCGCGGTTGTCCCGCGACGAAGAGGCGCGGCAACGCGAAGCGTTCAGCGGCGGCGCGGCGACGTTGCCGGCGGCGGACGACTTAAAGGCGGAACTCGCGGCGCAAATTCTGCGCGGCGACGGCGGTTACTCGACGAGCGAAATCAGCCGCTTCCGGCGCGGTCTGCAACAGTATTTGCCGTCCGTCCTCGCCCGCGCCGAGAAGTAAAACCGTGAAAAGTTGAAAGTTGAAAGTTGAAAGTTAAAAGTTGAATGGAAAGAGGGAAATTTTCCTTTTTTCCTTTCCCCTTTTTCCTTCCAACTTTCAACTTTCAACTTTCAACTCTAAACTTACCCCTTCTTGCGCAGAGTGTATCCCGGCACGGCGGTGCGGACATCGAGGGAAAGGTAGCGGCGGTTACAGCGCGGCGGTTGTGCGAGGAGTTGCGCCAGCATCGTGATTTTGTCTTGCGCCGTGATTTCGCCCGGCACGTCGTCCGCGCCCCAGAGGATATGAATGTTGTTGTGGGTGGTGATTTCCAAACGCGGGCGCGATTGGCGGGCTTGGCGCTCTTTGTCGTAATACGCCGCGCGTTTAAGAACGATTTCTTTGACCGGCAATTGCGCCGCGATTTTCGATTGCGTGAGCGCCCGCGTCGCGCGGAACGCCGGCGCGAGGTCGCGCCAAACCGCGCCCGCCGGCGGACAGTCCTTAATATCGCCGGTTACGACCGGTAGCCACGGGCGCGTTTGCGCGCTCGCCGCGATTAACACATTTTCATCGTCAAGCAACCATTCGCCGCCGGCGTCCCGCGCCTGTAAAAACGGGCGGCGCGGCACAAATTCCACCACCAACTGATTGGGGAAAACGCGCTCGACGCGGCGCACTTCTTTCACCCACGCGCTTTTTTCGTAAGCCGCGCGCACCGTCGCCGCCAATTGCGGGTGCAACAAATTTTTGCCGGCGGCGAAATTGCCGAGCGCCGATAACTCCTGTTTCGCCTCCGCCGCCAGCGTGCGGTCGTCAATCGTCGCGGCGTTGCGGACGGCAAACCGCTCGTCGGTAAGCGCGCGTTGCCACAAATGCCACGCGCCGTAACCGCTCAAACCGACAATCAGCAACAGCGGCAAAACGGCGACCGTCTTTGCCCACACCGCCGCGCCGCGCGCCGTGCCGCGCGCATATCTATCAGTGGTCATAATTTTTCCCACGATTTACGAGAGCGTTGAGAATTGAAAGTTGAAAGTTGGAAGTTGGAATTAGGATGCGCTTCGCGCATTTTCAAGACAACTCCACTTTCTCAACTTTCAACTTTCAACTCTAAACTCTCAACTCCGCTCTGCCTCCGCCTCGCAATTTCAACAATTCGCCAACACAGCGCCGGAAAATCCAAACCCGCGACCGCCGCCGCTTTCGGCAACAAACTGTGCGGCGTGAAACCGGGCAAGGTGTTTGCTTCCAGCACCGTCGCGCCGTGATTATCGCAGATTAAGTCGATACGCGCGAAATCGCGCAAGCCGAGCGCGTGCCACGTTTGCGCGGCGTATGTTTGCGCCCGCGCCGTTTGCGTCGCGCTCAACCGCGCCGGACAGCGATACTCCGTCTCGGCGAAATACTTGGCTTGATAATCGTAAAAACCGCTCGCCGGCACGATTTCGACCAACGGTAACGGCTCGCCGTCCAATAAGCCGGCGGCGATTTCAACCCCGCCGATAAATTTTTCGACCAACGCCGCGTCGTCAAATTGCCACGCTTTCGCCAACGCCGCCGCCAACTCGTCGCCGTCGCGAACCATCGTTACGCCGACGGAACTGCCGCGGGCGTTCGGTTTGACGACGACCGGCAAGGCGAGGTCGCGCATTTGCCGCGCGATTGTCGCGAGGTCGGCGCCGCGCCGCGCGAGAAAACCGTCCGCCACCGGCACGCCCGCCGCGCGCAGACGTTCTTTCGCGGCGAATTTATCCAGCGCGAGGGCGCTCGCGTCCGCGCCGCTTCCCGTGTAAAAAATACCGGCTTGGTCTAATAATTTTTGCGCCTCGCCGTCTTCGCCGAATTCGCCGTGCAACGTCAAAAACGCCAAATCGACCGCACCGAGTTGCGGCGGAAGACGGCGGTCGGTCAGGTCGATTTTGACAATGTCGGAACCGGAGGACGCCAACGCCTGAAAAACCGCGTCGCCGCTTATCAGCGAGATGTCGCGCTCGGCGCCCACGCCGCCGCACAACACGGCTATTTTCAGCGAAGTGAGGTGGTTGGTCATTGTTTATCGCTTTTGCCGGAATAGCGCGCGCTCTTGCTTTGTCGCGGTTCATTCCTACGCTCATTTATCTCGACGCGCGAAAGGAGAAACCCGATGACCGCCAACACACTGTGGAGCGACGACGCCTACCGGCGCTATTGGGAAAACCGGCAACAGGATTGCGACCACAATCAGCGCCTCCGTCCGCCGGAACAAAATTTTTTTGATTGGTTGGCGGCAGGCAACCGTCAACCCGATATCGTCGATAAAGTCCTCGCCGAAGCCATTCGTCAATTGTAAAAAACAATGCCTATTCAACCTGAGGATTTTCCTCTTTTCAGCGGTCTTGACGCGGCAACGGCTCGCGCCGGATTGCGCAAACTCGAAACCTACCTGCGCGATTTTCTCGCGACGAACGACGTTGCCGAATGGTTCGCCGACCCCGTATGCCTGTTAAGAATTATCGAGCGCGTCGAAAAGCGCCGCGTCTATTTCCATATTTTTCACGATATGCAAATGGGCGAACTTAACGAAGCGGCGCTCTACGCCTTTTGGATTCTGAAACTTTGTCCTTTCGGCATTATCGGCAAAGACGGCGGCGCGTTTAACGCCCTTATCGCCGCGCGAATTTTCACCGACGCCGTCCGCCACGCCGCGCAATCGCGCGGTAAAAACACGGCATTTACTCGCGAACTCGTCGAAAAACTTGTTTACTCATTCCGATACCGCGACCTGTCAAAAGAAGCGCTGATGCTGATGGCGGACGGCTTCATTAGCGCCTGACTAATCGCCCGCCGGCAACACCAATCGTGACCGCAAAACGTTCATAATTTCGTCGTCCCATTCGCGCGGTTTGCCGGTTTTATCGACGCAAGCCAGTTCGACCGCGCCGACGGTGATGACCGCCCCGCCCTTTTTCACCACCGTCGTGATTTCGACGCGCGCGCGGCGCAAGCCGGTTATCCACGTCAGCAGTTCGACTTCGTCGTCGTAAATCGCGTAGCCGAGATAACGCGCCGCGCATTGGCGCACCGGCAGGAAAATCCCGCGCTCTTCCATCCGCCGATACGCAAAACCCGCGTCGCGCAACATTTCCGTCCGCGCCCGCTCAAACCACACCCAATAATTCGCGTAATAAACCCGCCCCATCGCGTCGGTCTCGCTGTATGGAACGCGGTATAAAAAACGATGCGCCGTCGCCGGCGGCGAGAGTTTGTCTTGAAGGTTCATTTTTGTTTTCAAGGGGACGGGAAATTAACAATTAACAATTAACAATGAACAATTAACAATTTGCGGTGTTAATTATCAAAATTTCGCGAAGCGAATTGGAAAAATAAAACTCCTCAATTGTTAATTGTTAATTGTTCATTGTTAATTGCTCTCTTTGTCCAACGCAATTTCCACGCGCGCGTTGCCGCCGGCGGGGCGCCAGATGCGTAGCGTCGCGAGTTCGTCGCCTTTGGCGAAAACGTGGCGAATGTCGTAGTCCTTGACGATTTCGCTCTTGACGTATTGCCAGCCGGTTTTCGGCATTTCGGCGAGATACCAGTCGCTGGCGGCGCCGACGGTCAAAATCCCGTCATACACGACCACGCCGCCGCGCAGGGCGCTACCCTGAAAGTTGTGGCTGAGCCGGCGATTGAAGCGGAAATTTTGCGGCGCCGGCACGTCGGCGAACTGCACGTTGCGCAAGACCGCGACTTCGCCGGCGGCGGTCGCGGTCGGCAACGCCATCACCGGCGCGCGCGGCGAATGTTGGCAACCGCAGACGGTCAAAGCCGCAAATAAGACCGCGAATAATTTTTTTCCGGCGTCGCGCATAGCGTCATCCTTCGTTAATTTTTGGCGTTGTCCGATAACCGCGAATAAATTACGAAATTAAAAACTACGAATTACGAAACCGCCGCGTAATTTTTAATCCGTCATTGTTCTTCGCTTATCGGCGAACCCGCAACCGCGAGTGAAAAATTGGCGTCAACTACAACCGTGAAAATGAAAGGACCGCGCCAATCAAGTTGAATTTGAAGAATAATTTATTTTTCCCTCGCCGTGCCTCTGTGGCTCGGCGAGAAATCTCTTGCTCTTAATTTGGCAAGTTCGCTCGCTTCGCTCGATTTCGTGAAAATTCGTGGACAAATTTTGACGGTCGAAAAAGTCACTCAAAAATGTTGCGGTGTAGCGCGGCGATGGCGCGGTCGAGGTCGGCGGTGGCGATTAACAGCGCGATGTTGATTTCGTTCGCGCCCTGCGAAATCATCCGCAAGTTGATGTGGTTTTCCGCCAGCGCCCCGACAATGCGCGACGCCACGCCCGGCACGCCCGCCATATTTTCGCCGACGATGCACAGCAACGATTTGTCCCGCTCGACCGAAACCTCGCCGAACGTCCGCAAATCGGCGACGACTTTGTCGATATTGTCGTGGCGCGGCGTGGTCAGCGACACCGACACTTCCGAAGTCGCAATCATATGCACGTCCAACTCGTGCCGGTCGCAGGCCGCGAACACTTGCGCCATAAAGCCGTGCATCCCCAACATTCGCGGCGAGGTAATCGTCAACATAATCACGTTTTTGCGGTGCGCGATGCTTTTGCACAGACAGTCGCTCGCGCTGGAATGCGAAGTGATGAGCGTGCCGGGGTGGTCGGGATGTTGCGTGTTCAACACGCGCACCGGAATGTTGTATTTCATCGCCGGCAACATCGTCGCCGGATGCAACACCTTCGCGCCGAACCACGCGAGTTCCGCCGCTTCCGCGAACGTCAGCGCCGGAATGCTCCGCGCCAGCGGCGCGATTTTCGGGTCGGCGGTCATCACGCCGTTGACGTCCGTCCAGATTTGCACTTCGCTCGCGCCGAGCGCCGCGCCGAAAATCGTGCCGGAATAATCCGAGCCGCCGCGCCCCAACGTGGTGATGTGTCCGTCCGGTCCTTCGCCGATAAAGCCGGTGGTGATGACGACGCCGTCTTCGTTTTTGACGCGGTGGCGGACGTGGTGATAACTATTTTCGTCCGGTTGCGCGTTGCCGTGCGCGCCGTCGGTGCGCAGTCCGAGCTCCATCGCCGTCAGCGCTTTCGCCGGCACGCCGAATTCTTTGGTCAACACGGCGGCGACGACGCGACACGACATCCGCTCGCCGAAACTCATCACCGCGTCGAGCGTGCGCGGCGACATTTCGCCGAGCATATTGATGCCGGTCAGCAGTTGCGCGTATTGCGTCAGCAAGTCGGCGGCGAGGTCGCGCGGCAGACCGAGACCGTCGAGAATCCAATGTTGCAAGTCGATGACGGCTTGCGGCGCGGGCGGATTGGTCAGCGCTCGATAATTCTTAACAGGCATACGGGGTCGGCGAACCATTCGGCAACGTCGTTCGTCGCGAGAAAATCGCGCAGGTAGGTTTCGAGTTTGCGCAATCCGGCGCGAGCCGTTGC
>BNUQ01000047.1 GCA_025997475.1 Planctomycetales bacterium
TGGCTCCGGCGATGAAAAAATCGAGTAACTTTTTTGTCTGCGCCGAAGTCAGGCGCGAATGCCGTATTTTCACGCACGAAAAGCGTATCCACTAACCCAAATATTGTCAATTATCTATGCCAGCCCCTTTTAATAATGCTCGAAGCGCGACCTCTGCTCAACTATCAACTCTTAACTCTCAACTCTCACTCTGCCGTCTCTCGTGAGAAACAAAAAAATGGAATCTGTCGCGCCGCTCTCTCCGAAGCCGTTTCCCGAATTGCTGGCGCAGTTTCGCGCCGCGCCGCGGTCGTTGCTGAACGCCGGCGTTTATCTTTACGACAAACCGAGCGGCATCACCAGCCACGATGTCGTCGCGCGCGTCAAACGTCAGCGCGGTTGGAAAAAAGTCGGACACGGCGGCACGCTCGACCCGCTCGCCACCGGCTTGTTGGTCATTTTAGTTGACGGCGCGACGCGGCTGTTCGACGCGCTCCACGAATTTGACAAAGAATATCTCGCCGATTTCCGGCTCGGCCTGCGCACCGACTCCCAAGACATTACCGGTAAAATCATCGCCGAAACCGCCGCTTTTACCGTCCGCCGCGAACAGGCGGAGCAAGCGTTGCGACCTTTGCACGGCGAAATTTTACAGGTGCCGCCGATGTTCAGCGCGCTCAAACAACAGGGGCGGAAGTTGGTTGACTTGGCGCGGCGCGGCATCGCCGTTGAACGCGCGCCGCGTCCGGTGAAAATCACCGCGCTTGAACTGTTGCATTTTGACGGACGCGACGGACGCTTGCGCGTCGCGGCAGGCAAAGGTTTTTACGCGCGGACGCTCATCGACGATTTCGGCAACGCGCTCGGCGTCGGCGCGACGCTGACCGCGCTTCGCCGGACGCGCGTCGCGATGTTCGGCGTGGAAGAGGCGATTCCCTTTTAACCCAATTAACAATGAACAATGAACAATTAACCATCGAGGAGTTGACGGTAAAAATTTCGCGAAGCGATTTTTAATCATCAAACTCCAAAATTCTTAATTCTTAATTTTTAATTGTTCCACAAGGAGTAAAAAATGGGCTACGGACATCACTGCGGTGTGGCGGGCGTGTATGGCGTCAAGGACGCGGCGTCGGTCATTTGGTTGGCGTTGCACGCGCTCCAACATCGCGGACAGGAGAGCGCCGGCATCGTGTGTAGCGACGGCGAAAAAATTCGCAGTATCAAAAATATGGGTCTGCTGTCGCACGCCGTTCCCAGCGGTCGGCTCAACGAATTACCGGGGCACGTCGCGATTGGGCACGTCCGTTATTCGACCACCGGCGCGTCGAAAGCGCAAAACATTCAGCCGCTCGTCGTCGATTATTCCGAGGGTTTATTGGCGTTGGCGCACAACGGCAATCTCGTCAACGCCCACGTGCTTCGCGACGAATACGAAGCGTGGGGTTCGATTTTTCAGACCTCGACCGACAGCGAAATTTTAGTCCACTTGATGGCGAAACCTTCGCACGTCGGCAAGCCGAACAATTTGGGACACTGCCTCAATCACATTCTCGGCTCCTACTGTTTCGTGCTGATGAAAAAAGACCGGCTCATCGCGGCGCGCGACCCGCAGGGTTTTCATCCGCTCTGCCTGGGCAAACTCGACGACGGTTACATCGTCGCCAGCGAAACCGTGGCGCTCGACATCGTCGGCGCGCGTTTGGTGCGGGAAATCAATCCGGGCGAAATGGTTACGATTGACCGCCACGGCGGCTTGAAATCGGTGATTTTTGCGCCCCCTGAACGCATCAAACCGGCGCACTGCATTTTTGAGCATATTTATTTCGCGCGTCCCGACAGCCGGATTTTCGGCGACAGCGTGCATCGCGTCCGCTTTCAACTCGGCGTGAACTTGGGGCGCGAAGACGACGTGGAGGCGGACGTGGTTTCGGCGATTCCCGACAGCGGCTGGAGCGCCGCGATGGGTTACGCCGGCGAGCGGAAGATGACTATCGACCGCGCGTTTGTCCGCAATCATTACGTCGGGCGGACGTTCCTCGCGCCGGCGCAACAGCAACGCGCGCGCGCCGTCGGATTGAAGCACAACGCCATTCCCGACGCGGTGGACGGGCGCCGGATTATCCTGATTGACGACTCGCTCGTGCGCGGCACGACGACGATGCGTTTGGTCAAGCGGCTGAAAGATTGCGGCGCGAAAGAAGTCCATTTGCGCCTGTCGTGCGCGCCGAATTTGCATCCGTGTTATTACGGGATTGATTTTCCGACGCGCAAAGAACTGCTGGCGGCCAATCACACGATACCCGAAATGGAAAAAATGTTGCAGGTCGATTCGCTCCGTTATTTGTCGGTGGAGGGAATGATGAAGGCGGTGAGTTTGCCCGCCGACCATTACTGCAAGGCGTGCTTCACCGGCGAATACCCGGTGCCGCCGGTCGATAGTTTAGCCGGCGAAAACGCTTACAGCGCCGACCTCGGCGGCGGCGACAACGAAATCGCCGACATCGTTTTTCCGAATGCGAAGTGCTGAAAGTAAGAGCAATTAAGAATTAAGAATTGATGTTACGCGATTTTGATAATTTTTAATTCTTAATTGACGTAAAGTCGGCGGATGGAGTTAAACGCGTCAAACAAAAAAAACGCCGCATGACGCGGCGTTTTTTATTCGGTAAATGCTATCGGACAAACACGCTTGCGGACGCGGCGCGATAATTAACGGCGCGGTCCGTCGCGGCGCGGCGGGCGCGGCGCGCGGGGCGCGCGGGGCGGCGGCGGCGTATAGACCTCGCCCCGCTCTTCTAAAATCACCGCTTTGCGACTCAGCCGCAATTTGCCTTCGCCTTCGATATCGACGACTTTTACCGAAATCACGTCGCCGATTTTCACGATGTCTTCGACATTTTTCACAAAACCCGCGCCGTCGGTCAATTCGCTGATGTGGCACATTCCCTCCGTGCTGGGCAAAATTTCCACGAAGCAACCGAACTCCCGCACGCCGGTTACTTTGCCCGTGTAGGTTCTGCCGACTTCCGGCACTTCGCACAACGCCTTAATCCGGTCCACCGCGAGTTTCAACATTTCGCCGTTCGGCGCGCAAATCGTTACTTCGCCGCAATCGCCGACTTCTTCGATGTTGATTTCCGATTTGGTTTCGTCCTGCAAACTGCGAATCGTTTCGCCGCCTTTGCCGATGATTTTGCCGAGGAACGACGACGGCACTTTCACCATTTCAAGGCGCGGCGCGCGGTTGTTGATTTCGGTGCGCGGCGCCGGCAGACACGCCGAAATTTTGCCGAGAATATGGTCGAGACCGGTGCGCGATTGTTTGAGCGCCGCGCGCATCGTTTCCGGGTCGATGCCGTCGATTTTGATGTCCATCTGCAACGCCGTGATGCCGCTCGCCGTGCCGCAGACCTTGAAATCCATATCGCCGTAGTGGTCTTCGTCGCCGAGAATGTCGGTGATGACGACCGGCTTTTCGCCGGCGTCTTGCAACAAGCCCATCGCAATGCCCGCCACCGGCGCGGCAATCGGCACGCCCGCGTCCATCAACGCCAACGTGCAGGCGCACACCGTCGCCATCGACGACGAGCCGTTCATTTCCAACACTTCGCTGACCGCGCGAATGGTGTAGGCAAAACCGTTTTTGCCGTGCGGCATCACCGCTTGCAACGCGCGTTGCGCCAGCATGCCGTGTCCGATGTCGCGCCGTCCCGGATTGCCCGGACGCTTCGCCTCGCCCACCGAAAAACCGGGCGCCTGATAATGCACAAACCACTGCTGGTCGTGCGGCTCGTGCAAGCCGTCAACTTTTTGCGCGTCTAAAATCGAGCCGAGCGTAATCGCCACCAACACCTGCGTTTCGCCGCGGGTGAACAGCGACGAGCCGTGCGTGCGCGGCAGAACGTCAACCCGCGCGTCAATCGGGCGCACGGTGTAAAGGTCGCGCCCGTCCACGCGGGCGTTTTGTTTAATCAACGCGCGCACGACTTCGGCGCGGATTAGGTCAATCGCTTTTTTGACATTTTTTTCCTCAAAGCCGGGCGTGTCCGGTTTGGCGATTTCGACGATGAGTTCTTTGCGCGCGGCGGCATACGCTTGGGCGCGGGCTTGTTTGAACGGCGTTTGCATCGCGGTTTTGATGCGCTCGTAACCGAGCGCGCGCGCCGCGTCCAACGACGCCGGCGGCGCCGGCGGAATGAATTCCATTTTCGGTTTGCCGGCTTTCGCCATCAACTCTTTAATCATTTCGCAAATGATTTTGATTTGCGCGTGTCCGAGATACAGCGCTTCCAACATTTTTTCTTCGCTGAGATTGTTGGCGCCGGCTTCGACCATCGTGATGCTGTCGGCGGTGCCGGCAATCGTCAGGTTGAGTTCCGTGTGGCGCAATTGCGTCTCGGTCGGATTGACCACCAATTGCCCGTCAACCAACCCGATGCGCACCGCGCCGACCGGTCCCTTAAACGGCAACGGCGAGAGCGAACACGCGGTCGAGGCGCCGACGATGCTCAAAATGTCCCCCGGATTTTGCAAGTCCGACGACATCACCAACGACTGGACGATGACTTCGTAATTGAAGCCGTCGGGAAACAGCGGCCGGAGCGGACGGTCGGTCAGCCGCATCGTCAGCGTTTCGTGCGTCGAGGGCGCTTTTTCGCGTTTGAAAAAACCGCCCGGAAATTTGCCGGCGGCGTAGGTTTTCTCGCGGTAATCGACGGTGAGCGGAAAAAAATCGTCGTCCGATTCCACTTGGTTGCCCATCGCGACGGCGGAGAGAACGACGGTGTCGCCGTAGCGCACAACGCAGGAACCGGCGGCTTGTTTGGCGACCAAACCGGTCGAGATGCGGAGCGTCCGTCCGGCGATTTCCCGTTCCACCGCCACTTCATTCAGTTTTAATTCTTCCATAATTTCACTCGCTTTCCTCAAAAAAGTTTTTTCGATAGTTGATTTAGGTATTACATAACAGTTAGTCGGCGTTGGCGTCCTTGGCTTCTCTTTGCACTTTTTCCGCCTTGCGAATAAACAATAGTCCGCCGGTAAAAACCGCGAAAATCAAGATTAACACTTGATACCAAATGTCCATTATTTTCTCTCCTTTAGCACAACAAGAATGAACGCCAACAACATAGAAACAACCGCCACGAGGAGTCCGAAAGTTTGACCTTGAAAAATTGCCGCAATCGCGGCGCCGACGCTAACTTTTTCGCACCAGCCAATCAGCAAACCGTAGGCGGCGGGAACATCCATCTTCAGCCACCAGACGTGGAGACGGTTTCTTATCCGCTCGCGCTGTCGAGCCGACCACGCGGTTATTTTTATCAGTTGCAGGCGGCTCATCGGTTACGCCTTGGCGCGGAGTTGCAATTCGGCGACGAGCGCGGCGTAACGTTCGTGGCTGACGTTGCGAAGATATTTCAGCAGGCGATTGCGTTGATTAACCATACCGAGCAAACCGCGCCGCGAGTGACGGTCTTTCGGGTGGTCGCGCAAGTGTTCGGTGAGGTCGCGAATGCGTTGTCCCAACACGGCGATTTGCACTTCCGGCGAGCCAGTGTCGTTGGCGCCGCGCGCAAACTTTTGCATAATCTCCGTTTTGTTTTCTTTCGACATAACCATAGAACTAATCCTCCTTATCGTTAGGGGTGAAAATCATCAATTACCATTAGACCTGTTCGACAACCAATTCGCGGCATCTTTTCGGCTAATTTTCCGTTCCGCCGCGTCAAAATTCCTTGCAATACTCTCGGTATTGCTTCGTCATTTCTCCTTGCGGAACGAAAAATTATGCCCGAAAATATGCTCGTTCTCGGTTATCGAACAGGTCTATTAAAAAATTGCGGAGTAATTGGCAAAATCGGCGCGAGACAAATTAACCGCCAAACGCCACGGTTTCGTAATTTGTAATTTTTAATTTGTAATTGCTCTATGTGTGATGCGGGCGCGGAGGAAACGAGACGGCGAGGCAAGCCGCGGCGGGTTTCCGATGCACCGTCGCGCCGTCGGTCGTCGCTAAGAAGCGACATTCGCGTGCGCCACCGTCAATCACCGGAGAAAAAATACTTGTCTAATTCAACGAAGCGCGGGATGGTATAATAAAGCGCGACAAAGTCAACGGACAGCCATTACCGATTAAAGTTAGAGTTGTCCGGTAACATTCAAAAACTTATAGATGCGTGGATAAGTTGTTTTTTTAATGGTTAATTTCTAATCGAAAGGCGCGTATGACCGCACAAAATTTCACCGGCAAAGTCGTTTGGATTACCGGCGCGTCGTCGGGCCTCGGCGAAGCGTTGGCGCGGGAATGGCACGCGCGCGGCGCGAAAGTAATTCTTTCGGCGCGGCGGGAAGCGGCGTTGGCGCAAATCGCCGGCGAGTGGCAAGACGCCAAGATTTTACCGTTGGACGTGGCGCAAACGCTCGCGGCGCCGGCGGCGGTCGAGCAAGCGTGGGCGCTGTTCGGGCGGATTGACATTATGGCGCACAACGCCGGCGTCAGTCAGCGTTCCGCCGCCGCCGCCACGCCGCTGGCGACGACGCGCGAAATAATGGAAACGAATTTTTTCGGACCGGTGGCGTTAACGAAAGAATTGTTGCCGCGAATGCGCGCGGGCGGCGGGCGCATCGTGGTGATAACGAGTTTAATGGGAAAATTCGGCGCGGCGGGACGCAGTTCCTACGCGGCGAGCAAGCACGCTTTGCACGGTTATTTCGACGCTTTGCGCGCGGAAGAATGGGCGCAGAGGATTCGGGTTACGTTGGTTACGCCGGGCTACGTTCGCACGGCGATTTCGCAAAACGCCAAAGACGAAAACGGCGGCGCGCACGGCGCGCTCGACCGCGGACAAGCCGGCGGAATGGCGCCGGAAAAATGCGCGAAAATTATCGTGGACGGCGTGGCGCGCGACCGCGAAGAAATTTTAGTCGGCGGTTTCGAAAAATTCGCCGTGTTCGCCAAACGCTGGGCGCCGAAACTGCTGTCTATCGGTTTGCGCGGACGCAACATTGATTGAAAAACAATTACGAACTGATGTTACGCGCCGCTCTTAATTGCCCCACGCTTTAGCGTGGGGTCAAAAGCGGATTAAAAATCATCGGCTTTAGCCGAATAAAATAATTTGGGCTAAAGCCCACTTATTTTTTCAATCGCCTACCCCACGCTAAAGCGTGGGGCTATTAACCGCCGACCACGCAAATTTGATTGACCGCGTAACGTGAGTTACGAATTACGGTTTCAATCGTTCCGCCGGCTTTAGCCGAACGGTTGTTGGGGCGAAAGCCCTTTCATTTTTCCCGCCATTTTTCCCGCCGTTAAAACGACGGGCGATTGAACGTTCGCCGCGCTTCACGCCTGCAAGCGGCGGCGATAAATTGCCGCCGAAAACCGTTCGCCGTTCACTGCCCTGCCCCTTGCGTCCGCCCGCGAAATGCCGAAATTTACGCGACACGCAAATTTTAAGTTTTAAGGGGACAGCCGGTGGAAAAACGCCAACGCTTAAGTCATAAGACCGACGAAGACGCGCTCGAACGCTGGGGCGTCGCCGACGCGGCGGAACTTTACGGCATCAACAACTGGGGGCAAAATCTCTTTTCCATCAACGACAACGGCATCGCCTGTCTCGCCGGCTACGACGGACATCCCGAAATCAATTTGAAGGATTTGATGAAGGAGATTCGCGCGCGCGGCTTGCGTCCGCCGGTGCTGATTCGCTTCACCGACATCTTGCGCAAACGCCTCGAAGAAATCTCCGGCGCGTTCGCCCAAGCCATCGCCGCCACCAAATACACGGGCGAATTAAAAGGCGTCTATCCGATTAAAGTCAACCAGCACCGCCACATTCTCGAAGACATCGTCGATTTCGGGCGGCAGTTCAACTTCGGGCTCGAAGCCGGCAGTAAGCCGGAGTTGATGTTGGCGATTGCCCACCAAAACAACCCGGACGCGCTGATTGTCTGCAACGGTTTCAAAGACCGCGCTTACGTCGAATTGGCGTTGCGCGCCCGCCAGATGGGACAGAAAATTATTTTGGTGATTGAGCGCTACGACGAGTTGCCGCTCATCGTCGATTTGGCGAAAAAAATGAAAGTGTCGCCGCTGATTGGGATGCGGATGAAACTCGCCAGCCGCGGGCGCGGAATGTGGGAAAGTTCCGGCGGGGCGCTCAGCAAATTCGGCTTGACGGCGGCGCAAATGGTCGGGGTCGTCAAATTCCTAAAGCGGCACAAAATGCTGGACTGCTTGCAATTCTTGCATTTTCACATCGGCAGTCAGATAACCGACATCCAAAGAATCAAGACCGCGCTCCGCGAAGCGACCGCTTTTTTTGCCGAAATCCGCCAACTCGGCGCGCCGATAAAATACCTCGACGTGGGCGGCGGCTTGGCGGTCGATTACGACGGCTCGCACACCAATTTCGCGTCGTCGCGCAATTATAATTTACAGGAATACGCCGCCGACGTGGTGGAAACGATTTTTGACGTTTGTAACGACGCCGATTTGCCGCATCCGCATATCGTTACCGAATGCGGACGCGCGATGACGGCGCATCATTCGTTACTCGTCGTCGAAGCGGTGGCCTCGGGCGGCAACGAATTGGTCGTGCCGCCGGTGCCGAAAAATCCGCCGGAAGTGTTGAAACGCATCGCCGACGCCTACGCGTGGCTCAATCCGAAAAATTTCCAAGAAGTGTATCACGACGCGCAAGAAGCGCGCAAAGAGGCGCTGACGCTGTTTAGTTTGCGGCATTTGTCGTTGGAAAATCGCGCCAAAGTCGAGGATTTTTTCTGGGCGATTTGCCGGCGCATCGCGAAATACGCGACGAAACTCGACTATCTGCCCGACGATTTGGAAGGGTTAAACGCGCTCGCCGCGACGATTTATTATTGTAATTTTTCGATTTTTCAATCGGTGCCGGACCACTGGGCGGTCAAACAATTGTTCCCGATAATGCCGTTGCAACGGCTGAACGAAAAGCCGGAAGTGCAGGCAATTCTCGCGGATATGACTTGCGACTCCGACGGCGTGATTGACCGCTTCGTTGACCTGCACGACGTGAAAAACACGCTACCGCTCCATCCGCTCCGCAAAAATGAAAATTACGAATTGGGGATTTTTTTCGTCGGCGCGTATCAGGAAATCTTGGGCGACCTGCACAATTTGTTCGGCGGCACGACGATTGTGCACGTGTCGTCGCGGGCGCAGGGCTACTTGATTGACCGCACGATTGCAGGCGACGACATTCGCTACGTGTTGGAATCGGTGGAATACGGCGGCGCGGAAGTGTTGCGAAAAATCCGCGAACAGGTCGAGCGGGCGCTGTCGCAAAATTTAATCACCGCCGAAATCGCGACCGGCATTATGCGAATGGCGGACGAATTCATCGACGGCGAAACGTATTTGCAAAAAATTGAGAGTTAGAGCGGGTTGCCAAAATGCCGATGATTGCTCTGTTCAATTGCCACGCCCTTCGGGGCGTGGCTAGTGTTGGAAAATGACCGGCTTTAGCCGAACGGTTTATTGGGGCTAAAGCCCGTTTCTTTTTTGAACGCTAACCACGCGCTAAAGCGCGTGGCAATTGAATAGAGCATTTCTCAATGAAATTTCTCCGTGTCCTCCGTGCCTCCGTGAGAAAATGATTACCAAACGACTCTATTTTTCCCCGCAAAAGGAGAAACGCCAATGACGCAATTAGACCAATTATGGAAAAAGGGGCAGGAATTTTTGGGCGTGAAATATCCGCTGATTTCCGGCGCGATGAGTTGGGTCAGCACGCCGGTCTTGGTCGAAGCGGTCGGCAACGCCGGCGGCTTCGGCGTTTTGGCGGGCGGGAATACGCCGCCGGAAGCGCTCGAAAAAGACCTCGCGACCTGCGAGAAAAGCAAAACGCCGTTCGCCGTCAACCTCATCACCATCGCGCCTCGCTACAAAGAACACATCGAATTGGCGGCGAAATCGAGCGTGCCGTTCGTCGTTTTCGCCGGCACGATTCCGGCGAAAGAAGAAATCGCCAGAATGAAAGACCTCGGCAAAAAAGTGATGGCGTTCGCCGCGACGGAAGCGCTCGCCAACCGGATGCTGAAATTCGGCGCCGACGCGCTGATTATCGAGGGGCGCGAATCCGGCGGACATATCGGACCGGTTTCGACGTTGGTGCTGTTGCAGGACGTGCTGTATAAATTCCGTGATAAAACCCACGTCTTCGTCGCCGGCGGCGTCGGGCGCGGCGAAATGGTGGCGCATTTGTTGTTGATGGGCGCAACGGGCGTGCAAATGGGGACGCGCTTTGTGATGACCGAAGAGTGTCAAGTCCACGCCAAAATGAAAGAGGCGTTTGTCCGCGCGGGAGCGAAAGACGCGGTGGCGAACACGCAGGTTGACCCGACGTTGCCGGTGGTTTCGGTGCGGGCGTTGCGCAACAAAGCCGGCGAAGAATTCGCCAAATTGCAAATCGACCTCATCGCCAAAATCGGGCGCGGCGAAATCACGCGCAACGAGGGCATTTTATTGGTCGAAAATTTCTGGCTCGGCGGTCTGCGGCGGGCGGTGCAAGACGGCGATGTCGAAAACGGGAGCGTGATGGCGGGACAAAGCGTCGGCTTGATGGACGCGATTAAACCGATGGCGCAAGTTTTCGCCGACCTCGTCGCCGAAGCGGAAAGCGAACTGGCGCGGATAAAAAGCCAATTAACAATTAACAATTAACAATTAACAATTAACAACTCATGTTACGCGCCGCTAAGAAATCGTAACTGACTTGATAAAAGTAAAAATCCTTAAAAAACTCCGTAGGCGTTTAAGGTGAATAACGTCAAGCGACACGCGCTATCGTCGCGCCGGTCGGGGATGGCGTCCTCCAATCACCGAACCCCGAGAGGGGTTCAACAAATAGTTCAACCCCTGTCGGGGTTGTGTCTGGCAGGGGCGCTTTTCCCCGAGTTGCGCGGCGGATAAAGCATCGCCGCTTCACCGTTATTCACCTTAAGCCCCTCTCGGGGATTTTAGCGGAGTTGATGATGGCAAATTCGCGTAACATAAATTGTAATTTTTAATTTTTAATTGTTAATTGAAAAACCGCTATGTCCGTCAACTTATTCACCACCGCCGCCACCGTGCAGGCGACTTGCGAGCGCGGGCTGGCGCCTTATTTGGCGGCGGAGTTGACCGCGTGCGGTTTTCCGCCGCGCCGCGAGCATAAGACCGGCGTGGAATTTGTCGCGACGCTGAGCGATTGCGCCCGCCTGTGTTTGCAGTCGCGCGTCGCGTATTCATTCCTGTATCAATTGCTGAATTTTCGGGCGAACAACGCGGACGAACTTTACCGCGCGGCGGCGAAATATCCGTGGGAAGACGCGCTGTTGCCGGATGTTGAAATCACGCTGACTACTCGCGTCCAAAACGACTCCATCACCGACACCCGCTATCCGACGCTGAAATTAAAGGACGCGATTGTTGACCGCTTGCGGCAGGCGCACGGGCGGCGTCCCAATTCCAACGGCGATAAAAACGGCGCGGTCGTTCATTTGAATTGGCAGGACGACCAAGCGTGGATTTTTCTCAACGCCGCGGGGCAAAAGTTGTCCGACCGCGGTTATCGCAAAATCCCCGGGCGGGCGCCGGTGCGCGAAACGCTGGCGGCGGCAATCGTGCAGGCGACCGGTTATGACGGCTCGCAACCGTTGATTATTCCGATGGGCGGAAGCGGGGCGCTCGCCATTGAAGCGGCGCTAATCGCGCGGCGCGCCGCGCCCGGATTATTGCGCGATAATTACGGCTTTAAGCATTTGAAAAATTTCTCGCCGGACGATTATCGGCAATGGCGCAAAGATTTGGCGAAAGCGAAAACCGAAGCGGTCGCGCCGATAATTTTGGGCGATATTGACGAAGAAGCCGTCCGCGCCGCGCAACAAAACGCGAAAACGGCGGGCGTGGACGGATGTCTCAAATTTTACACCGGCGACTTTCGCGAAACACCGTTCATTGGCGAAAGCGGCGGCGGCATAATTATTGTGAACCCGCCCTACGACGAGCGAATGGGCGCGGACGCCGCGCTCTACAAGAGCATCGGCGACTGGTTGAAACAAAAATGCAAAGGCAACACGGCTTACGTTTTCACCGGCAACAAAGAATTAGCCAAGAAAATCGGCTTACGCGCCGAGCGCCGTTTTGAATTTTTCAACGCGCAAATCGACTGCCGACTGCTGAAGTTTTCGCTGTATTAGAAAAACAGTCATAGAATTCTAATTATAGTGAAGAAGCGTAAACGGATAGAGCGCCGATTCTTTTCGCAACACTACTCACAGTCCCATTATAGCAAATTTTATTTTTTCGAACAATATCATCCTATCTCCTAAGAAGTTATGTCCATTTCCACTTATTTCTATAAGCGTTTTATGTTTCATATGTTCCGTAACACGACTAACGGACAATTTATCAAAATACTCATCGTTTAGACCATAAAACAAAATACATCTTGCGTTGCACTTGAGAACTTCTTGATAAATATTTTCAGACACTATTTGTTCAATAAAATTATTTGTTATGCGTTGTGTACGTCTATATGCAAAACCATGTTGTTGTAATAATTCTTGCGTCTCTTTCGGAATAAGATTGTCAATCCAAGTAAATCCACCAAATGAAGGAGATAATAAAAATAGTGTTTTAATATTTTGATGATACGTATTTGCCAAATAAATGGAAATACTTGTACCCATACTATGTCCCAAAAGTAAAATATTATTATGCTGTTTTAGGGCAATATCTATAATAATCTTATAGTCATTTATTCTCAACCCATAAGTCGAATCATCAAAACTGCCATCGCTATCCCCTACACCATAACTATCAAAACGCCAAACATCGTAACCACAAGTCGCAAAAAGTCTCGCAATCTGCACATATAAATTTTCAGGCCCCAACTTGTTTGAAGTAAAATATCCATGCACAAGAATCACAATACCCTTTGCGGGAAATATTGAATTATGAATAACTCCCCTCAAATTTCCAAGAGTTCCCCTTATTGTATGTTGTACCTCCACTACATTTAGTCTAAGAGTCGAAATATCTGAATTAAAATATTTGCCAATACCGTTATTATTAAAAATGGCAAACTCGGAGTTTTTCCATTTTATCTCTCTGTAATTACCACCAACTTTTGAACTTCTGTCCAATAATACATTCATAAGCAATACTAAAACGGACCGAGTAGCCACAATGATAACAAATTTTTTCGAGTTTATAATGTTCTCAATGAATACTTTCCCTTTATCATAGAAATCATGACAATTAGCCATTTTAGGTATCTTCAATTGATTGATTTCAATCTCACCGTTCCGCCATTTTTCTAATTGCATACTGATCTCGGGGTATGTATTTGTTACTTCCACATCAGACATACCGTCAATAACTCCCAAATATATTGGGTCTAATTCTTGTGATTTAATAACAGGAATCTTTAATAGTTTGCCTAAAACATTAGCCGTTTGTTCGCATTGGATTCGAGGGGAATACAAAATCAACTCAAATTCAGTCGGAATTTGAGATAATTGATCTACTACAGATTCAATTTCAATTGTTGCACCGTCAACTAATGTGCTACCCTTTCCTCCATGACGGTTTTGGTCATTTTTATTTGATCTTGCGTGACGAAGCAATACAATAGTTCGCAATATGTCTATATTGCTAAACATGTTTCTCTCCCTAAAAAAAGTTTTGCCATAATAAATATTTTGTAATAATATGGGTCGATTCGAGGTATAAATAAATCCTTGTTTACAAGCAAATCCACCGGAACATATTTTTTCGTCTCCGGTATCCATTCTATCCCATGAGCCATAACTTCATTAGTTTTGCCGCTAAACAATGCAAGCCCATCTTCTATCGATATTTTTACCAAGCCTTCCACTTCTCCATCAACAAATTCATATTCCTTTGGCTCTAATTCCGATTTTAATAAAAAAGTATGGCAAAATTCATGTATAATATTTTCCCCAGCTTTTCCGATATCAAGTTTTACACCTAAAGGTATTAAATTTGTAAAATTAACCGATAGTCCTAATTCCTCGGATATTTCCCTAACCCCATCTTCTATTTTTTCCCCTGCTTTATAATGACCAGCTGCTGAAATATCCAAAGCATTAGGATATATTTTCTTATGCTGCCCTCTTTTTTGAAAAAGAACATAGCCACTATCACGAGGGTTTACAATCCATGCATGAATGGATTGTATCCAATCCCCTTTTTTTCGAGCTTCCGCCTTTGTCGCAGTTCCCAAATGGCGGTAATTTTCATCAAAAATATCTACAATTTCTTCTGCCATAGTAATTTCACTCCTTTCCATGTATTTGTATCAATTTCATTTCCTTTTCGTCTATTAAATAAGGAACCGGTGTTTTATCAAGTAATTTTTTTGCACTTTTTATACATTGCCGTTTCTCATCGTTATTCTCTATAATTCTCGCTAGACCTAAATAATTTTTTATTATTTCGTCTATTCTTCGATCTCTCGATTCTTCTAAACCTTTGCGATACTGTTCCTCGGCATTCACTTTATCATTTTTAGCTTCATAAATATTACCTTTTAAAGAATGTATTTTTACCAAACGAGTTTTATCACCGCCTTTTCTTAACATTTCCGATTTTTCTGCATAATCTAATGCTATTTCTAAATTCTCCTTTTTATCATTACTGGCTTTCAAGAATATTATAGATTGCCCGTAATAAATTCCCGCAAGCATTTCATTTTTTTTCTGTTCATTTACTATTCTATTACAATATGATGTAGCCATTTCCATTAATTTTTCGGCCTCGTTATAATTTCTACATTCTACTTCAATTCCTGCTACATGCCTTTTTGCTTTGGCACTCCAATAATATTTATCATCATTATCTTGTATTTGTTCTGCACATTTTAATCCTTGCTGTAAAAAATCTTTTGCATTTGAATATTTTTCTAAAGAGACAGAAGTCCATCCTAAATCATCAATATAAATTTCCGCCAAATTTTTCCTGTCCGGTATGTTGATTGCGGCCCTTTTTGCAATCTCACCAAGTTCTAATCTTGCATAAGGCTTCCCTTCAAGCCATAAAGAACGGCTCCAATTTTCTTTTTTTCTCAATGTTAGAATGTCCTCGTTTCTCCCTTCAGATAATATTTTTTTAGCCTTTTTTATTGTGCTATCAATATCATCTTTGTCCTTTTTAATAAAATAGATAATAATAAATGAAATCAAGATTATTAAAGCGTCAACCAATACAAGTATTATGATGTTTTTCATATCACTGAAAGGGGCTGGATAACCATATAACGGCAGTGCCATCGCAACATTCCATATTACTGCTGTAGCAGGAATTGAAGTAGAATG
>BNUQ01000048.1 GCA_025997475.1 Planctomycetales bacterium
GTGTGGGATGTGTTTGTTGCTACATGAGGTGTGAGGTTGGGGGGGGGAAGATAAGTGCATGATTTTCACCTTTTATGGGTTAATGAACTAAAAATAAATTTCAAAACAACATCAACATCATTACTGTATGAATTAAAATATAGATAAAAATGGTGGGCGAAACGTTACGACTCTGAATGCGGTATTTTTCCTTCCAGCAATTTCCGGTAACGCGCCGCTAATTTGTAGGCGCGGGTTTTGTTGGCTTCGCTGGCTATCGTCAAAAAGCCCTGTTCAACCAGTGTTTGGCATAGCAACCGCGCCGAACGTTCGCCGAACTTGAAAATTTTCTCGACTTCTTTCGCGGTCAGAACGTCTTGTCGGGCGAAGCGGGATAAAATTTTCCGTTGTTTGGGCGGCAACGACCGCAATTTCCGCGTCTGGTCTTTCGCGCCGATAGCGGCGGTCGCCCGTTCTTTGACTTTCGCGAAAGCGTCCGCCATTCCGGCGATAAAGTATTCCGCCCACGCGGTCGTGTCGGCGGTCGCCCGTCCGAAATAATAATTGTGATGCGGGTGAACGTTGAGCGCCCGATAATACGCCGGCAAATCGCGGGCGTAATACTCTTCCAACGAAAACAAGCCCTTTAAGCCGTAGCCGCCCTGATGTAAAACCAACGTCGTCAGCAAACGCGCCGTCCGTCCGTTGCCGTCGTAATAAGGATGAATCGTCGCAAATTGATAATGCGTCAGCGCGGCAATCAGCGGACACGGCAACGCCGCCGTTTTAATCCATTCGACCAAGTCCGTCATTAAAGCGGGCACGTCCGGCGCTTCCGGCGGCAAATACACCATCGCCCCGTCGGCGCTGTTGCGAATCACGTTTTGCCCGTCGCGATACGGCGTCGGCTTAACCCGTTTTTTACCGCCGCCCTCGACGAGCGCGTGTAAGGTCTTGACGGTCGTCTCGGTGAGTTCCCGTCCGACGTTTTGTTCCATCCATTCCAACGCCTGATAATATCCTTTGATTTCGCTCTCGTCCCGTTGCCGCCCGACCACCGTCGCCCGTTCTTTAAGCACCTGTTCGACTTCCGGTTGCGTCAGCCGGTTGCCTTCAATCTGCGTCGAATAATGCACCGATTGCAACCGCGCCGACTCGTAAAGCGAATGCAACACCGTCGCCGTAATCGGCAGACCTTTGACGTTTTCTTTCAACAGTTCGATGGCGGATAACGCGGTCGCCAGCGTTGGCGTAATCGTAAAATTCGGGATGAACGCCATAATTTTCGCCCTCCGCTCTTGCCGATAAATTGCCGATAAATTGCCGATATTTTACCGATAAATTGCCGACAAACAACCGGCTTGGCGGGGCGAGGGCGGCGGGGCTTAAAAATTAACCGATGTTGCGCGATTGGCTGGATAATTTATTTCGCCGGTCCGCGCGGAAGCGGTTATCGAACAATTTTAGTCAAAACCGGTGCGGGAAATGTTTTTTCAAGAGCGCGAACAATTCTTCCTCAAAGCCGCCCGGATTGACGCCGGCGAAACTGTCGAAGGATTCTCGCGCGTGTTGGTCGATGACGACTTCCTGCACAATGCCGCCGCCGACCGCGTCGTAGTTATCGACGATGACGAAACGTCCGAGCGTTTGGTTGTCGGCAAAGGCGGTGAGCGCGAGCGGGTGGGATAAATTCAACACCACCGCGCCGCAGTCGTGGCGGCGGAGTTCCGTCGGCGAGTTGGCATTTTCGCCTAACAATCGTTCGATGCCGTCAAGCCGCGCTTCGACTTTTGCCGCGCCGAGTTTGAGCAAAAATTTTTTCTGAAAAGTCAGCGGCGCCGCGCCCAACCAAATCACGTTTGCGCGGATTTTTTGCGCGACCGCGACCGGCGCGGTCTCGTTAGATTTAATCATCACTTCGCCGCGCTTGACATAAATTTCTTCGCTCAACGTTAAGCCGACGGCTTCGCCCGCGCCGACCGATTTTTTTTCCGGCGCGTTCCAGACCTCGACCGATTTCACGCGCGACGTTTTGCCCGACGGCAAAAAAGTTACATTCTCGCCGACGGTGATTGCGCCGCCGACAATCGTGCCGGCGAAAATGCGGCGGTTGTCGCCGTCGTCGCTGAAACGATAAATGTCCTGCACCGGCAGAGCGAAAAATTCCGCGTCGTTCGCCGCGCGATTTTGAAAACCGTCCAAAATTTCCAACACCGTTTTGCCGCGATACCACGGCATTTCGTCCGGCGCCGGCGCGCTTAAATTTTTCCCTTCGCGCGCGCTCACCGGCACGAACGCCGCCGGCGTGATTTTTAATGCCGCGAGATACGCGGCGTATTCGTCTTTAATACGCGTGAAAACCGCTTCGTCGTAATGCATCGCGTCGAGTTTATTGACCCCGACGACGACTTGCGAAATGCCGAGGAGCGACAACAACAAGCCGTGCCGCCGCGAATTTTCCGCCACGCCTTCGACCGCGTCGATGACCAGCACCGCCGCTTCGGCGCGCGACGCGCCGCTCAACATATTGCGCAAAAATTCGATGTGTCCGGGCGCGTCGATGATGATGTATTCGCGCCGCGCGCTCTTGAAAAAAATGCGGGCGCTGTCGATGGTGATGCCTTGTTTTTGTTCGTCGTCGAGCGCGTCGAGCAAAAAAGCGTATTCAAACACGCGCCCGTTTTTTTTGCACATTTCGCGGACGGCGTCGAGTTTGCCTTCGGGCAACGAATGGGTGTCGGCGAGCAACCGCCCGACGAGCGTGCTTTTGCCGTGGTCAACGTGTCCCGTGATGACGATATTCATACGTTCAGGCGCGGACATTGATTTAATTCCTCGTCGAGAGTTTTGCGTAATTGTTCGGTCATAAAAAAACGAAAGTGGGTCAGGTCGGCAGTTTCCCGCGTCGTTTTCAACGCGGTGATGTAGTCAACTTTGTCTTCTTGATAAACTTTCACCGGAATTAGCCGGTGAAAAAACTGGAGATAATTCATCAACAAGCGCGCCGCGCGTCCGTTGCCGTCCACCCACGGATGGATAGTCGCCAAATGAAAATGCGCGTCGAAACTATCTTGGTATAGTTCCCGTTCCGGCGCCGTTACCGGTAAAGAACGATTGATTTCGCCGCACAATTCCGAGACGGCGGCGGGAATTTTTTCATATTTCAAATACGAGGCGCCGCCAAAACCGGCCGACACGCCGCAGAGTCGAAAATCGCCTTTGCTTGCGTCAAACGACCCGCCGACGACTTTATGCTCGCCGCCGGTTGACTTCATAATTCGTGCGTTCAAGGATTGCAAGAACTCCACGGAAATTATGGCTTTTTCGCGCGCTTGTTGTTTTGCCCAGAGATAAGCGTCTTTCAAATCTCGGTTCATCAAATGGTCAACTAACGGTTTGCCTTTCGCCGTTATGCCGTCGTCAAAAAGTAACTGCGCGTCGAGTTCGGTCAACACCGAGCCCTCGATGGCGGTGGAATGCGCAACTAACGAATAAAGATAAAATTTTTCATAATCGACTTCTTGGTTGAGGTGTAACTCTTGACGGCGGCGAATTTGTTTTTCTATCGTTGCCCACAAAGCGTCGATATCAATTTTCGGCGGCTCGCCGCCGCTCGGATTTTGTGTTGCAAGCGCGGACATTTTTTCTCCTTGTGGCGCGGGCGGTTTTTAATTCGGAACTAAGAACTCGGAATTAATAATTGCGCAAGCGCGATTCGGGAATCATTCTTAATTCTTAATTCTGCATTCTTAATAGCTCTACATATACCCTTCTTTCCGCAAAATTTCGAGCGTGCCGCCGCCGTCGCGGTCTTGGGCGCGTCCGGAGCGTTCGGCGATGTTGCGGAATTTGCCGCCGACGAGTTCGGCGATGATTTCTTGCGGATTGCGCGCGTCCGACTCGACGGGCGTGGTGCAGGGGTAGCAACCGAGCGAGCGGTAGCGTTTGCCGTCGCCTTGATTGTAGTAGATGTCGATGGTCGGGATTTTTTCGCGCTCGATGTATTCCCAGATGTTCAGTTCCGTCCAGTCGAGAAGCGGATGCACGCGGACGTGCGTGCCGGGCGCGAATTCGGTTTTGTAGAGATTCCACAATTCGGGCGGCTGAGCGCCGGCGTCCCATTCGCTCTTTTGGTCGCGCGCCGAAAACACGCGCTCTTTGGAGCGGCTTCCTTCCTCGTCGCTCCGCACGCCGACAATCACCGCGTTGAACGGTTCGCTGTGTTCGACTTCTTCCCATTCGTCGCGGCGCGGGTCGTAAATGCGGCGGGCACCGGTGCCGTCGAGCGTGTTTTTCAGCGCGACGGTTTTGAGTTCTTTGCAACAGGACAGACGGTCGAGTCCGTCGGCGAAGGTGCGTTTTTCGGCGAGGGCTTGTTTGTTTTGTCCGACGACGAGACGGATTTTCAAGTCGCGCGCGAGTTGGTCGCGATAGGCAATCATCGCGGGGATTTTGTAGCCCGTGTCCACGTGGATAAGTTCAAACGGCACGTGCCCGAAAAAACTTTTTTTCGCGAGCCATAACAACACCGTGCTGTCCTTGCCGATAGACCACAACATTCCGAGGTTCTTAAACGATTTATACGCCTCGCGAATAATGAAAATGCTCTGGGCTTCGAGTTGGTCGAGTTTGGTCACCGCTACCTCCAATTAACAATTAACAATTAACAATTAAAAATTAACCACACAAGTAACGCACGAATAAAACGGCGCCGATTTATTACCAATCAACAATTGTTCATTCTTAATTGTTAATTGTTAATTTTCTTTAAGTGCAAGCCGCATTCTTTATGTTCGGGATTTTCCCACCACCAGCGTCCGGCGCGGATATCTTCGCCGTCGCGGACGGGGCGCGTGCACGGTTCGCAACCGATGCTTTTAAAGCCGCGAGCGTAAAGCGGATTTTCGGGGAGAGAAAATTTTTCGCGATAGGCGGCGAGGTCGGCGTCGCTCCACGCAATCAGCGGATTGATTTTGATGAGATGATTTTTTTCGTCATATTCCAAAACGCCGAGATTTTGCCGCGTTACCGCTTGCGCGGCGCGCAGTCCCGTCAGCCACGCATTTTTACCGGAGAGGGCGCGGGCGAGCGGACGGACTTTGCGCACTTCGCAACAGCGATGACGATTATCCAAACTTGCCCGCATACCGAATTCGCCGAGGTCCGCGAGTTCTTTTTCCTCCGCGCCGTCGGGATGATACGGCGTGATTTTAACGCCGAAAAATTTTTCGACTTCGTAATGATAGCCGGCGATTGCGGGAAATAACTTGCCGGTGTTCAGCGTGAAAATTTCCACGCCGTCCACGCCTAATTGTTTCAGCAAATGGAGCGCGGCGACGTCCTCGGTTTGATAACTGAACGCCAGCGCCAACGGCGGACGAATTGCGTGGAGAAGGCGCGGCAAAATTTCGACAGTGTGCGCGCAGGCGGCGGGGAGAGTCGCGGACATTTTTATCTTTGCCTGAAATTTAGTTTTAAGAGCAAGAATTTTCTCACAGAGCCACAGAGACACGGAGAGAGAAAAGAGAAGAAAATTTTATTCCGTTCTTTCTCTGTGGAACTCTGTGTCTCCGTGCCTCTGTGAGAAAAAATTTGTGAAAATCGGTTTAATCCGTGCTAATTAGTGGATAAGTCAGCGTTCGGTTATCGGGTCAAGCACGCCGCCGGGCAAGTCGAACGCGAAACTCGTCGATTTCAGATGTTCCACGTCGAAGTCCTCCGCGATGACGCCGATGGCGCGCAATTCTTGGGTCAGCGCGGCAAACGCCGTGTAAGCGCCCTGCGCCGAGGGGATAAAATTATACGTTTTCAGCACGGCGGCGTTCAACTCCGCGTCGCCGGGGACGTATTTTTTCTCGACCTGAATTGCCGCCGTTTCGTCCTGATGGCTTTGAATCCACAACGACGCCTGTTGCATCGCGCGGGTGAATTTCGCGGCGACTTCCGGCGATTTTTCATACAGCGCGTTGGAAACGTAGGCGGCGCAACAGTATTGTTCGTTATACGGCGGCAAGGTCGCGCTGTCAAAAAGAACGGTCAAATTATTTTTCTTTGCCGCTATCGCGGCAATCGGGTCGCCGCCGGCGATGGCGTCAATCGCGCCGCGTTCGAGCGCGAGCGGCAGTTCCGCTTCGCTATACACGATAAATTCCACTTCCATGTTGGTCGCGCTGACGCCGACGCCGCTCGCCGCGAGAACGCGCTTGGCAAAAGTAATCGGGCTACTGACCAAACTCGGCACCCCGACTTTTTTACCGCGAAAATCGGCGGCGGTTTTTATCGGCGAGTTCGCCGGCACCAAGACCTTGTTGCAACCGGTATGCAAACCGGTGGTAATTTTAATCGGCAACCCGTGCACCAGCGGGGCAAGCAAGGTCGCCAATAAACCGTTGGTCGCGTCAATTTTTCCCGCCGCAATCGCCTCAAACGCCGTTCCGGGCGCGAGTTTGAAGGTTTCGACCCGCAGTCCCTCGGCGGTGAAAAATCCCTTTTCAATCCCGATGTGAATCGGTCCCTCGCACAACCCGCCGCCGTCGCCAATGCGAATTAACGGCAACTCTTCGGCGACCGCCGCCGCAATAAACAGACCGACCGCGACGCCGAGAAGCAAGAGCGATTTTAGCGATTTCATTTTTTTATCTCCTTAAAAAAGTTTAGCGAACAGTGAGCAGTGAAAGAGCAATTAAAAATTAGAAATTAAAAATTGTGGAGCTTGATTCTCAAAATCGCTTCACGCGATTTCAACTTTCAACTTTCAACTGCCCACTGCCAACTGACCTCTCTATCAAATAACATAGTCGCTCCACGTCCGGTCGGCGGCGGTGTAGATTTTTGCGTCGCGGAACAAGAGATAGACCGGTTCGCGGTCGGCGTCGCGAATCGCCTGCCACTGTTTCTTCTCGATGTCGGCTTCGATTTCTTTGCCGCCGACGAGCGTTTGCAGTTCGACGCGCACCCGTCCGCCGAGCACGCGATACGCCTTGATTTTCGCTTCGACGCCTTTGCCGTCGTCGTTGGTCAAACTTAACGCCACGTCTTGCGGACGCACGAAAAAATCCACGCCGCCCGTTTGTTTTTCGTGCTGGTCGAGGTTCAGCACGCCGCGGTCGAGTCGCGCGCGAAACAAATTAACGTTGCCCAAAAAGCCATAGACAAACGGATTGGCGGGATGGTCATAGACCTCTTCGGGACTGCCGATTTGTTCGACTTTGCCGTGATTCAAAATCACGATGTTGTCGGAGACCTCCAGCGCTTCTTCTTGGTCGTGCGTGACGAAAACGCTGGTGAGGTGAATCTCGTCGTGCAAGAAACGAAGCCAGCGGCGCAATTCTTGGCGGACTTTCGCGTCGAGCGCGCCGAACGGTTCGTCGAGCAATAATACTTTCGGTTCGACCGCGAGCGCGCGCGCCAACGCGACGCGCTGTTTTTGTCCGCCGCTGAGTTCGGTCGGCAAACGGTTGGCCATTGATTCGAGTTGCACCATTTGCAACAAGTGATAGACCTTGTCGCGGATGACGGCTTTGCTCGGTCGCGTGCGGCGCGGGCGAATTTTTAAGCCAAACGCGACGTTGTCAAAAACGCTCATATGTTTGAACAGCGCGTAATGCTGGAAAACAAAACCGACGTGGCGGTCTTTGGTCGGTTGGCGCGAAGCGTCCTCGCCGAACAAACTAATCGCGCCGGCGTCGGCACCTTCCAAACCCGCGATGATGCGAAGCAACGTCGTTTTGCCGGAGCCGGAGGGACCGAGCAACGCGGTGATTTCGCCGGTCGGGAGCGACAGGTTCACGTTGTCCAAGGCGACGAAGTCGCCGAATTTTTTGCTGATGTTGGTGATGGCGATGCTCATTATTTAGTTCCTTGGGCTTGTTCGGTGATTCTCGAATAATTACGAATCAAAAATTACGAATTACGGCGCGCAATTTTTAATCACAATCCGCCGCTCGTAATTCTTAATCCTGCATTCTTAATTCTTAATTTTACGTTGCGCGGCGATGAACCGCTCCAATATCGCCTTCACCGTCAGCGTTACCAACGCGAGCAACGTCAACAGCGACGCCACCGCGAACGCGGCGCTGAACATATATTCGTTATACAAAATTTCGATGTAGAGCGGCATCGTCGTGGTTACGCCGCGAATAAGCCCCGACACCACCGCCACGGCGCCGAATTCGCCGATGGCGCGGGCGTTGGTCAAAATCACGCCGTAAAGCAACCCCCATTTGATATTCGGCAAAGTTACGCGGAAAAACGTCTGCAAGCCGCCGGCGCCGAGCGTCATCGCGGCTTCCTCGTCGTCCTTGCCCAATTCCTGCATCAGCGGAATCAGTTCCCGCGCCACGAACGGAAACGTTACAAACGCCGTCGCGAGCACAATCCCCGGCACGGCGAAAACGATTTTCAGATTATGCTCAATCAGCCAACTGCCGACCCAGCCGAACGAACCGAATAAAAAGATAAACAGCAAACCCGCAATCACGGGCGAAATCGCGAACGGAATTTCAATCATCGTGATTAAGACATTCTTGCCGCGAAATTCAAATTTTGTAACGCACCACGCCGTTAGCACGCCGAAAAAAGTATTGACCGGCACGCAAATCAGCGCGGTGAGCAACGTCAATTTAATCGCGCTGAAAATTTCGGGGTCGCGAAAATAACCGAAATACGCGAACACGCCGGCGGCGAGCGCCTCGTGAAAAATCGTATAGACGGGCAGGAAAATGAAGACCGCGAGAAACGTCAGCGCGACGGTCATCAACGTCGGCTTCAGCCAGCGCGGTTCACGGTTGAGTTTAGCGGTTCTCAAATTTTTCTCCGGCGCTTGGCATAGACCTGTAAAACGTTAATCAGCAACAACAGCACAAACGCGCAGACCAACATCGTAACGCCGATGGCGCTGGCGCCGGCGTAGTTAAACTGCGCGAGTTTTTTGACGATGAGAAGCGGGACGATTTCCGTTTGGTAGGGCATATTGCTGGAAATGAAAATGATGGCGCCGTATTCGCCGAGCCCGCGCGCGAACGCCAGCGCGAAACCGGTGAGCAATGACGGAAGTAGCGACGGAAAGAGCACTTTGACAAAAATTTGATAAAAATTGGCGCCGAGCGACGCGGCGGCTTCTTCGAGTTCGGCGTCTAACTCCTCAATCACCGGTTGCACCGTGCGCACCACGAACGGCAGTCCGATGAAAATGAGCGCGACCACAATACCGGCGCGGGAAAAGGAAATATCAATCCCGAACACGCCGAGGATTTTCCCCATAATTCCTTGGCTTGAAAAAATCGTCGAAAGCGAAATCCCCGCCACCGCCGTCGGAATCGCAAACGGCAAATCAATCAGCGCGTCGATGATGCGTTTGCCGAAAAATTGATACCGCACCAACACCCACGCGATAATCAAACCGAGAAAAAAATTCACCGCCGCCGCGTAAAACGTCGAAAGAAACGATATTTTGAACGCCGACTTAACGCGCTCATCGACGATAATCTCCCAAAAATCCGCCGCCGGCAGTTTCGCCGCGTAAAGAATCAGCGCGGTGAGCGGGATAAAAATCAGCAGGGACATATACGACAAGGACAGTCCGAGCGTGAGACCGAATCCGGGCAATTGAGATTTTTTGGGCTTGGACATTTTCACGTCAATTAAAAATTAAGAGTGCATAATTAAGAATTAAAAAAGTCGTCAGTGGTCAGTTGCCGGCGGTTGGAGAACGGCGGTTCAACTCCTTGCGGAGTTGCTTCCGTCGCTCGTCCGTCCCCCGACCGGCGCGACGATAGAGCGTGTCGCTTGGTCGGGGTTATTCACATTAGACCTGTTCTAAACCTACGAGCGAGCAAATGTTCGTGTCTAATTTTTCGTGCCGCCAGGAAAAATGACGAAGCAATACCGAGAGTATTGCAAGGAATTTTGACGCGGCGGGACGGAAAATTAGCCGAAAATTTGCCGCGAATTGGTTGTCGAACTGGTCTATTAAACGCCTAACGGCGTATTGGCGGAGTTTTTATTTCCTACCCCTTCCCGCCGCAGAATAGTCGCAAAAATTCCTAATTCTTAATTCTGCATTCTTAATTCGGAATTATTTCTTGTGCAACTCCGTGATGATTTGGTCGAACTCGGCGCCGTCGGCGAAGTGCCGCGCATACGCTTTCGCCCAACCGCCGAAATCGTCGTCAATGGTAACGAGTTTCAGTTCCGGCAAAGTGTCGGTGAATTCTTTACCGACTTCGGGGTCGCTCGGACGGTAATAATTCTTGCCCGCAATCCGCTGACCTTCTTTCGAGTAAAGATAGTTCAAATACTCTTTCGCCACTTCGGTCGTGCCGTGCCGCTCCACATTTTTGTCCACCCACGTAACCGTCGGTTCGGCTCGGATGCTCAAACTCGGCACCACAATTTCGACTTTGCCTTTGGCGACGTCGTTAATCGACAGATACGCCTCGTTTTCCCACGCCAACAACACGTCGCCTTGACCTTTTTGCACGAAAGTATTGGTGGCGCCGCGAGCGCCGGAATCGAGCACCGGCACGTTGGCGTAAATTTGTTTGACAAATTCCCGCGCCTTCGCGTCGTCGTTGCCGTTATTGGCGAGCGCATACGCCCACGCCGCGAGATAATTCCACCGCGCGCCGCCGGAGGTCTTCGGGTCGGGCGTGATGGTTTTGACATCGCTTCGCGTCAGGTCGTTCCAATCCTTAATGTTTTTCGGATTGCCCACGCGCACCAAAAAAACGATGGTCGAAGTGTAAGGCGCGCTGTTTTTCGGCAAGCGCGACTGCCAATTTTCCGGTAACAATTGCTTGCCGTTGGCTTTGGTTTTGTTGACGACTTCGTCAATGTCGTAAGCAAGCGCCAGCGTCAGCACGTCGGCTTCGTTGCCTTGGATAACGGCATTCGCCTGCGCGGTGCTTCCGGCGTGCGACTGCGTTATCGTAACCGTGTTGCCGGTTTTTTCCCGGTAATACTTGGCGAACACTTCGTTGAACTCTTTGTAAAGTTCGCGCGTCGGGTCATAAGAAACATTCAGCAATTTGAACTCCTCGCCGGCGCGCGCGCTACCGGTTGCCCAAGAGCCGAACCCTACCACCGCCGCGAGCGCGAACAAAGTAGCCCGCCCCAAGAATTGCATACGCATTTTTTTCTCCTTGAAAGAATAAATATCATAAATTCCGTGATATTATGATAAATCGGCGTGGGGTTGTCAAGAAAAAAAATTGGGAGTTGAAAGTTAAAAGTTGCAAGTTGGAAGGGAAAAGGTAAAAGGAGAAGTTTCCTTTCAACTTTTAACTCTCGACGTTATGCCTAAAACCATCCTCGCCGTGCGCGACCTGACGAAAATTTATCAAATGGGGCAGACGGAAGTTCGCGCCTTAAACGGCGTGTCGCTGACCGTCGGCGCGGGCGAATTGACGGCGATTATCGGCGCGTCGGGGAGCGGCAAGTCAACGCTGATGCATATCTTGGGTTGTCTCGACACGCCGACGAGCGGGCAATACTTTTTGGCGGACAAGGACGTTTCGACGTTGAGCGGCGACGAACAGGCGGCGATTCGCAACCGCGAAATCGGCTTTGTTTTTCAGACGTTTAATTTATTGCCGCGGCTTAGCGCGCTCGAAAACGTCGAATTGCCGTTGCTCTACGCCGGCAACCGGCAGGCGCGCGAAAAGGCGCTCGCCGCGCTGGCGCTCGTCGGTTTGGCCGACCGCGCCGAACACGAGCCGAATCAAATGTCCGGCGGACAACGGCAACGGGTGGCGATTGCCCGCGCGTTGATTAACGACCCGCAGGTGATTTTCGCCGACGAGCCGACCGGCAATCTTGACAGCCAAACCGGCGTCGAAATTTTGGCGATGTTCAAACAATTAAACGACGCCGGACGCACGATTATTATGGTTACGCACGACCCGAAAATCGCCGACTTCTGCCGCCGCCGCATCCACATCGCCGACGGAAAAATCGTGAGCGACGGTTGAGGGGGCAATTAACAATTAACAACTAACAATTAACAATTGACAATTGACAATTAACAATTGAGGCGCTATTGGTCAAAAATTCGCGAAGCGAATTTGAAAAATAAAATTCCACAATTTTTAATTGTTAATTTTTAATTGTTAATTGTTAATTAAAACGCTCGCTTGACGCTCGCCGGTTATTGCTTAAAAACTGCCGAAATTTGCGTTTTGACTGCAAGGAATCCTTATGGCTACGCCCACCGCGCTGGTTCTGCGCGCCGCCGGTACCAATTGCGACCGCGAAACGGTTTTCGCGTTAGAACAAGCCGGCGCGCAATGCGAGCGTTGGCACGTCAATCAATTAACCGCCGACCCCGCGCCGTTTGCCCGCGCGCAAATTATCGCCTTGCCCGGCGGCTTCACCTACGGTGACGACGTGGCGTCCGGCAAAGTTCTCGCCGTCGAATTGGCGCAGGCGCTCGGCGACCGATTGCGCGAATTTGTCGAACGCGGCGGCTTGGTCATCGGCATCTGCAACGGTTTTCAAGTGTTGGTCAAAACCGGCTTGCTCCCGTCCGCGGCGTTCCAAGCCGCCGCCGACCGCGTTGCGACTTTGACGCATAACGACTCGCATAAATTCGAGTGCCGCTGGGTGAAACTCCGCGCCGAGGCGAACACCGTTTGCGTGTTCGCGCAAAAAGACGAAATCATCGAAATACCGGCGGCGCACGGCGAGGGCAAATTAGTCGCCCGCTCGCCGGAAGTCGTGGCGGAATGGGAGCGGCAGGGGCAGGTGGTTTACCGTTATGTCGTGCCGACGGGCGGCGACTACCCCGCCGACCCCAACGGTTCGGTCGGGCATATCGCCGGACTGTGCGACCGGACGGGGCGGATTTTCGGTTTGATGCCGCATCCCGAGCGCCACATTTTCCCGTATCAACATCCGCGCTGGACGCGCGACCCCGCCGCCGCCAACGCCGCCGGCGCCAAAATTTTCCGCCGCGCGGTGCAGTTCTTGCAGAACAATTAACAATTAACAATTAACAATTAACAATTAACAATTGTGGAGTTTTATTTTTCAAATTCACTTCGCGAAACTTCGACAACTAACACCTCAATTGTTAATTGTTAATTTTTAATTGTTAATTGGGAGAAGGTTATGGCTCAACCGGAACGCCTGCACACCGACGACCTGACTGGACGACAGTTTGACGGCTATCGGTTGCTTAACCGTATTTCCATCGGCGGCTCCGGCGCGGTGTATCGGGCGCAACACCGGAAATATTCGGCGCCGGTGGCGATGAAATTGATGCACTACGACCGGAACAAACGAGAAACCGCCGCTTTTCGCCGCGAATTCGTGCTGGGGAAAATGCTCTCCGCCAATAAATTCTTTCTGCATTATTACGACAAAGGCAGTTATCAAAATCGTCCTTACACGGTGATGGAGTATTTCCCCGGCAAGCCGCTTGGTCTGGTCTGGCGCGAGGGCGAAGTCAAGGCGCAAATCGAAAACCGGTTAAGCGGTTTTTGGGTTGAATTGGCGCAGGCGGTTGAATATTTGCACCGCCATAAAATTGTGCATTGGGATTTGAAGCCGAATAATTTTTTATATGACGGGCGCTTACTGAAACTAATTGATTTTTCCATTTCGGAAGTCGAATTAAAATGGTGGCAACTGTGGTTGCCCGGGGAGCGCAAAGGGACGCCCGGGTATATGTCGTCGGAACAAATTCAGCAGAAAAAACCGGCGACGGTGATGGATATTTACGGCTTCGGCGCAATGATGTTCGAGTATTTTGCCGGACGTCTGCCGTTTGTCGCCGAAGACAGCAACACGGTGTTGAATATGACGCTGAAAACGCCGACGCCGCCGAAATTGAGTAAGTTCAATCCGCGCGTGTCGAACGACTTGGAAAAACTCGTCGGGCGAATGCTCGCGAAAGACCCGAAAATGCGCCCGCGGAATATGCAACAAATTATCGCGGCGCTGAAAGTGATGGATTTTTACGTGGGGGAAATTAGTCCGCAATGAAACTTGCCGAGGAATTGACGTTACGGGTTTATGAGATTTATCGCGCGCTTCAGGGCGAAACGTCGCGGGTGGGTTTGCCCTGCGTCATCGTCCGCTTAGCGGGGTGCGACTTGCGGTGCGCGTGGTGCGACACGCTCGAAGCCGCGAACGTCGGCGCCGGCAAGGAAATGACCGTGGCGGACATCGCGCGCGCGGTCGAACCGTTGGGCACGCGCCTGATTTGCCTCACCGGCGGCGAGCCGCTGTTGCAGAAAAACACGCCGGCGTTAGCCGCGTATTTCGCGGGGGCGGGTTACACGGTGCAGGTCGAAACCAACGGCGCGAAGCCGATTGCGCCGTTACGCGAGCCGATTATTCGGATTATGGATATTAAATGTCCGGCGTCGGGAATGAGCCGCCAATGCGACTTTAACAATTTGGCGGACTTGCGCCCGACCGACGAGGTCAAATTTGTCATCGCCACGCGGGACGACTACGAATACGCGCGGCAGGTGATTGAGAATTATAATTTGCGCGCGGGCGTGTTGATGAGTCCGCTGACCGGACCGCAAAGCGAAATCGCGCCGGCGCTCCTCGCCGAA
>BNUQ01000049.1 GCA_025997475.1 Planctomycetales bacterium
AGCCGTTGGCGGAAGCGTTATCGGCGGCGGTTGATTGGTGCGTTGGCAATGACGTGTTGCGGGATTTTTTGAGTGAGCATAGAACGGAGGTGATTGGTATGTTGACGGCAGAATTTGACCTTGACGAGGCGCGCGAGGTGTGGCAAGAGGAAGCGAGAGAGGAAGGCGAACAACTCGGCGAACGGCGCGGCGAGCAATTAAAAGCGTTGCAAGTAGCCCGTGCGATGAAGGAAAAGGGACTGTCTGATAACGTGATAATCGAAATAACGCAATTAACGCCGCGGGATATTGCGGGACTTTTTGCGGGAGCATAGAACGGAGGTGATTGGTATGTTGACGGCAGAATTTGACCTTGACGAGGCGCGCGAGGTGTGGCAAGAGGAAGCGAGAGAGGAAGGCGAACAACTCGGTGAACAGCGCGGCGAACAGCGTGTTCGCCAAGAGATGATTTTAGGAATGCTGTCGCGCGGACATTCGCCGCAAGCGGTGTCGGATTTTACCGGCATTCCGCTGTCGCGAGTAGAACAAATTATTATCAATTAGTCGCGAGAAATTGAGGTTGTAGGTATAAAGCAAGCCGGCGCATCACGGAGTTGATGTGCCGGCTTGTTTGTGAGGTTATTTAAGCGGATATTCAAGTTTAATGCTTGTTTCGCCCTCGACTTTTATCGGGTTGCCTTTGGCGCTTTTACGCCTGCTTAATGTTTCAATGTTCATAATTCACCCTTATTTGTGTTGGTGGCTTACGTTTCGGTGTAGTAAATTTGTGAATAACCGCACCCGCGACAACTGCAATAAGCAATCAAATTAAAACCATCTTTTTTACCTTGTAACTTGAGGTTGCCACACTTTGGGCACTTGCCTTTTACGCCGATATTTTTTTTACAATTTTTACAGTTCAAATAGCCTCCGAATTTACCTTCGACAATTGAAAATTTTGTTTCTCCACATTTTTCGCAAGATATAGCGTTTTTTTGCGGTGTTATGTTCGCCAGTCGTTGCCTGTCAGATGAAGTTTTACTAATTGATTTTTCCCATGGAGGAATAATCCCGTGAGTTCTCAAATTGCGGTCAATCCAATATATGAAATCAGGAAAATTCCTTGAATCTAAACTTATTAGTCTGAGGTTATTGTCAGTATAAATTCGTAATTTGCATCTCATATTTTTTTCATACTCTGCATTGCCTTGCATCCCCCAATATTCAACGTAAATATCATAATCTATGAGATACCAGTCGCAACGATATTTCTTGTTTAATATCTCTTTTTCGTATTGATACTTTACTCCGCTAACAAAAAGAAAATTATCTATTGCTTGTTCGTAGTGAGAGCGAACTTTATGTCCTGCCATTGTTGGGCATAGCGGGTCTGGCATTGGCTTGATTTGAGTCGTATTGCTGATGGCAAATGTAGATTTCTTGACATTGACGGCATTTTGATACCTTTCGTATGCTTTTCGATTCCATCTATTAAGCCGAATTTTATTTTTTAACAACGAAATGTATTCGCTTGCGCGGTTACTAAAATCATCTTTCCATTCCCTCAGTAAGTCCGGGAGAAACAATTCGATTAACCAACAGAGAGCACCAAAAGAAACAAAAAATATAGCAAGTGAATACACCTTATATCCATCAGGTAGATGGATATAATAACCTAAACCAACAACACCTGACAGTAAAAGCATTGCGGACAAAACAACCAAAAGTGTCGGTATTTTATTTTTCATGATATTGTTCTTTCACGCATTCATTTGACGAATTGGATATACATCAAGTTGTTTCAAGCAGTTGCAGACATTGTTTGAAATCCGCCCACAGGATTTTCTTTTTTTTGGCGCAAAAATTCTAACACCTCGCCGGCAATTTTATGCCGCTCTTCTTTACTTAATTCATTCCAACTTTCAAGGACAATTTTGAGGTTATCGTCGTAAATTTCATTTTTTTTCATATTTTGCAAATCCGGCACCTTGCCGGTAAGCAGTTCGTCCCAACTCACGCCTGATTTTTCAATTACAAGATTTAGTGTCTCAAGTGACGGATGCGCGTAGCCGTTTCGCCACTTGCAAACCAATGAATTACTTACATTGAATAAATCCGCCACTTCCAGCGCTTTCGACACGCCTAAAAGTGAAAAAATTTTTTCACACAATTCTTTATTTTTAAGTATCATAAGATTTATTTTCTACTTGTAGTAAATTTTTGACTTGACATTGGCGGTTTTCGTTTTACTTTTAGTAAAAATGAAATTGTTCAACTGCCGCTCTCCTTTATCGGACGAATCGAATGAATACTTTTTCAGAGCCGTCAATGTCGTTGTGGTCGAAGATAGTGTTTTTTTTGTCGCCGCGCAAGTCGGTGGTGCGCAAGCATCACGTGCTTTATATCGTAACGGCGGCGAACTGTCTGTTGTGCGAGCGGGTGATGGGCAACGTCGGTCAGTTGTTTGAAAACATCGTCGAGATTGACCAAGACGAGATTGCGGACCGAGATGACCGTGATGCGATACTGGCGTCGATTGCGCTAAATGATAATCGGTTGCCGGTGTTTCGGATAGACGGCGGCAACTGGCTGGGCGTGTAAAAGTGAAAAAGGGGGGCGGAGATGAAACCGGCAGAAATCCAGCAAATCGTCGAGTTATTGCGTAAAGAGATTTTGCAACTGATAGAGCAGTCCAATAAAAATGCGTTGCCGAAAAAGCTGATGACGGTGGCGGAATTTGCGAAACACAAGCGGGTGACGGAGCGGACGGTTTATCGGTGGATAGCGGAGGGGATATTGTCGTCGAGTTTGTGCCGTAAGACGTGCGGTGGGATATTGATAGACGTTTACGCAGAGGATGCGCAATGTTTGCTGAGCAAGAATTATCGGCGTTAAAAATCTGTTAGAGGGCAGACCAATGAATGATGAAGTCAGCATTTCGGAGAGTTCGGCGAAATTTTATTTGCGGGAATTTGCCGATGACCGGAAATCTTTGGACTATGTGAATGAAATTAGTAATCGGATATTGAAGATATGCAATCGTCGGGTGCGGGACAAGTTGTTGTTGGGACAAGAGTTACAGAAGTTGCGGGAATTTTTTCGCGAGAAGTTACAAATTGGAGAATTTGATTACGGCACGGATTTTTTTGGTTATGCGCGTTTTAAGTTCGGTATTGCGGATAAAACGGCATATGCCTTGATGGCGACGGCGCGGGCGTGGGACGGTTTTAATTTTGACCGGTTGCCGAATGTTTGTGCTTATACGGTGTTATGCGAATTGGATTACACTGATTGCGCGGCATTGCGCCAGCATATTTACGGGTTATTGTGCGGTGGAGCGGTGATAACGACGCCGATGGCGCGCAAAGCGATAAAGATGTTTCGGAAGATGGTGCCGTTGCACAAGATAACGGTGGATTCGATGCGGGAATTATTTGAGCATCAACAGCCGGCGCCCAAGATAGCGGTTTCGCGGGAAACGGCGGTTGAAGAGGCGGTTGCCGAGAACGCAGAGTCGGCGACAAAATCGGAAGCGGATATGTTTGTGGCAAAGGTGAGCGATGAAGCGGCTGTCGAATCTGATTGTCGTTTTTATTTTCGCAAGTTCAAGATGGACGCGGTAGAAATACGGGTTATTTACAATAGTCAACGGGTTGAGTTGCAAGATGTTATCGGGGCGTTGGAAGAGATGAAGTTGTATGTTTCTAATCCGGCAAATTCTTGTTAACAAGAAAATTTTTGCGGCGCTGATGCCGCCATTTTTGAAAGGAGAAAGTTATGTTTGCGAAGGCGAAAATCGTGGGGACGTTGACGACGTATCCTCAGCAGGGACGGAACTACCATGAGGACGGAATGTCGTATGTGTTGGTGGAAGTGGCGCAAGACGAGCGTGTGCCGGACAAGATGTTGCGAATGCGGCAGTTTAAGTGGCGCGAGGGTAGCACTTACAACGGACAGCAGAAAATGGGGGCGTTGCAGGACAAAATCGGCGGTTATTGCATTTGGTTGTCGGATTTGAAAGAACTCGGCGATACGAAGCCGGGTGATGTGGTGGAAGTGAATGCGGTGTTAATACCGGTGTGCATAGCGAAGCAGGAGAGGGACGAGCGGGGAGCGCCGACCGGCAATCTTTACAATTCTCCGATACCTGAGATGCGATTTTTCATTGACGGAGTGTTGAAAAGAGCGGCGGAGCCGGTGCGGACGCCGCATTTGTCGGAGGGCAAGAAATGATGCTTTACGCTGTTATCGGGAGTTTCGTTTTGTTCGTTCTGACGATTGCGAAATTGGGGTAAAGCAAGCAGTGAGGATGAAATGACTGATAATCTTAATGACATAGGTGAGTTGGTTGTCGCTTTGATAGTGGCGGTAACGTCATCTATATTTCCATTATTGTTGGTGGTGTCGGCGTTTTGGTGTTTTTTTCGCTTTATTAAGCGGTTTGTCTTTCCGTTTCACATTGACACGATTATCACCAAAGCCGACAGGAAATGATAAGCGGTAACCGTTAGTGTTTTATCTATTTATTCGCGCGTTCGCGACGACAGATTTTCGAGGGATAGTGAAGGTAAAAATCGCGGACGCGCCAAGGTAGCGTTTTGCCGATGCGTAAATTTGCCGAGCGCGGCGCGGTTTGCCGCGCCGCTAATCGGTGGTTAATGCCGGAAGCGGACGGGTGTTATCGTCCGCTGGCGGCATCCCGATTGCGCGGTAAAACGCGGGTAATGCGACGATGTTGGAGTTTTCCGTAAGATTTAATTGGGTGAATGACTATGACCAATGACATTATTAAATCCGCCGTAATGTTTATGGGATTAGGAATAATCGGTTATATTTTTGGTGCGGCGATTCGTTGGATTATCGCTATTTTTTTCGACAGATAAGAAGTTATGACGTTAAAAAAGACCGGCTGGCCACCGATTTTTCATTTTTCTTTTTTTAGAAAGGAACCAAAAAATGTGGAACAAATTGAAATTGTGGTTGAATGACCACGCTCGTGCCATTGGCACGTGTGCGATTGCGGGCACGACCGCGCTCGTTCTGGGTGATAACGTTTTTGCCGCGGATACTCCGACTACGTTAGCGGATGTTTTCGGCGCTGACGGGTTGGGGACGATGATTACCGATGCTGCGGCAGCGCTTGGCGATGTGATTAAAGCGGTTGCGCCGGTTATTTTGGTTGGCGCGGCGGCGATCTTCGCTGTTCGGTTTATCATGAAGATTTTCCACGTGGCGAAGTAGCCGGCCGCTCGGTGTTGCAAATTCCTCTGGTGCGTCGGTGGTGATTGGTTACTGCCGGCGCATTTTTTTGAAAGGGGGCAAGTATGCGATTGTTGTTATTGATATTTGCGTTAATGACAGGAGTGTGGGCGGGCGAGTTTGACGAATTGGCGGAAATGTCACCGGAAATAATTACGGAAGCGGCGGGTATGACGGAAATAACCGGAATACTTTATGATATAAAGGTATTGTTGATTTTGCTTGCGGGTTGGGCAGTTCACGATGTATGGGACCGATATGCGCGGCGGAAAAACTTCTATTAAAGGGTGGCTGGCAAAAATCGTGTTGATTTTTGTGGTTATTGCGCAGGCGGATTGCTTGGCGGCTTACTTCTATGATGCAGCATCACTGCGGTCTAATGGTTTGGTTTTGGTGGCTTTTACTGGTGATTCGCGTGGCACTTGGGGAACGCTTGCTGATGGCTCATATGGTTATATACATATTAGAGATGCTATTTTTTATAGCATTGCTTCTTCTTCTGGGGCGGGACATTATTTTTATTCTGGAAGTGTTTCCTTCGGAACAAGTACGCCTTATATGGTTTGGGCTGATGCTTATCCTGTGATTGTTATGAGAGAAGAAGAGGAAGTCAGTAATTTTTTTCTTGCTTCTCGTTCAGATTCAGACGGCGATGACGATGAGGCTTATTTTGGCAGATTAGAGGTGGCGTCTCTTCTGGGTTTAATTTCTGCGCTTGATGCGAAGTGTTTGCAAGAGCATGGAATGATGTTTGATGAATATTTTAAATCTCATGTTAAAAAAGAACTCAAAGACAGCACTACTGTTTTTCATATAACCGACGCGGTTGCGGATGATTTTTCCGAAGCATTTTTCAGCCTTTTGAATAAGTATATGATTGAAGACGGTTTATCGTATGAGGATGCCATGGATAAACTTGGTAAATTTGCTCATAAATACATGGATTATTATTATACCAATGCTGATTTTAATGGAATTGCGCAAGGTAGTAGTTTGACTAACGCGCTTCGGCAATATGCTTTAGTGTGTTTTCCTGAATTGATTAGTTTTGACGAAGAATTATGGAATGGTTTGTCTTTACGCGCCGATTCGCTTGAATATATTGAAGTTGGGGGCTTTGATTCATTGATAGAGGAACGAGTTTTAGCGGATTTGTCATCGGCTTCATCGTCGAACGGCGGATTATTTATTGGTTTTGACATGGGTGGTTATACTGATTTAGACCTATACGCGGCAAATAGAAATGCGGCGGCGGAAGAGTTACGGAATATTCAAGCGGAACTGGAAAGCGGGGCAAATTACACCGAAAGTCAAGTAACGCAACGATTGCAAGAGGCGTGGGATAGCGGGACAACGATGACTGGCGGTAGTAGTGGGACCGATGACGGGATAGAGATCGGCGGCACGACTGGTGGCAGTGGAACGACGACTCCGGGAGGCGGAAGTAGCGGAACGGATGCGCCGGGCGGGACTGGTTCAGGTGTAACGTTACCGCCGGAGGATACGAGCGGCGGGAGCACCGGTGGGAGTGCCGGTGGGACGGGAACAACTCCTCCTGGACCGCCTGTAACGCTTCCGCCTGATGATACGCCGAGCGGACCAACCGGCGGAACGCCTGGAACGACGCCGGGCGGAACTTCAGGGACAAATGGCACTGATGGCAAAGACGGCGCAGACGGCACCAATGGAACTAACGGCACTAATGGAACTAACGGCGGCACGACTGGCGGCGATGGTTATGAATTGATTTTGGGTAGTATGCCGGATATGGGGTATGATACGACCGCGATTGAGGCAGAGATTAAAGGAGACCGAGAGGCGTTATTGGGCAAACTTGAAGAGGGGAAAACGTCAGAGAGCGACGCCAAATCACAATTGGCGGAGTTGACGAAAATCGGTGCGGGCAAGTATGAAGGCGTTCTTAGTGGTTCATTGAATAAGACCAAGAAGTTGCTGGGTATAGATAATACTGGCAATGCTTCTTGTGACGAGTGTTACACTATTGCTATACCGAAGATTGGCTTTAGCGGGGTAAATATAGAGTTGCCGGAAATGTATGTATGTTTTACGCCGAAGGGCTGGCGGGACAAAGGACAACTTAAAATTGCTGAAATGTTAGATAAAGTCATTTTGACGGTTAAGCCGTTAATTTCTGCCGCTTTGTCGTTAACGGTCGGTATTTTTTTACTTCGCTTTTTATTCAGAGTATAGATATGGACGAATTATCGGCATTAGCTCTGTTGCCCATTATTGCGCCGACTTTGCTTAGCGGCTTGGGTGTGCTATTAAAAGCGAGTATTTGGACTTCTCTTCGTTGGTTCGTCGTTAAATTTATTGGTGGGATACTGGGATATATTCTCATTGATGTCTTTTATCGCACCATATTGCCGATGATTTTTAATTGGCGGTTAGGTTCACTGATATCGTTTATAATGCTTGCGTGGTTTTTGCGCGATTATTTCAAGGATATTTTTGTGTTTCTCACCGGCTTCGCGCTTGATTTCGTTAATGATTACGTTTTTTCTATTTTGTCGCCGGAGACGACGCAATTTATCGGGCAGAAAATCACCGAAATTTATAAATACCGGACTATTTTTGAATGTTACGTTGATTTTGAATTTTTACAAAGGTTATTTGAGGTTACTTACAATGTGTTATTCGCGATTCTATTACTGAAAATCGCGAAAGGGTTCTTTAATATGTTCGTTTTTGTTATCAATCAAGTCGGCGGTTCCGTTCCGCAACCTAAAAAATAGGCGGTTATTATGAATTTATCGGATGTGTGTTCGGTGATAATCGCGCCGGCGCGAACGGGTAAGACGTATTACGCGACGGACTGGATAGTGTCGAAATTGTTGCCGGAGACGAAGAAAATTCTTTATACGAATCTTCCGCTTCGGTTGGAAGCGATTATCGACTATTGCCGTGATAAATACTCAATGGACGCGGAATCGGTGAAAGCGCGCGTTCATTTGATACCGCGCGAAGTGGAAATTGAGTGGAAAAACGACGGTAAAGTGTATTGGGACGAACTCACGCCTGACCAGCAATCCACCTTCAAAAAAGACGGTACGAGTAAAGACCGGGGCGATTTTGTGTTTGCCGGACCGTGGCTTTATTTTTACAACATAGATGTTGACGGGTCGCTGATTTTTCTGGATGAGATTCACAATTTTTGCGGGACGCGGCAATCAAAAGGACTGCAAGACCGGTGGTTTAAGTTCATTGCCGAACTTGGGCACCGGAAATCAATGATTCGTGGGATTAGTCAAAATTACGCGAATTTAGGTGATGGAATTAAGCGGCACGTGCAGACGACGTATCGGCTTGAAAACACTTCGCAACGCAAAATTCCGTTGCTTGGCTCCACTATCTATGAAATTCAAATGCTTGCCAAAGCATTTTTCTGTCTTCCCTATGCTCAACCTATTGTTCTGGTGGAAGACCGCGCTGACCCGTTGAATCCGCGCAAAACCGAGCGGGTGGAAAGTTATCGTTCGGTGATGACGCAAAAGATTTTCAATCTTTACGATTCGTTTAACAAACCGATTGAGGGTTCGCAAGAGGAAGATACCGCCAAGAAACCGTTCAAAGACGACTGCGACGAAGCCCTTGAAAAATACGGTAAATTCAAGGGTCGTATATTTTTGTTAGTAAAATTTCTTGCCGGTCATCAATTTCGATTGTTGTTTGTCGTCGGCGTCGTTTTGCTTGTTTTTCACGGTCCTGATTTATTCGTCGATGTTATTAAAAATATGAATTACGTGGGAAAAGTTAATGCCAAGATGAAAACGGAAGTAACTTCATCGCCGCCATTGTCGTTGTCTCCGCCGTTGTCGCCGGCGAGCCGGTTTAGCGAGTTGGATTTGCCGCCGTTACCAGACGCGCCGCGGGATGCGGCTCCGGAGACGAAGAAGCGGGTGATTTATGAGGCGCGGATATGCGCGATGTCGCCGGAATTTATAGCGTATGACGATGGGTTAGTGGTGGGCGTTGGGGACGAGTTTAGGGGCGACACCATTGCAAAGATTGATTACAAGACGCGAAAGGTGCATTTGACGAATGGCAAAATCATTTCGGTTACTTTTGGCAATTACGCTGTTGATGTTACTTCTTCCGGGATGCCGACAAGTAACTCCGCCGCCCGTCCCGTCCAACCGCGAGCCCGTAATTAGGTTTGACGACCTTTACGTGGAAAAGAAGTTATCGGCGTTTAAGCCGCAATCGACAGTTGAATCGTCGTTACCGTTGATAACGATAGAGGCAAAGAATATGCCTTTATCGACGTTTTCGTCGATATTGGCGCGGCAGGCGGGGATATCGGTGGTTACGGAAGCGGGTCTGGCGAATGCGATGGTTTCGCTCACCGTCAACGATTTGCCGATTGACGAAGTAATCACCGCCGCCGCGAAACAACTTGGCGTCATCGCCACGCGCAATGGCAATCTTTTTTACCTTGGCGCGCTTAACGATAACGACAACGCGCTTTTCATCGGCTATTGCCCACGCCTGAATTCTAACGCCGCCGATAAAGCCATCGGCACCATTCTCACCACCAAAGGCAAGTCCCACACGTTCGACGACGGACTGATAATCGTGAACGACGTGCCGCAAGCCCTGCAAAAAGTTGAGCAATTTTTATCGGTGTTGCAGAACGCGCGGGCGGATTCGTGGATAGTGCAGTATCAGATTATTTTGTTCCGTCAGGACGCGATGCGGGATTTGGGGATGTCGGCGGGCGCGACATTTAACATTGCGGCGGCGAATGCGAACTCTGCGGAAGCGCATTACAAAGTGCAGGCGGCGATTGACCGCGCGGTGAGCAACGGTTATGCCACGATATTGACGCAACCGTTGATAGTGTTGGAGAACGGTAGCACGGCGTCGATTAAGGACGGCGACCGGACGCCGCTACCGATGAAAACGGTAACCGATGCCGGCACGGTAACGACGACGGGCGTGCAGTATCAGGAGACCGGCACGCTGGTTACGACGACGATAATGGATATGGGGCAGGGGTCGGCGCGGTTGACGACGGACTTGTCGATTACGGCGGTTACCGGTTACGTGGAAGAATATCCGATAGTCAAAGGTCAATCGGTGAATTACACGGCGGCGATTGACGTGAATAAGACCTACTTGATTGCGGCGATGGAGCAGGACGAGAACAGCGCGTCGGCGGACAAGAGTTTTCATCTGGGCGCGGACGGGACGGGCGCGGCGATTCTGAAAACAGCGAACGCGAATTTGAGCGTTAATTTTGCGAGTAATCAAGCGAAAAAATCAATGAAAAACGTGATGCAGGTGTGGGTGCGGGTGTATCGGATTGCGGATATGGTGCAATGAAAAGTCAAGTGAAAAAGTGGCGCAAATCGGCGAAAAATAGATTTTTATTTTCTTTGTTGGCGGAGGGGAAGCGATGAAGAATTTGGAGAAGTTCACGATGGCGAACAAGCATATGTTCAACTACGTGGCGCGGGGTGGCGAGGACACGGTGTATTTGTCGATGAACGTCAAGTTCAACGATAGTTTTCCGCAATTGCTTGCCGATTTAGAGCGGCTGAAAAACTTAGAGCAAAAAGCGAAACCGCGCCGGCATCGTGCCGAAAGCGATTACGGCGAGTCGGACGACGAATTTGACGACCCGGAATATGAACAAACGTTGCCGGTGCTGTTCACCGACAGCCACGAGTTTCGGGTGGCGCCGCACGGAATGAATTTGGCAAATTCCCGTTTCAGTAATTACCGCTTCGTTCTGCACGAGGTCGGCATTCGTTATTTGCTGAAAGGCACGCCGGAGCCGAACGGGGCGAGCGGCAATGTTTTTGTGATGATTGGCTCGAAGCCACTGATGAAATGGGGCATTGAAATTTGTGTTAAAATTGCGCGTTCGGCGTTGGAAGAAATGGGCGGCGCGATTGGCGAAATCAAAGTGTCGCGCGTGGATTTATGCGTTGACCTCGCCGGCGTTGACGTGGAGCGTTTTCAAGACGTGTTTGCGGGCGGCGGTTACGTGTGCCGGGCGCGGCGGAATAACGAATACGAAGTGCGTGATTTTAACCCGGACACGCACGAGGATTTTTCCGCGCACAAATACGGTCATCGCAAGACCGGCGTTACGCTCGGCAAGTCGAACGTGGTGGTGCGTATTTACGATAAATTGCGCGAAGCGAGAAACGACGAGGAAAAGATGGAGTTGTTACAACAAAACCGTTTCGGCGGCGTGATGCCGGAGAAGGCGACGCGCGTGGAATTTGAATTGAAGCGGGAGGCGCTACGGAATTTGATGACGAAAAATCTGTTTGGTATTTGCACGCTCGACGAATATCTGACGAACCGGAGTTCGATTATTCGCTATTTGACGACGAATTGGCTTCGCGTGTATGGTCATTTTTTTGACCGGACGCACACCGACCGGCTGACGGAAAAGGATTATTTGCCGGAGTGGCGCGAGGCAGTGCGGGCGTTCCGGGAAATTGACGCCGGCAAGGTTGAACAGATGCGCGCCGAGAAGAAAGCGAGTGTCCCGGAACACCGGCGCTTGAAAGACCAGATTATCGGTTGCGCGACTTCGATAGTGGCGCAATCGCGGCGGGACTATGAATATGTCGAGGAATTTTTAGATGATTTTTTCACGCAAATCAAGGCGCACGCCTTGCTTGACCGCGATAAGGTAACGGACGCGATTTACAAGAAGCGAATGTTTTATCACTCGCTATCGCCGTTCGCCGCGTCTCCGGGAGCGGCGGCGTAATCGGTTCAGCGCAAAATTCACTCCACGTTTTCGGCGGGATAGGTCTCGCCGGAAATTTTTCATTGCCGCGTCGCAAAATGGCGGTGAAAACGGTGTTGCCGGCCGGCGAAAATTGGCGTTGGCAACCTGCGTCGGCGTGCCGGTAGAGCGCCTCGTCGCTGAGGAGACGGTGGGTGGCGCAAGGGACGAAGCGCCGCGCCCCGTCTCCTCAGCGCGCGAAGCCCCCTGCCGGTAACTAACAGCAGGGTAGCAACTCGCCAAATTTGGCATTTGCCGCTCGCGTTCGACAAAAACAGTTTGCCGCCTCATTTCACCGCGGCGACGGATTTTCGCGAGTTGGATTTTTCATTCGCGCTCTCATCATTCGCGCGTCCGCGATGCCGGAGTTTCGCCGAACAACGAACGCGCAATCGCGGACGCGCCAGAGTAGCGTTTTACCGGCGCGTAACTTTGACGCGCAAAACCGGCGCGGCAAAGCAAGCAAGAATTTTGTCCAAATTTCATCCGCGCCGGTTTGCCACTCCTCGGCGGTGAATGCCGGAAACGGACGGCGCGCTGTCCGTTTCCGGCATTTCAACGGCGCCGGTAAAATGCGGACAACTCGACAGAGTTTGATTTGCGCCCCGACGTCGGCGTTATTCGTATGCCGAAAAATTTTCGCGAACGCGACAGAGCAAAAACTGAAATGATAAACCCAAACGCGGTATCATTTTTTTGACATCTTTTTTTCACCACGCGCCAACTCAATTTCGCACAAAAAAAACGCGCCAAACACCGGAAATTTCTTGTGGCTTTTTTGTGGCTAAAAATTGTCATTCGGTATCATTTTCTGACACATTCTTTCATATCGGCGACGGTGTGAGCGCTTGCGCAAAAAGCGATTTTACGCTAAACAGTGCGCATATTACCGCTTTTTGCGTTTGAAAACGTGGAGCCGTCTGCCGGATTTGAACCGGCGACCTGCGGTTTACAAAACCGCTGCTCTACCAACTGAGCCAAGACGGCGGGGAATGACGAATTACGAAAACGTGGCGAAGATGAAAACGTGGCGAAAGTTAGTGTGCTTTTACCATTAAAAATTACAATTGCGTCCGGCGAAGTTTCATTGTGCGTAATTTTTTTTAGCGACAACGACGGTAAATTATGTCTATCGGTTGGTTGGTTGTTTTTTTGTGTGTCGTGGCGGTCGGGTGGATTTTCTACCGCTTCGTCGCCGCGCTCTGCCGCAAGCCGGACGCGGCGCCCGAATACAACGCCACCGACCGCGTTTATGACGCACGACGCAACGCCGCGCTGGATAAATTTAAGGAAGTCCACGCCGCCGCCCGCGACCACCGTCGGCAAATTTCTAAAATCGTCGAAGCCGACCCGCGCGGCGCCGCCAAAATCGTCGGCAAAATGATGAAGCGAAAGTAACGCAGTTTTTAGACCGAGCGAATTACGACCAATTAAAAATTACAAGGGGCTGTCCTAGATAAATTGGTTATTTGGTTATTTTTTGCGAGTAAATTTTGAGCCATTTTTTGAGTGTGCGCAACTGATTTTTAGGGTTGCCATAGTTAAATCGGAACTCGCACTCTTTCAAAAATATACCCATAGCGAATTATTTTTTGGGAAAAGATTGCTTTGGCGCAGACAAAAGATAAAAAATAACGCATGAAAACCATCGCTAACTTTCTCACCGCCGAACAGCGCCAAGAACTCGCCGACCGTCATCGGTTGGAGCCGTCCAAGCGCTACGCCGACCGCATCAAAATTATCCTCGCGCTCGACAAAGGACTTTCTTTCGCCGAAGCCGCCGAATTGTTTTTGCTCTCGGACGATACCCTGCGGAGCCATTACGCGACGTTTATCAACTGCGGGCTCGAAGCGCTTCTCGCCAATAATTATCACGGTTACGACGGCAAATTAAGCGCGGACGCCAAACGGCAACTCCGAGAATGGGTAAATCAGAATTTGTTGTCTTCCGTCCAACCGGCGATTGATTGGTGCCGCGAAAAATTTGCCGTCGAGTTTTCCATCAGCGGAATGCGCGATTTACTGCACAGTTTGGACTTCGTGTATAAGCATACGGTCTGGGTGCCGGGAAACGCCGACCCGCAAGCGCAACGCGAATTTGTCGAAAATCAGGGATTTATTGGCGCATAAAGCGCCGGAAACGCCGGTCATTTATCTCGACGCCGTGCCTCCGACGCACCATCCGCGCCCGACCAAGGTCTGGGGTTTGCGCGGCGAAAAGATCGCGGTTCCGGCGAACACCGGTTATGCATCAGCAAGTATACTCAAGGCGAATTGTTTTGCGGAAAGTCACGTTGGCAACGGCAGTCGTTTCTTGATAGGAGAAACGATGTCGAATTTTAGCGTCAGCAACGTTTTCAGGTCCTCCGCAAAATCGCCCGCGGAC
>BNUQ01000050.1 GCA_025997475.1 Planctomycetales bacterium
GGCAAAAACGACTCCAAGATGCCGATTCGCCCCGCGTCCATTCGCGGACATCTGCGCTTCTGGTGGCGAGCGACGCGCGGCGCCGACGTCGAGAAATATGCGACATTTAAGGAAATGTTAAAAGCGGAAAGCGACATTTGGGGCTCGACGGATAAGCCGAGCGAAATTGGCGTGCGGGTGAAAATTACGGACAACGGCAAGTCGCAAAGATGCGCGGAATTTCCGCCGGATAAAAATTTCCCGAAATTTGCCTTGGAACATCCGGCTTATGCCTTGTTTCCTTTTCAAGGTAAAAAGACGCGGGAAAAAGGAATTGAACAACAACCCGCCGCGGGAACGCGAGATATTCGCTTCGCGCTGTCATTAACTTATCCGAAAAACTGGGAATACGACTACACCCGCGAAGTCGAAACCGCGCTTTGGGCGTGGGTTAATTTCGGCGGCATCGGCGCCAGAACGCGGCGCGGTTGCGGCGCGTTATTTTGCGCGGGGTTGGCGCCGAAAAGCGCGGACAAAATCCCAGAATGGTTTGTCGGCGCGTTGGAGAAATATCGGATAAAATTCGCTTCGGCGCCGCGAGAATGGTTGACGCTGTCGGATAAATTACTGTTCAAAAAATCGTCAACCGCGATGCGCGGTTGGGAAGAAACCATTCGCGTCTATCAACAATTTCGGCAAGGAAAAGATGTCGGACGTAATCCGCCCGCCGCGGATTCAAGAAGTCCGGCGGGGCGTTCGCGGTGGACGGAGCCGGACGCGATCCGCCGCATCACCGGACAACATAATCCCAAACATTTTCCCGCAATTACCGGCAACGAAAATGTTTTCCCGCGCGCGGAATTTGGCTTGCCGATTATTTTTCATTTTCAAGGCGGCGGCGACCCGCAAGACACCGATTTACGCCCGTTAATTGGCGGCAAATCGCAAGACCGGATGGGCAGTTCGCTGATTTTGAAACCGCTGACGCTTGATGACGGCAAAAATACCGCTATCTCCATCGCGCTATTTATGACGGCGCCGGAATTGAAAGAAGTCGCCTTGCTAAAAACGCGCGATGAAAATAAATCGTATTCGGTGCGCTCGCCCGCCGCCGCCGCTTACGATAAATCGCCGCTGAAAAATCGCGCGCCCAATGGTTCGGCGCTCGCCGGTTTTCTCGAATTTTTAACGGAAAAAGAATATAAAGAATATACGGAGGTGACGCCATGAGCGACGGAAATAATCAAAACTATCTGCTCGCGATTTCGCTCGGTCCGGTGCAGGGCTTTATCGCCGCGGCGCGGAAAACCCGCGATTTGTGGTTCGGCTCGTATCTGTTGTCCGAAATTGCCAAAGCGGCGGCGAAACATATCGCCGCTAACGGCGGCGAGTTGATTTTTCCCGGCGTGAATGACGCGGCGAAAGAATTGGTGCCGGACAGCGAGACCTCCGTGGCGAATGTGATTCTCGCTATCGTGAAAAATCCGCCGGCGCCGGACGAGAAAAAAGACGGCAAAATCACCGCTATCGCCAAATATGCTCGCGAAGTCGAAAAAGCGGCAAAGAGTCGTTGGTTGGAATTTGCCGAAAAAGCGCGCGCGCAAATCGAGGAATTGGCGCAAGCCGGTAAAAAAGAGTTCGCGGAAGTTTTACGCTTGCCGTTATGGGAACAGCAGGTCGGCGATGTTATCGAGTTTTACGCGGCGTGGGTGCCGTATGACGATGAAAAAGAATACGTTGAGAAGCGTCAGCGCGTAATGCGCCTGCTTGCCGGACGCAAAAATCTCCGCGATTTCAATCCGTCGTCGGGAGTGGAACGTCTGCTGAAATCCTCGCTCGACGGCGCCAACGAAAGCGTGTTTTTTGACGGACTGCCGAAAAAATTTTACGCGCCGCAATGGTTACGCGAGGGCGAGCACCTTGACGCTGTCGGTGCCGTAAAACGTTTTGCTACCGGTGAGCCTTTTCCGTCTACTTCCGAAATCGCGGTTACACCCTTAGGGCAAGTCGCGGTAAAAAAAGTGCAAGACAGCAAAGATAACGACTCGGGAGTAAAGAAGCTCCTCGAAAAATCGCCGTATTACGTCATTATCCATGCCGATGGTGATAAGATGGGCAAAGTTATTTCCTTGTTAACATCTCCGAAGGACCACATTGATTTTTCAATCGCGCTCAGCGACTTTGCGAAAAGAGTCAAGCCCATCATTGAGGAACATAACGGGGCCGGCGTTTATTCCGGCGGCGATGACGTGTTAGGTTTTTTACCGCTGGATACCGCGCTCGAATGTGCGCGTGAACTGCATGAAGAGTTTGCAAAATTGGATGACCTGCCGATAGTACAAGAATTGCGCAAAAAAAACGACTTGCATATTTCGCTATCGGTTGGCTTAGTGATTGTTCATCATCACGAAATGTTGGATGTTGCCTTGAATTTTGCTCGCGGCGCCGAAAAAAACGCCAAAAAACAAAATAAAATCAGTGAAGAAAAAGCTGATAAAGACGACGAGAAAGACGGTGAACGTCGTTTTGGTGACCGTGACGGATTAGCGATTGAGGAGTATTGCCGAAGCGGGGCGCCGGTGAAAATCCGCGAACGTTGGGGCAACGGTGCCGATGCGCTCGACCGTCGATTGGTGAAATGGGCGGACGGTTTTGCGACCGGCGACATTTCCGCGAAATTCCCTTACGATTTGCGCGAACTCGGCAAACTCTATCGCGCTGACGCGACCGCGTCAGCGACCGCGCCGATGCCGCCGGAAGCGATTACGGCGGCGGTTTTGCAAATGATTAAGCATAAAGATATCAAATGCGATGCTCTCAAAGAATGGGCGGAAAAAATCACGACGGTAGCGGCGTTAAAATCGTTCAGCGATGAACTGCTGATTGCGCAAGCGTTCGGCGCGGCAAAAAAGAAAGGCGGTGAATAAATGACCATCATTAAGGTAACTCCCCGCGACCCGTTAATCGCGCGCGACGGACGCGCGTCCGGCGACAATATGCGCTCGCTCGACTGGATTTTGCCGTCGGTTTTCGCCGGCTCCTTGCGGACGTTGCTCGGCAAACAGCGCGGAATGAAATTTGACGACGCCGACCGCGCGGCGTTGCAAGAAATTTTTATTCGCGGTCCGTTACCGTTTTTCAACGAAAAGATTTATTTCCCCAAACCGGCGGATTATGTCGTCGCGGAAAATTCCGACGCGACCGGCAAGGTTTATGCCGCGCGTCCGTTGCTATATGGCGCCGATGAAGGCACCGATTTACCGAGCGGATTATTGCCGGTGATGTTGCCGAAGAGCGATGTCGAAGATTTCAAACCGAAAAAAACGGCGGCGTTTTGGTCGGCGGAAAAAATGTCGGAGTGGTTGTTAAAAGAAAAGGTGGACGGCGACGACTTCGATGATAGCAAAACGCTATCCGCGCCGGAAAAAGACGAGCGCACGCACGTTAAAATCGACCCGCGCACCGGCGCCGCCGAGGAGAGTCAACTTTTTTCGACCACCGGTTTGGATTGCACGCATAAAAACGGCGAACCGTTGCAACTTGCCGCCGAAATAATCAAAGAAGGCAAATTTACCGAAGCGTTAAAAGAATTAGACGTTCTCGCGCCGCTCGGCGGTGAACGACGATTGGCGCATTGGCAAACACAGCCGCCGGAAAAATCGATTTTCCCGACAGCGCCGGAATGGCTGAAAGCGGTAAAAACCGGCGATAAAATCCGCCTGATTCTCGCGACGCCGGCGCGCTTCAATAACGGTTGGCGTCCGGGCTGGCTTAATCGCGATAAAGGGCTGAATACGATTCCACACACGGCGGTCAAAGTCCGATTAGTCGGCGCGGCGGTCGAACGTTGGCAACCGGTGTCGGGGTGGTCGTATAAAACCGGCGAGCCGAAACCGACGCGGCGCTTGGTGCCGGCGGGCAGTGTTTATTTTTTTGAAGTCGAACAAGGCGGCGATTTAAGCGGCGCGTGGCTGAACAGCGTAGGCGACCGCGAACAAGACGACGGTTACGGCTTGGCGCTGTTCGGGAAATGGTAAATATGGACGTTTTTTTATGACCAAAATAGAAAGGTAAATTATGCCGACCGCAAAAATGTTTTACTTACACGCGCTATCGCCGCTACACGTCGGCGCCGGACGCGGGTTGGGGTATATCGACCTGCCGATTGTCCGCGAGAAAGTTACGAATTATCCGTATGTCCCGGGTTCGTCGGTAAAAGGCGTAATTTCCGAACACTGCGGCGCCTCGGCAACCGTCGAAAAAGATGACGGAAAAGGCGGGATAAAACGAGAATCCGTTCGCAACGATAATCCCGAATGGAAAATCGCATTCGGCATTAGCCATAATGACACCGCCAACAGCGGCTCGCTTGTCTTCACCGATGCGCGGTTGTTGTGTTTGCCGGTGCGGTCGCTTTACGGCACGTTCGCGTGGGCGACTTCGCCGACCGTGCTGAAACGGTTCGCGCGTGATTTATCCACCACGAAAGACACGAAAGAATCCGAAAAAAGCGCGCTGACCGTTAATGATGAACAAGCGTTAATTATCGCCGATTCGGTTTTGGCGAAAGACCAAAAAATCTATTTGGAAGACCTTGATTTAGTCGCCGCGCAAAATGACGCCGCGCCAAAATGGGCGGACTTTCTCGCCACACGGATTTTTTCCGCTGACGAGCAAAATGACTTCAAACAACGTTTCGTAATTTTATCCGACGACGTTTTCAATTTTCTCGCCGAAACCGGCACCGAGGTCTCGTCGCATATCAAAATTGACGACAAACAAAAAACCGCGCAAGGCGGCGCGTTGTGGTATGAGGAGGCGTTACCGGCGGAAACGATTTTGGCGGGCGTCGTGTGGTGCGATAAGGTCTATGACGATGCCGTCTCCGCCGATTATTTATTAAAAGAATACGCGCAATCGCGTGACCATTTGCAATTCGGCGGCAAAGCGACCACTGGTAAAGGCATTGTCCGGTTTATTTCGGCGCCGGTGGAAGGAGGGAAATAAAATGCCCACTCCTCAAACCTACGACCAAAAAATGGCGGCGGCGGCGTTTTCGGCAGTGAAAGCGCGCGGAAAGAACGACGAATATCGCTCGTTCGCCAAAAGTTTTCCGGGCTTGATTCATACTTGCGGCTTGATGCAAGCCGCCGCGTTCGCGCTCGCCGATGACAAGAAAAAATCGGTGTTGGAAGACACCGTAAAAGTTCTCGCGGCGTTGACCGGCGAACATTTCGACGCTGAACAATATGTGGCAAAATGGCGCGGCGCCGACGTGCTTAAATATATGCGTGAAAGTCGTTTCGCGTTGCGGGCGGCAAGTTGGATTAAACGGCAAGCGGACGCGCTGGATTCTTAAAATCGAGATTACGCGGCGGCAACTAAAGGAGAAAATATGTTTGCCATTGAAGGTGTTTATGACGGCACGACTAACCAACTAAAAATGGCAACGATACCGGGGAGAGAACGCTACAAGGTTATCGTTACCTTTATGCAACCGCTGACGGCGCCGGACGAGCGGCAAGCGGCGTTTGCGCGTCTAATGACGTATTCGCGGACGCTACCGGCTGATTTTGACTATAAAAAAGAAATAGCGGCATATCGAGAGGAACGCTATGGTCGTTCTGATTGACAGCAACATTATCCTTGACTTACTTATCGACCGCCTCCCTTTTGCGGCAGAGGCGCGCGACATTTTTCAACTTTGCTCGCGAAGAGTTGTTGTCGGTTATCTTGCCGGACACACGATTCCGGCGGTTTATTATATTTTACGAAAAAATTTTTCCGCTAAACAACGGCGAAATCTATTGTTAGACCTTTGCGCCAACGTGGAAATCATCGGCATTGATAAATCGGAATTAGTCGCCGCGTTGACCGATGAGCGTTTTACCGATTTTGAGGATGGCTTGCAGGCAGAATGCGCCAAACGTATTGGCGCCGAATATATTGTTACCCGTAATCTTGCCGATTTTATCGTTTCACCGGTGCCGGCAATTTCTCCGCCGGATTTCTTGAAAATTTTCACTGACGATAAAATTCGCGTATTCAACGAAGGAAAATTTTATGAGTAACGCTTGTCGCAATTCTTTAGCCGCAACAGACGCAACAGCCGCAACCCGAGACGACGCCCACGCCGGTTTATTACTGGCGCGGTATTTGACCGCGCAAAAATCGCCGGGAGCCAAAAACGCGCTGTTTAGCCGCGCCCAATCGGCGACTGAGAAAGCAAAATCCGTTTATGAAAAAGCGTTCAATCGTTGGCGACAAACGTGGAAGGGTGAGAAGGTCTCCGATGTCAACCGAAATAATTTGATGCGCAAATTCGCCGTCAATTCGCGGCTGATTATCGGTCTCGGCGGCGAAAATGTGCTTGAAACCGGTTTGACGCTTCATCACACTTACGGCGTGCCGTATATCCCCGGCGCCGCGCTGAAAGGACTTTGCGCGCATTACTACGCTCAGTCACTCGCCGCGCCAAAGTTATCCGCTGATGAACGCCTAAAAAATCCCAATTTACCGCAAAAAGACCGCGATAAAATTATTGACGCTATTTATACGGAAGTAAAAAAAGACCCGTTTTACGCCGCCGTTTTCGGCGACCAAAAATCCGCCGGAATGGTGCAGTTTCACGATGCGTGGATTTGTCCCGACAGCGTGGCGGATTGTTTGGTTGACGACGTGATGACGCCGCATCACAGCGACTATTACGCCGGCAAAGCAGCGCCGACTGATTTTGATGCGCCGGTGCCGGTGTCGTTTTTGGCGGTTACGGGTGAATTCTTGGTCGTCCTGACTTGCGACGATACCGACGACGATGGAAAAATTACCGCGCGCGGGCAAAACTGGCTGAATAAGGTCTGGGAATTACTCGGCGCCGCGCTGAAAGCAAACGGCATCGGCGGCAAGACGAATAGCGGTTATGGCTACGGTGAACTTCGCAGAATGTCAAAAGACAAAAAAGCGAAAACCGAGACGCCGACGCTTCCGTCGGCACCGACAAATTGGTTCGCCGCCGCGTTACAAAAGCCAAAATGAAAGGAGTAATGTTTTATGTCTTACACGTTAATTTCTTCTATCGGCACCGGAATGTATAAAAAAGAAGGCGGCTACCGCCAAACGGTTTATCAATTTGCCGATGGTCAAAAAGTTGAAACCGCTCTTTTTTTGACGGCAATTTTACAAGCGAAAAAAAGCGAAATAAAAAAAGTCGTTTTGATTGGCACGCGGACTTCCAGTTGGGACGCGCTTATTCCTGACGACGGCAATGCCGACCTTGACTTGTGGGAAAAAATACAGGGCGAATGTCTGTCGTCGGACGGAATTAGCGACACCTTGTTAAAAAAACTACAAGCAAAATTACCCGAATGGCACGACGGTTTGCCTTTCGCGCTGAAAGCGCACACCTCTTGCGTTGACAAGGATACCGCCGGAGAGGTATTTGCGGTTTATAGCACGATTGCGGCGGAAATCGCCGACCATACCGATATTTTATTTGATATTACGCACGGGTTTCGCTCAATGCCGGTTTTGATTTATCAGGCGTTGCAACTCGACGCGATAAAATTACAAAATCGGCGGATTGATTTAATTTACGGCGAATATATCGACCAAGAAAAAATTTCTCATGTGCGCGATTTATCTCCCTATTGGGATTTTTACGAAATCACCGCCGCGAAAAAACTTTTCACCGACAAATTAGACGGCAAACTTTTGGCGAAAAAAATTCAAACGCATTGGAAAAGCGGCGCCGAATGCTTACGGCGTTTGAGCGAAATTATCGAATGTAATTTTGCGTTTCAACTTCCCGAAACGCTGAACCAAATCAAAAACGCAATCGAAAAAACGGCGCCGTCGTCCGACGCTCAGCCGTGGGTAACTGACGCCAAAAACGAATTGGCGGCGATTTATAAAAAATTATTTCACTCAACGACGAGCGAGACCTTGCGCGCTTATTCGCGCTTGCTTGAAAGCAAAGGACTGCTCACGCAAGCGGTAATTACCCTGCAAATTGCGCTGGAAACGGCGGTAACGGAAAAATATGGGGCGCCGGAAAATATCGGAGATTACGACTGGTGGCAGGAAACCGGTAAAAGCAAATACATCGAAATCAAAAAACAAATTGAAAGCGATGACGGCAAAAGCCAAAGCGAGCCGCTATGGCAGATTGAAAATTTACGTAATGGCATCGCGCACGGTGGCGCGCGCGACCGCAAATCCGGTAGTTTTGCGCATATCGCAAATTTGCCCAAAATCTTGAAACAAGGCAATGCCGCCGCCGACCAATTTTTGCTTCGGCTGAAAAAAGTTACTCCTTAAATTGGCGTTCTCGATGACCATTCAACTAAACAACCGTCAATCGCTCACCGTTTATCACGGCAGTGATGTCATGGTGAAAGAACCGGAATTGCGGCAATCAACCCGCGCGCTTGATTTCGGCGGCGGATTTTATACGACGACTAATCGGCAACAGGCGGTCAATTTTGCGAAAAAAGTGCGCGCGCGCCAAAAAACGAACCAAAGTTACGTCAGCGTTTATACGGTTGACACGGTTCGCCTGATTGCCGACTTGAAAATTAAGGTCTTTCATCGCGCCGACGAAGAATGGTTAGATTTCGTTGCCGCGCATCGACGCAACGCCTATACCGGCGGAAATTTTGATGTCGTCTATGGACCGGTGGCCAATGACACTATTTTCAAGACCTTTATCGCTTACGAAAACGGCGTTTTAACCAAAGCCGAAACTCTCGCGCGGTTAAAAATCCGCAAATTATATAATCAGTTGGTTTTTGCTTCGGCACCGGCGCTGAAATATCTTACTTTTAGCGGAACCTTATGACCCCCGTTCAATTCAAAGCCACGCTCCAAATGCTCGTTCCCGCCGTCGTGCGGACGTTAATGACGCGGCAAAAAACCTCGCTCTTACCGGCGGTCTCTTTATTCTATCAATCAAACTTATACCGCGACCTCGAAAACGAAAAAACCAAATTGTGGCATCTCAGTTCGGCGGCATTGATTGATTTATTACAAGAAGAACTCGCTACCGGTAAGATAAATTACCCGGAGGAAGCATGACACTCGCCGACCTCAAAACCGATTTTTTGATTTATGTTATCGAAGAATACAAATTTGCGGAAAAATTATCCGGCAAAGAAGTGGCGGCGTTGTTCGAGCAACACCGCGTTTTTACTTATGTGCTTGAGCATTATGAAGCGTTGCACACTACCGGCGGTCAATATATCGTTGAGGATATAAATCTGTTTATCCGCGCCGCCAAGGAATCGTTATGCCCCGCGCCTACGTCTTGCTGAATCATCAACTCACCGACCGGCAAATCGCCGAATTGCGCGACGATTTCGGCGCGGTGGAAATTATGCCGGCGCCGGAAAATTTGGCGGCGCAATGGGCGTCAATTCCGACCGACCGCGAACTCACCGCCGCGATGCTGGCGCCGTTTATTGATTGGTTAAACGCCGCCGCGCCCGCCGATGTCGTCGTCATTCAGGGCGAATTTGGCGCCGTTTTCGCGTTAGTCGATTATGCGTTGCGCCGCGGACTGCTGCCGCTTCATTCCGTAACCAAGCGCGTCGCCCACGAAACCCGCGACGGTGAAATCGTTCGCCGCAGTTACGTTTTTGAACACGTTCTCTTTCGGCGCTATCGCGACTATGCCGCTTTAACTTTTTTGTGATTAAATCTGCTATGCGCAAACTCTTAAACACTCTCTACGTCGGCACCCAAGGCGCGTATCTCCACCGCGAGGGCGAGACGGTCGTCGTCGAAGTCGAAAAAGTCAAACGTCTGCAATTGCCGATTCACACGCTCGACGGCATCGTTTGTTTCGGCAATGTGTTATGCTCGCCGTTTTTGCTGGGTTTCTGCGCCGAGCGCGATGTCGCGGTGTCGTTTCTCACCGAATACGGAAAATTTCTCGCGTCGGTGCGCGGACCGGTCAGCGGCAACGTGCGGTTGCGGCGCCGACAATATCGAATGGCGGACGACGAAACCGCGACGCGCCAAATCGCCGCGAATGTCGTCGTCGGCAAAATCGCCAACAGCCGCGTCGTCGTCAAGCGCACGCTCCGCGACCACGAAAGCAAAGTCGATGCCGCCGCGCTGAAAAATGCCGCGAACGTTCTCGAACACGCCGCTCGGCAAGTCCCCGCCGCTCGCACGAGCGACGAAGTTCGCGGCTTTGAAGGCACTGCCGCCGCCGCGTATTTCGGCGTTTTCAATCATTTGATTATTGAGCAAAAAGACGATTTCGTGTTTCGGGAACGGAGTCGCCGCCCGCCGCTTGACGAGGTCAACGCTCTGCTTTCGTTTATTTACACGTTGCTTACGCACGATGTCCGCTCGGCGCTCGAAACCGTCGGGCTGGACCCGCAAGTCGGTTTTTTGCATCGCGACCGTTCGGGGCGGCACGGTTTGGCGTTGGATATGATTGAGGAGTTTCGCGCGGTGATTGCCGACCGTTTGGTGTTGTCGCTTATCAATCGGCGCCAATTAAGCCGGCGCGATTTTTGCCACGCCGGCAACGACGAACGCGGCGCCGTAACGATGAGCGACAGCGCGCGAAAAACCGTGTTGGTCGAATATCAAAATCGCAAGCAAGAAGAAATTCATCACCCGTTCATCGACGAGTCGCTAAAAATCGGTTTGTTATTTTTCGTGCAGGCAAATTTGCTCGCGCGGCATATTCGCGGCGACCTCGACGGCTACCCGCCGTTTTTCTGGCGATAAAATAAAACGAGCGTAGGGACATCAACGAAGCACCGCCCCGGCGTGCCTTTTTGTGCTTGGCTAATTAACGGCTTTGCGGGATTTTTTACCGGAGGATTGGGTTATGAGCAGAATTATTTTTGGCTTTCTCGGCACCGATTTGGATAACGCCCAAACCGGCGAAGACCGTTGGCAGAAATGGCGCCCGACGGTCTCACTTTTTTCTGATGAAAATTTTCCAATTGACGAATTTCACCTTTTTCACGGGAATGGTCACAAGGAATTGGCGCAGACCGTGTTGAGCGATATTCGTGAAAAATCACCGGTAACCCGCTTGCACGATGAAACAATGAGTTTTACCAACCCGTGGGATTTTGAAGAAGTGTTTGAAAAATCATTTGATTTCTTCAAAAATTATGCTTTCAAACCGCAAGAAAATGAATATCTGTTTAATATCGCCACCGGCACGCACGTGATGCAAATCGTGGTTTTCTCGCTCATCAACGCCCGCATTTTTCCCGGAAAATTGCTTCAAACCAAACCGCGCAACGATAAAAAATTCCCATGGAAAGGCGTTCCGGCAAGCATTGATTTGGCATTGGAAAAATACGCGCGCATTACACAACTTTTCCGTCAAGAATATGTCAATAATATCAAGGCGTTAATGCTGGAGACGCCGACGCGTCCGGCGGCGCCGGAAAGCGATGCGGAACCGAAATTTTCCGTGATTTGGAATGTTACCCATAAATGCGCGTGGGATTGCGCGTTTTGCTGTATGGATTCGCGTCCACAAACCGCTCGCTTCGAAATGAGTTTTGCGCAAAAAATGGCGGTCGCGGAGAAACTCAAAGAAGTTGCCGAAAAGTCGCCCGGCGTGAACTGCCGCGTGGACCTTTCCGGCGGGGAAGTGATGCTCAATCGAGACGAACATCTGCCGCTAATCAAGCGTTTATCGCAAAATCTCGGTAAAGACAACGTGGGATTAAGTTGTTCGGGCAAGAACATCGACGAAGGCACCGCGCAAAAATTAGCGGAAGTTATCGCGGATGTCGAGATGACGATGGACGCCGCTCCCGGCGTGGATTTCCCCTATCGCCCCAAAAAATATCATCAGACCGCCGGCGACAGCGCGCGCCGACTGAAAAAATGCGGCGTAACCGTCGGACTGCAAACAGTGCTCACGCAACATCACAAAAATCCGCGAATCTTGGAAGACCTCTATGCGTGGTTGTGCGAGAATCATATCGACCATTGGAGTATCCTGAAATTTTTCCCGGCGGGGCGCGGCAATTCATACCCCTATTTGGAATTAAGCGACAACGAATGCGTGGAATTAGGCAAACGGATTCGGCAATTAGACGCGCAAAATTCCGCGCCGAAACCGCAACTCGATTTCCACTATCTTTTACCCGGCACGGAAAAAAACAGTCATTGCCGTTGTGTGAGAAAATCCATCGGCATTCTGCCGGACGGCCGAGCGGTCGCCTGTTTTTGGGCGGTGGGCGAAGACGGGCATTTGCGCGACCCGCGCTTTTTATTAGGCGATGTTACGCAACAACCCTTAACCGAGATTTTGGCAAGCAAAAATTCGCAGTATTGGCGGGATTATTGCGCTAATCATCGCGAGTGCGCGTTATGTAATCATTCGGGAGAATAAAAGCGATGTGCGTTTTTTATGGGTTAAGTTTGTTGTCAGGTTTCTTAGAGGTCGGACCGCTGGTATATGTTTATCAGCAGACCGGCGAGCCGGCATTGGCGCTTTTGGCGGTGTTATGCTACCAAATCGGGAATATGGCGCCGGGTTTATCCGGCAAAGCGACGGTCATTGCGTCGATGCTCGCGGTGGTCGGTTTGGTCCTCGCGCTAATTCCCGAAGTGCCGGGGCAATATGTAATTTTATCCCTCGCAGTTTTATGCGCGTCGGCGGCGATTCAATCGCTCCGCAGTGTGATGAAAGCGGACGCTCCCGCGATGGTAAAACGCAGTATGCGCATCATCGGCTTTGCGTCCGGTTTTTTCTGGCATCCCCTTTCTGGGCTTATCGGGCTGGTCATTATTTTCGGCGTCGCCTTGCGCCATAAAGATATTTTACCGGCAAAAACCGCGTTTTTCGCGCCGGCGCCGCTGACAAAATTGCATTGGGCGATGTTCTTTCACCAGTTACACTATTTTGTTTATTGCTACGCAGTGTTGCTTTTCGCCTGCGCCAAGGGCGGCGTTTGGTTGGCGCTCGCGTTGTTTGTGATTAGTTGGCTGACTTATACGTTCAGCCCACGACTTCCTTTTTATCGCGGGAACAATTACCTGACGATTTTCCTCGCGGGACATTCTTTTTTACTCGCGGTATTATTAGGGTTATTCTTTAGCGAAAATGATATTATTCGCCTGATTTTATGGGCGTTGACCGGCGTCGGCGCCACCACCGTGTTTTGTTTCGGTAAAATATCCCAAGATGACCGTAATCTCCCGTTCGCCGAAAACGCGGGGCATGTCATTGGGGTTTTACTGTGTTTAATCGTTTTTTTAGTGAGTAAAAATTTGGTCGATACGGTGTCTGTTGCCGCTGTTTTCGTGTTGGTCGCGTTATTTTTAATGGCTGGGGGACGGAGAGAAAAATGCTCATTAAACCGGTTGCCGTAAAAAATATCCTCACTAAATCGAAGTTGCCGGCGGCGGATTATGTCATCAATCCGTATATCGGTTGCAACCACCATTGCGTTTATTGCTACGCCGAATTTATGTCGCGTTTTACGGGGCATACCGGCGAAAAATGGGGGGATTTTATGGACGTAAAAGAAGGATATAAAATTCCGTCCACCGACAAAATGGCGGGACAGACGATTCTTCTTGGCTCGGCGACCGACCCTTACAATCCGTTAGAAAAAAAATACGAGAAAACGCGGAGTGTCCTACTCCAACTGGCGAACAGTCCCGCGGATATTGAAATTTTAACCAAATCGCCGTTAGTGTTGCGGGATATTGACCTGCTGTCGCCGATGAAGCGCGTCCGCGTGGGGATTTCGCTTTCCTGCACTGACGAAACGTTC
>BNUQ01000051.1 GCA_025997475.1 Planctomycetales bacterium
CGAGCGCGAGGATAATTTTGATGCGGTCGGCGTAGCGCTTGGACGGCTCCAACCGATGACGGGAGGCGAGTTCCTGGCGCTGTTCGACGGTGAGAAAGTTAGCGATGGTTTTCATACGTTATTTTTTTATCTTTTGTCAGCGCCAAAGCAATCTTTTCCCCAAAAAATAATTCGCTATGGGTATAACAAAATTTCGAGAAGCGATTTTTAATCATCAAACCCCACCATTTTTAATTGTTAATTGTTAATTGCTCTTTCAGCGCGGCAAAGCAATTGAGCGCCGCGGTGAGCGCGACCAATTCCGGGCGCACGTTCGCGTTTAGCCGCTCGCCCGCCGTCCACAGCGCGGTCAGCCCGACGCTCGCCGCCCAGCCGGAAAGTTGTCCCCGCCGCAAATTTTGGCGAATCTGCAACGCGCCCATATTCAACCAATCCGCCAAAAATTTGCGCTTGGCGTCGCCGTCCATTTCTTTGGTGAAACCGCCGATAATTTCTTCCGCCCACCGCGCCGCCGCCGCCGGCGTAAATTCCCGCCACAAGGTCTGCAATTTTTGCCAATCGGCGAACACCGCGCCCGTCGCCAAACGCAACGCTTCGCCCAACGACCCGCCGGACAATTCCGCGGCGAGCGTCCGCGCCGCCGCCGGCGCCTCGGGCGCACGCCGCGCCAATTCCGCCGAAATCACCGGCGGCGGCAGAGGCGTAACCAACACGCGGCGGCACCGACTGACGATGGTGTTCGGAAGCAACTTCGGCGCGGCGGCGGTCAAAATCAACAAACTTTCCGGCGGCGGTTCTTCCAACGTTTTGAGAAACGCATTCGCCGCTTCGTCGCGCATCCGCTCGGCGTCGGCGATGACGACCACGCGCCCGTGTCCTAACGCCGGTTTGAGATTGACCAACGTTAAAACCGGCTGATGGTCGATATTTTCCGTCGGCGAATCGCGCTCGACAAATTGCGCCACCGTCAAATAGCGCGTGTCGCGCGGCAACGCCAAAAAGTCGGGATGATTATTTTCGGCGAACATTTGGCAACTGACGCACCGTCCGCAAGCGTCGTTGTCCGCCGGCGAATGACACAAAAACCGCGCCGCCAGCGTCCGCGCCAGCGTGTCTTTGCCCGACCCCGCCGCGCCGACCAACAAATAGGCGTGATTGAGCCGGTTTTCCGCGAACGACCCGCGCAGTTCGCGGACGGCGGATTCCATACCGAGGAGGTTGTGCCAGTGGTAGGACATAGAGTTGAGAGTTGAGAGAGTAGAGTTTTATTAGACCTGTTCGATAACCAAGAGTGAGCAAATTTTCGTGTCTAATTTTTCGTGCCGCAAGGAAAAATGACGAAGCAATACCGAGAGTATTGCAAGGAATTTTGACGCGGCGGGACGGAAAATTAGCCGAAAATTTGCCGCGAATTGGTTGTCGAACAGGTCTATTGTAAGACGCGCGAAGCGCATCCGCCGTTTAACTCTAAACTCTCAACTCTAATCCCTATTCTTTCGCCATTTTCTGAAAAATTTTATTTTTCCACAGACCGCGCCGGTCGGCGCGCGCCTCGGCTTCGAGCGCTAAAAAGCGTTTTTTCTCGCCGTATTGATAGTGGCGATAAACCGTCGCGTAGCCGCGCTTAATCAATTCGGCGTTAAGCGACACGCCATCCGGCAAATACACATACGCCAGCGTCCGCCCGTAATTGTCTTTGCGCCCTTGCTGTTCGTCATACACCAATTGGCATTTGCCGTCGCGGCATAATTTTTCCGTCTCGGCGGTCGCCAATTTGCCGAGCGCGACCACGTCCGCCAATTTCACGCCCGCTTCCGCCGCCACGCGATAGAGTTTGTCGCTTTCTTTCGACTCCGGCGTGTCCACGCCGAGCAGACGAACCCGTTCCTTGCCGTCCAAGAGCAACGTGTCGCCGTCAACGACGCGGACGATTTGCCGCGTTTCGCGGACGCGCCGCGAGCGGTCGGCGGCGTCGGCGTCGCCGCGACTGTAAAAATACGCCGCCGCCAAACCGGCGACGACCAGCGCCGCCTTCACCCAACGGCGATGACGGCGCGGAAACAGCGAAGCCAGCATTTGCCGCGCCAACGGCGGGAGTTGGTTAGACATAAAGATTCCGATGTTGGGGTAAATCGTTGCCGACGGTCGAACGGGTCTAAATTTAGCGTAAAAAATCCTAAAAAGGAGTGCTAAAATTCAACCGTTGAAAAAATTGAGAGCGTTGACTCATAAAAATAAACGGTATCGATAGTATTTCCGCGTTGATTTTTAGCGGCGAGAAAGAATATTTCCGCGACGACCGACCGACGCAAAAATCAAAACGAAAAACCGGTTTGGCGTAAGTGAGGAGTGATTGGGGGCGGTAAAGTTGTTTGACGACCTCAAATTAAGCATTAAAAATCGTGGAGTTGTTCTTTTTTCAAAGGGAATTTATGAAATACCTCGCTCTGCTCTTGCCGTTGTTGCTGGTCGGTTGCGTGCAACGCGAAATGCTTATCACCAGCACGCCGCCCGACGCGGACGTGTGGGTCAACGAACAGTGGCACGGCAAAACGCCGTTTCGTCTGCCGTTCAAACATTACGGCACGTTCAGCGTCCGGCTCGAAAAACGCGGCTATTACCCGCTCTACATCAAAGAGCCGCTCGCCGCGCCGTTTTATCAGCGGATTGGTCCCGACCTGCTTGCCGAAGCCGTCGTGCCCGCGACTATTCACGACCGGCGCGAACTGCACTACGTTATGCAACCGGTAACGCAAAGCGACGAAATCGCGGAAATTATGGACCGCGCCGAAACGATGGTCGCGCACTCGTCGCCGTTGCTGGAACGCCGCCGCACTTACGACGAACAACGGCAAGAGCGCGAAGTGCCGTTTCTGCCGGAGAAAAATCCGTCCCGCGCCGAAAAACGCGGGCGCACGGCGCCGAACGAAACCGTCCGCGAAGCGCCCGACCGGTTGCCGGACGTGGAGGATGCGGGAGGCAATTAAATTAAGAACCTATCTCTTTATCAAGATTAGTTGCAATTGGTCGCGGCGATTATTAGACCTGCTATTAACGTGCGTCGTCCCGTAGGGACGCGGTCCCGTAGGGACGCAATGTCGGTAGAAACATCGCGAAAAGACGCACCGTCCCGTAGGGACGGAATGTCGGTAGCAAGACATCAAGCGCCATTTAACCGACATTACGTCCCTACGGGACGCGGTTTCAGGGCGGCGGCGTTTCTACCGACATTTTGCCCCTACGGGGCAAACCGCCGATTGGTTTGATATGCGGATAAGTTCTTAATTCTTAATTGCCCTTTCCAAGCCGGTCTAATCAAGAATGAATCCCTCTCCCCGTCAAAATCGTTTCGCTTTGAGGTCGTCGGTTTGGCGCGGGGCGCTGTTGTGGCTCTGGTTGGCGGCGCCGCTGTTCGCCGCCGATTTGCTGTTACAAGAACGACGCGCGCAAGCCGCAAGCAACTTTCATTTGTTTCATTTTGAGCCCGGCGGTCCGGCGCTCGACAACCGCGATTTCGACAGCAACAACTTCCCCGATTTTTGGCGCCCGCTCGTTGACGACAGCCACAGCGCCTATCTCGCCAACGCGATTAAATTAGTGGACGACCCGCAACGCGAAGGACGCTACGGCTACCCCGGCAAAGTGTTGCGCGTGCCGTTCGACGGCACCGGCGTGGCGATTGAGACCCGCTATCCCGTCGCCGTTGACCCCGAAATGGCGTATGTGGTGTCCGCCAACGCGCGCACCGAGCGGCTGACCAAAAGCGTCGTCGCCATTACCTTGCAATGGCTGAAAATCACCGACAGCGCCGAAAACATCGTCGAAGAAAATCAACTCGTCGTGCCGTCCGGTCAGGAGGACTGGTCGGAAGCGCCGCTCAAAATTCACATCAAGCGCGTGCCGAACGGCGCCACGCATTTACGCCTCGTCATCAACATCAAACCGCAACGCGGCTACCGGAGCGCCGACCGGCAAGGCGTCGCGTGGTTTGACGATATTGCGATTACCACGCGCCCCAAAATTTATATGGAGCCGACGTTCAAGGACTACACGCCGGGCGGCTCAATGTCGCCGCCGGCGTTTGATTTCGACATCGACTATCGCGGCTTGACCGACAACATTCCGCCCGCCGAGCGCCAAGGCGCCGTCGCCAAATCCTACTATCGCACCATCGCCATCACCGACCTCAACGGCGCCGCGCCGCGCGACCGCCGCGACCGGCTGTTGCAATTTAAGTTTCCGCGCCGCCGCGAGATTGTCCCCGGCACGCTCGACAACTATCCCGAAAAAATTCCGATTACGTTGGACAAACTCGGCGTGTATTACCTGACCGTAACGCTGTTCGGCTATCGGGGCGAATTGCTTACCGAGCGGACGCAAGTGTTGGGGCTCTGGCAACCGGCGAAAGAAACCAATTTGTCGCCGGACGAACGCGCCACGACCGACGGCTTCGGCGTGGTCATCGACGAAATTCCGTTCGCGATTTTACAGCGCGACGGCGTGCTCGCGGCGTTGGTCAAACGCACCGGCGCGCAATACGTCAAGGTTAATTTGTGGCCCCGCAGCGCGTTCGGCGAAGAAATCGACGCCAAATTCTTTTCGTCGTCGCTCGCGGCGGAACTCGAAAAAATGCGCCGCGCCGGTCTTCGGGTAACCGCTATTCTCGAACCGCCCGCCAGTTTGCTCGGCGCGCAAACGTTGTATGACATTATGCGCGACGCGCCGAAATTGCTTGCGACCTTTATCGACACGCTCGTCGCCGTGTTCGATTCGCAAATTGAAAATTGGCAGTGGGGCGGGGACGACAACGACGCTTTTTCCCGCGGCGTCAGCGCGACGGACACCGCCGAGGCGCGGGCGTTGTTGTCCGGTCGCGTCAGTTATTCGGCGCAGTCGTTTCCGCTCGGTCTAAACCACGCGGCCGACGCCCCCTCGCCGGACACCGTGTTGCCCGCGCCGGATATCGCGACGGCGGTGAGCATTTTCACCCCGGCGTTTTACACGGAAAACCGCTTGCTCCGCGAACTGATTAAATTGTTGCCGGGCAATTTCACGCGCTTCCACGAAGCGTGGCGGCGGCTGTATCCGCCGCAATGGTTGTTGGAGGCGTCGCCGATACCGGAGCCGAGCGACGAAATGCGCGTCGTCGAGCGCAAACTCGAGGACTGGCTGACGTTGGAATTGCCGGCGACGCCGGCGGAGACGCACGTGCCGCGCGCCGAGCGGGAAGTCCTCGCCGATATGGCGCGCAAAGCGGTGTTGGCGCGCGTGGCGGATTTGCCGCGCATTTACATCAAATCGCTGTTGTCGCCGACCAACGGCTTGGCGACCATCGACCAGGACAACAACCCGATTCCCCTGCCGGCGTTGCTCGGCTTACGCGTGTTGGACGAATACCTGACCGGCGCGAGTTATCTCGGCAGTTTCAATCTGTTGAACCAATACGGCTTTTTCCCCAATTACGTTTTCGCGTTGCCCAACGGACAAGCGATTGACGTGGTGTGGTTTGACGGCAAAGACCGCGACGAAGCCGAACTTGATTTCGGCGGCGGCTACCGGTTGAACATCGTCGATTTACAGGGCAACATTCGTCCGTTGCCGGCGAACAGCCGGTTTATCGCCGGTCGCACGCCGCAAATCATTACCGGTATGACTATTCCTTACGCGCGCACGCGCCTCAGCATCAACATTTTGCGCGAGCCGACGTTGCTGATGCAAGGGGAAGAGCAACGGCAAATGCTGACCATCACCAATTTTTTCAAGGAGCCGATTAGCGGCGAAATCACGATTGACTACGCGGCGAAAAGCACGTCTTTTCAGTATGAGGAAAATTGGCGCGTAACGCCGCCGCGCTCGCGTTTCAACATCGGACGGGCGATACGCAACGAGCCGCAAACGGTTTTAATTCCCTACGCGGCGTTTCCGCCGCCGACCAGCACGTTGGACGAAGGGCAGGAAACCGGCGAGAAAATCGCGAGTTTGCGCGTGTCGCTGATTGGCGACCATCCCGAAACGATGCGCTTGCTCCGTCCGGTGATTTTACATTCGGACATTACTTTCGGCTTGCGGATGTTGGCGACGCCGGACGAGCAAACGACGAACGTTTTGCAGATGACGGCGCGCTGGACGCCCGACGAGAAATTACCGCACAAGGCGGAAATACTCCTCCGCCCGTTTTACCGGCTCGGCAACGAATTGGAAACGTTGTTGCCGACGGTCTTGATGCCGGCGTTTCGCCACGGCGACAACGACACGCCGCCGGTCAACATCGAATACAATATCCCGAAAAATATCCCGCCCAACGTGCCGGTCTGGATTGGCTTTCGGCAAGAAGACGGCACCCGCTTCCTCAACTACAACATCAACAAATTGATTAGCGATATGCGGGATTGAGAAGGGAGAAGTGGGCAGTGGGTGGTTTTCGGCGGCGGGAAAAATAATTAAAAATGATTGAGTTTTATCTTCAAATCCGCAAGCGCCCGCGAAGCGAATTTGAAAAATCAAACTCCACAATTTTTAATTTGTAATTGTTAATTGTTAATTGTTAATTGCCCTTCGCCACCCGCTTGGTCGGCGGCAACCATTGTTCGAGGAGGGCGTTCAGTTTTTCGGTGTCAATCGGCTTGCTCAAAAAGCCGTTGAAGCCGCTCGCCAAAAACATCTCGCGCATCCCGCCGACCGCGTTGGCGGTCAGTGCGATAATCGGCAGATTCCGCCAACGCTCGCCCAATTCCCGAATCAATTTCGTCGCTTCGATGCCGTCCATTTCCGGCATCATATGGTCCATAAAAATCACATCGTATTCGTTTTTTCGCGCCAGCGCGACCGCGTCTTCCCCGCTCAAACACGTGTCGATTTGCATTTGATAATCCGCCAGCAACCCGTTGGCGACTTTCAGATTGGTCGCGATGTCATCGACCACCAACACCCGCGCCGTCGGCGCCAAAAAGCGCACCGCGTCGGCAGAATTCGCCGGCGCGACGCCGGCGTTGGCAATATCGCCGAGCGGGCGGCGGTCTTCGTATTTCTGCATAATCGTGGCGGTAAAAGTCGAACCGCTCCGATATTCGCTGGTTACGGTAATCTCGCCGCCCATCGCGCGGCAGAGATTGCGGGCAATCGACAAACCCAAACCGGTGCCTTCGATATTCGCGTTGCGACTGCCGTCGAGCCGTTTGAATTCGCCGAACAGCGCGGGCAAATCTTCGGGCTTAATGCCGATGCCGCTGTCGTCAACGATGAAAGTCAAGCGCACGGAAGCGGCGTCGATAAACTCGCAATCGGCGAAAAATTTCACAAAACCCTGCGGCGTGTATTTCACCGCGTTGGACAAAAGATTGAGCAGAATTTGGCGGACGCGCACCGCGTCGCCGAGCAGGCGCGCGGGGATTTCCGGCGCGATGGAGCAGGTGAACTCCAAGTTTTTTTCGCCGATACGACTGGCGATAATATGGCGCGCGTCGTTGAAAACCGAAGCGATTTCATAAGGAGCGCAATTGACGGCGAGACCGCCGGCTTCGATTTTCGAGAAGTCCAAAATGTCGTTGATAATCGCCAGCAGATTCGCGCCGGCTTGTTGGATGTCGCCGATGTGCTCCAAGCCCGACGGCGTCCCGTAATCGCGCCGCGCCAGTTCGCTCATCCCGATTATCGCGTTCATCGGCGTCCGAATTTCGTGGCTCATTTGCGCGAGAAATGAACTTTTGGCGGCGCTCGCGGCTTGCGCGGCGCGGTTGAGCACGACCAATTCCTGATTTCGCCGGTCAACCGCGGCATACAAATTCGTGACGAAAACGTTGCAAACGATAAAAATTAAGGCAATCAGCGACATCGCGCCGACGAACAAGCCGGTCATCTTGTCGTCAAAAAGCATCGCCGACGCCACGGGCGTAACCCCGACGATATGCCAGTCGAGTTGTGGAATGGAACTGACGACGACTTTGACGTCGTCAACGTCGAGAATCCGGGTTTGTCCCGCCGGCAAGCGCCTGACCGCCGCCATAATTTCGCTCCCCAGACCGCCTAAATAATCGGCGAGCCGGATTTTGTCAAAGGCGAGTTTTTGCTCCGCCGCCACGGTGATTTCGCCCAAATTATTGATTAAATAAATGTCGGTGCCCGGGCGGAAATTTTGGTAGGTGGCGTGGATAAAGTCCGACAAGTTGATGCCGGTGCCGAGCATCCCGATGGGTTTCCGGTTCGGTTTTTCGCCGCTAAAAACCGGCGCGTTGACCCAGAGATAGGTGCGTCTCAGCGTCGGATTGTAATTGATGTTGAAATTGTATTTTTCGGTGCGATAGAGGGTCATGTTATACCAGTATTCCGACGGTTTGTCCGGGTCAACCACATAAAAACCGCCGGCGTCCGAATAAAATTTCTTGTCCTGGTCGTTAATCCAAAATATCGAATTGTTTTTGAAATTGCGCCGGTAGGCGGCAAATTCCCGCGTGGCGAGCGCTTCCGCCGCGCCGTCGTCGGGATGCAAAAAATAGTCCTGAAAGAGCGGCGTGTCCGCCATTTTGGACACGAGCGTGAGTTCGCTGTTGACTTCGTTGGCGAGGCGCAGTTTCAGCGTTTCGATTTCCAACGAGAGTTCGTCTTCCAATTTCGCGTTGCCGATGGCGCGCATCGACCAAACAAACACGAGCGTGCCGACCAGCAAAATGGTCAGAAAAAATATCAGTGAAAACGTCTGAAAGATGCGTTTCATCGAAGTATTGGGGTTAGAGTGCGGCGAGGGACGAGCGATTTAAAGGAAGTCGCAAAAGAAAAAAAAGAGCGAAAGGATATAAAAAAGTAGCGGAAAGGCGAGAGCGGTTGGCGCCGAGGCGTCGTTTTTCCCCGAGTTGCGCGGCGAAAACGCCTCGCCGCTCCACCGTTATTCACCTTAAGCCCGTAGCGGGGCTTTTACAGGTCTATTAAATTTTGGCGTCCGCTTCTTTTTTTTATCTCCGTCCCTTTCTGTGAAAAAAAAATTCGTGAAAATCCGGCGAATTCGTGCCAATTCGCGGGCAAGTTCTTTTTTACCGAAAGGAGCAATCTATGTCCAAAGTTCTCATCATCGGCGCGGGCGGCGTCGGCAACGTGGTGGCGCACCAGTGCGCCCGGCGCCCCGAAATCGCCGTTACGCTCGCCAGCCGCACCGTCGCCAAATGCGACGCCATCGCCGCCAAAATCCGCGCCCACACCGGACGCGAAATCGCCACCGCCCGCGTCAACGCCGACGACGTGCCGGCGCTGACCGCGCTCATCAAAAAAGAACAGCCGGACATTGTGATTAACGTCGCGTTGCCGTATCAGGATTTGCCGATTATGGACGCTTGTTTGGCGACGCGCACGGCGTATCTCGACACCGCCAATTACGAGCCGCCGACCGAAGCGAAATTTGAATATAAATGGCAGTGGGCGTATCGCGAACGTTTCGCGCAGGCGGGCGTTACGGCTATTCTCGGTTGCGGCTTCGACCCCGGACAAAGCAATTTGTATTGCGCTTACGCGCGCGACGAAATTTTTTCGACGATTGAAACCATCGACATCGTTGACTGCAACGCCGGCAACCACGGACACGCTTTCGCGACGAATTTCAATCCTGAAATCAACATTCGGGAAATCACGCAACCCGGTCGCTACTGGGAGCGCGGCGAATGGAAAACGATTCCGCCGCTGTCGCAGTCGGAGGTTTTCGACTTCCCCGAAGTCGGCGAGCGGAAGATGTATTTGCTCTATCACGAAGAAGAAGAATCGCTGGTGCAAAATATTCCGGGCTTGCAACGGATTCGTTTTTGGATGACGTTCGGCGACGAATATCTGACGCATTTGCGCGTGTTGCAAAACGTCGGGCTGACCTCGATTACGCCGGTGAAATTCGAGGGACGCGACATCGTGCCGCTGAAATTTTTGCAGGCGTTGTTGCCCGACCCGGGCTCGCTCTCCGACAATTACACCGGCAAAACGTCGATTGGCTGTCTTATCGAGGGCGTGAAAAAAGACGGCGCGCGCGGGAAATGTTTGATTTACAATGTTTGCGACCACGCGCGTTGTCATCGGGAAACCGGCGCGCAGGCGGTCAGTTACACGACGGGCGTGCCGGCGGCGCTCGGCGCGGAATTGTATTTGCGCGGCGTGTGGAAACGGGCGGGCGTGTGGAACGTCGAGCAATTGCCGAACGCGGAATTTATGGCGGCGGTCGGCGACCGCGGTCTGCCGTGGCAGGTGAAATGGTATTAGCCGGAGAATTACGATGCCGTCGCCGAAAATTTATTTGGAAACGACAATGTTCAATTATTATTTTGACCGTGAACGGCGGGCGCATTCGACGGTAGTCGCGGTTTTCGACGCGATGGAACGCGGTGAATTTGAACCTTACACTTCGGATTACGTTACCGACGAATTGGTGTTGGCGCCCGAACCCAAGCGTAGCCGGATGATGGAGTTAATTGCGCAATACGGCATTCTGATAATTTCCGCCAATGAAGAAATCGCGCGATTGTCCGAACGGTATCGTGAAAACGGCGCCGTTCCGCCGAAGAAAAAACTTGACGCCACGCATATCGCGGCGGCGACGATAGCGGGCGTCGATTACATTTTGTCGCTGAATTTTCGGCACATCAACAAGGCGAAAACGAAACGGCTAACCGAAATGGTCAATCTCAATGCCGGTTATCGCGGCGTGGTTATTTGTTCTCCCAAGGAGGCGCTTGAAAATGGCAAACAAAAATATGATTGAAGCCGAAGTTGACGCGATTCGCGACCGCTTGTGCGCCGCGACGAAAAATATGAGTATTGCCGAAGAAACCTCGTATTTTCGCGCGCTCGCCGAAAAAACGCGGCGGGATTTTTCGTGTCTGAAAAACGTTAAGCGCGTGGTCGCGCGCGGCGGCGCGGTTTTCGCCGGTTAGCGCGCCCCGTCTGCCGGAGTCCGTCCAATGTCCGACCTGTTTAGCGAAAACACCGCGTCGCGCCACCGCGAACTCGTCGCGGCGATTCGTCATCATAACGAACTCTACTACCTCCGCGCCGCGCCGGCAATCAGCGACTACGATTACGACGCGCTTCTGCGCGAACTCACCGCGCTCGAAAAAGAACATCCCGAACTCCGCTCGCCCGACAGCCCGACACAAACGGTCGGCGCGCCGCTCGACGGCGGCGCGCCGACCGCCGGCAAAAAAATCACGCATCGCGAGCGAATGTTGTCGTTGCACAATTCCTACGACGCCGCCGATTTGAAGAAATTCTGCGACCGCGTCGGCGCCGGTTTGCACAGCAAAAATTTAGCGTCCGGCGGTTTTATGACCGAACTCAAAATCGACGGACTCGCGGTGGCGTTGCTTTACGAACACGGTCGCCTGACGCTCGGCGCGACGCGCGGCGACGGGCGCGAGGGCGAGGACCTCACCGACAATTTGCGGCAAGTCGCCGGCGTGCCGGCGCGACTGACGCCGACGAAAAACCTGCCGCAACTGCCGGCGTTGCTCGAAGTCCGCGGCGAGGTCTATTTGCCGCGCGAAAATTTTTCGCGTCTTTGCGCCGAGCAAGAGGCGAACGGCGACGCGGTTTTCGCCAATCCGCGCAACGCCGCCGCCGGCACGCTGAAAGTCAAAAATCCGGCGATTGTCCGCGCGCGCGGCTTGGCGGCGTTTTTTTACGCGACGCCGGACGCCGCCGCAATGAACGCCGCGTCGCAGGCGGAAATTCTCACCGTTCTCGGCGAACTCGGTCTGCCGACCAATCCGCACGTTAAACTGTGCGCCACTTACGAAGAAATTATCGCCCGCCGCGACGAGTTGGACGCGCTCCGTCGTCATTTGCCTTACGACACCGACGGGATGGTGGTCAAGGTCAACGCCGTCGCCGCGCAACGCGAACTCGGCAACGACGCGAAAGCGCCGGTCTGGGCGGCGGCTTACAAATTTTTGCCGGAACAAGCCGAGACGACGTTGGCGAACATCCGTTGGCAAGTCGGCAAATTCGGCACGCTGACGCCGGTCGCGGATTTGACGCCGGTGTGGTTGAGCGGCTCGACGATTGCCAGCGCCACGTTGCATAATTTCGACTACCTTCGCGCCAAAGATTTGCGCGTCGGCGACCGCGTGGTCGTCGAAAAAGCCGGCGAGATTATTCCGCAAGTAATTAAAAATCTGCCGGAAAAACGGCGCGGCGACGAGGCGGTTTGTCCGCCGCCGGCGGTTTGCCCGCGTTGCGGCACGGACGTGCGCAAGGACGCGGAAAAAATAGCGTATTACTGCCCGAACGGCGCGTGTCCGGCGCAGTTGCGGGAACGACTGCTTCATTTCGCGGCGCGGGACGCGATGGACCTAACCGGCTTTGGCGAGGAAACCATCGACCAATTGCTGGCGTTGAAAATGGTCGGTTCGGTGGCGGACTTGTTTTATTTGACGCCGGAACAATTGGCGATGCTGGCGAGCAAACCGGAAAAAATCGGCGAAAAACGCGCCGCCGAAATTATCGCTTCCTTGTCGTGGTTGCGCGGACACCCGCCGTTTGCCGACGCCGCGACCTTGCAAGAAATTCTTGCCGCGCAAAAAATCGCCACCGCCAAAATTCGCGCCGCGTTGGCGGAAAAGTATTTTCGCGCGCCGGAAAAATTAGGCGCGGCGACGGCGGACGAAATCGCCGCGATTGATTTGAACATTTACGAACTCAATGTAAAAAATTTAACGGCGGCACTTGCCGCCGCGAAAACGCGAACGTTGGCGCAGTTGTTGACCGCGCTGACGATTCCGCACATCGGCGAAAATTACGCGCGCGTGGTCGCCGAGCATTTTTCGACGATTGACGACTTGATGAACGCGAACTTCGATAAGGAGGCGGAAAAATACGCTTTGGCGCGAGTGTTGAAGGCGTTGAAAATTCCGCACAACGGCGATAAGCGGATTTTGGCCATCGCCGATTTTTTCCCGACGTTGGACGCGATAAAGACCGCGGTTTTGCCGGAAAACGCCGACTTGACGGTCGCGAAAATTGCCGCGTTGCCGTTGGGCAAGCAAAAGGTCGGCGAAAAAGCGGCGCAAGCGTTCGTCGATTTTTTCGCCGACCCGCGTAAATACCAAAATGTCGCGCCGCTCATCGGGCTGATTTCTACCGGCGAAACGTTTTCTTTCCGTAGCGAAGCGGGTAAATTGAGCGAAGTCAAATTGACGTTGGGCGAAATCGCCGCGCAGTCGTTAGTCGATTTTTTCGCCGACGAACATAACCGAAAAATCATTGAACGGTTGCGCGCCGCGGGCGTGAATATGACGCAACCGCAAAAAGCGATTGCCACCGCGAGCGCAATCGCCGGTAAAACCGTGGTCTTGACCGGCACGTTGCCCAATCTGAAACGCGACGAGGCGAAAAAAATAATTGCGCAGGCGGGCGGCAAAGTGGTCGGCAGTGTCGCCAAAACGACCAACTATGTGGTCGCGGGCGCGGACGCGGGAAGCAAATTGGACCAAGCCCGCCAATACGGCGTGGCGGTAATCGACGAAGCGGCGATGCTGAAATTGTGCGGGCGATGATTTCGCGCCGCGCGAAATTCGCGGCGAATTCGTCGAGCGCGAAGCGGTAGCGACGCGAAAAAACGGTTGTAATTGGCGATACGGCGCGATACAATACAACGCGATAGGACCCCCTGAACCTCTCCCGTT
>BNUQ01000052.1 GCA_025997475.1 Planctomycetales bacterium
CGAGGTCCTATCAGCCGCGTAACTCGGGGAAAAACGCCCCCGTATCAACCAACCCCGCAAGGGGTTGAACCCCGCTCGGGGTTCTTATTTTTGTTGGGCGGCTTTATCCCCGACCAGCGCGACGATAGCGCGTGTCGCTTGACGTTATCCAAATTAAACGCCTACGGCGTTTTTTAAGGAATTTTACTTTTATCAAGCCGGTTGCGATTTCTTGGCGCGCGTAATATGAGTTAAGGATTAAAATAAAAAACGAGACCGGTGGAGAAGACCGGTCTCATCGCGGGGGAATTTGACGGCTTCAGGGGGGTGAGCCGTCGGCTGTTCGGTCTATCGGCAAATCGGCTATGATTTGGCGAGAACTTTATCGGAAATTTTTTTGCGCCGATTTACTAAAAAAAACGGAAATACTGAAATCGCGCGAAGCGCGACAAATTAAATTCCCTCTACGGAGGGGAAAATTCGCGTGGAGTTGCATTTTTATCGCTTCGCGCGCCCTAATTTTTCAACGCCCAACCGCCGCACAAAAATTTTTGGCTTAGTAGGTAATTCAATTATGCCTTCGTCTGACTACCATTAGGCGCTTCCGGTCGTCAACCTCCATCATTTTGAGTAAAAATAATGTCAGACCAACCTATCGTTCGGGCGCGACACGAGCACACCGTTTCACGGCGCCAGATTATCGCGGAAGCGTTGCACGTTTTGTATCGGCTGAAAGACCACGGCTACACCGCCTATCTCGTCGGCGGCGGCGTGCGCGACCTGTTGTTGCAACGCTCGCCCAAGGACTTCGACATCGGCACCAACGCCACGCCGCAGGAAATCCGCCGCCTCTTCAACAATTGCGTCCTCATCGGACGCCGCTTCCGGCTGGCGCACATTTTGTTCGGCGACACGGTGATTGAGACCAGCACCTTTCGCCGCCCGCCGTCGCACGACCCCGCCGCGCCCGATTTACTGCAAACCGAAGACAACGAATTCGGCGCGCCCGCCGAGGACGCCTTTCGCCGCGATTTCACGATTAACGGTTTGTTCTACAACATCGAGGATTTTTCGGTGATTGACTACGTCGGCGGTTTGGCGGATTTGGACGCGCGCATCGTCCGCGCCATCGGCGACCCCGAAGTGCGTTTTCGCGAAGACCCGGTGCGGATGCTCCGCGCCATTCGTTTCGCCGCGCGGCTCGACTTTGCGATTGAAGACGAGACGATGGCGGCGCTGTCGCGCTGTCGCCGCGAAATTCTCAAAGCGTCGAAACCGCGATTGGTCGAAGAAATTTTCCGTCTGTTCAAATTCAACGCCGGCGAGCGCGCCGTGCGGCTGTTGTGGCAAACCGGTATGTTGGAAGACCTCTTGCCGGAAATCGCGGCGTATTTGCGCGCGTCGCCCGACCCGGAAAACGCGCTGTTGTGGCGCTATTTGCATTTTTCCGCCGAGCAAAACGGCGAGGAGTGGGAGGAAATTATCGTCGCGCTGTTTTTCCCGCTGATTCTCGACCGCTACCAAACGACGCCGAGCCGGATTTCCTGCCACGACTTGCAAGTCGGGATTAGCGAGGTCATCACGCCGTTTATGGACCGCGTCGGCGTGCCGCGCCGCGTGCGCGATTTGGTGCGCTTGATTATTACGACTCAATATCGATTTTACGCGCGGGGCAAGCGGAAAAATTTCAGCCGCTCGCGCTTCGCGGCGCAGGCGTGGTTTCCGGCGACGCTCAAACTTTTCACCATCAACACCAACATCTTCACCGACGCCGCGGCGGAAGATTTAGACAAGTGGCAGGATTTAATGCGGCGGGAGGGCGGCGACGTGCGGGCGCGGGAACTCGCGAAGACGACCGGCAATCCGCGCCGCCGCCGCCGCGGCGGCAAACGGCATCACCGCCGCGAAGAGCGCGCCGCGCCGCCGGAGACCTTGCCGCGTTCGATAGAAGAAGCGGCGGAAGAGAGTTAATTTTCCGGCGGTTACGCTCACGGTCGGATTATTTTATCAATCAACCGCCACCTATGGTGGCGGCGCCAAGAGCGTGCGCCTTACCATAGGCTGATATGTTTCGCCCCGTTGGGGCGGCTGGCGGAGATTTTTCAAATTCTTCGTTGCAACCGCGCCAACGAAGACCGCGTAACATAAGTTCTCAGTTCTTAATTCTTAATTCTTAATTCCCCTATGCCTACCCCCCCCGCTCATCCCGCCGGTTTTCTGCGCCGCCTGTTTTCGCCGCATTATTGGCGCGCGAAAATCGAACTTGATTTCTTTGGCGACCAAGGGGCGCTCGCGCGGACGCAACGGCTTGCCCTTTTTATTTGCGAAACGTTGCGCGCGATTGCCCGCCATCAGACCTTTACGCTCGCCTCGGCGCTGACCTTTAAGACGTTGTTGTCGCTCGTGCCGCTGTTGATGATTGGTATGGCGGTGTCGATGACGCTCGGCACCGAAAACGGCGTCAGTTACGCCGACGGTTTTCTCAACGCCATTGAAGAGCGCATCCCGCAAGACCCGATGTTGCAACCGTTGCTCGAACTGTTGCGCGACCTCGCCCGCCGTCCGCGGGAAATCGCCGGTTTGGGCTTTTTGATGTTGTTTTACACGGCGTATTCGTTGCTGTCGTCGGTGGAATGGTGTTTCAATTACATTTGGCAAGTCGAAAACCGCCGCCCGCTCGTCAACCGCCTGTCGTCTTATTTTATTATCGTGATGGTCGCGCCGGTGCTGATGAGTTTGTCGGTCTATGCCAATTCGCAAATCGCGACGTTCGCTGACTTGGTCGGCGCGCGTCTCGGCGATTTCGGCCATTCGTTCGGCTTGCCCGAAGAGGACTACGTCGGCGCGATTTTGCAACGCGCCGCCTTGACGGTCGTTTCGTCGGCGATGACTTGTTTGACGCTGGCGTTGCTGATTAAAATGATGCCGTGCGCGCGGGTCAAATGGCGGGCGGCGATTTGGGGCGGCATTTTCGGCGGCGCGCTGATTGAAATTTCCCGCTATTTTTTCTCGCTCTACACCCACCACGCGGCGGAAAATTTAACCCGCCTTTACGGTAGCACCTTGCTGTTTATTCCGCTGGCGTTGTTGTGGATGTGGCTGTCGTGGGCGCTCGTTTTGCTCGGCGCGGAAGTCGCGTTCGCGCTGCAGAATTATCACGACTTGGCGTTGCGCTCCAAAATGCGCGACGGCGGTTTGCATTACCGTTTGTATTTGGCGGTGCGGATTTTATTGGTCGTCGCCGGTTATTTCACGCGCGGCGAAAAGCCGACGGCGCTGATGGACGAAATTTCGCGGACGCTGAAAATCGCGCCGTTCGTGGCAAAATCGTTGACGGACGAACTGGTCGCGGTCGGGTTGTTGCGGGAACTCGCCGACGCCGAAGAGGGTTACGTGCCGGGCAAGGAATTGAGTTCGCTGACGCTTTGGGAAGTGGTGCAGACGTTGCAACGGGACAAATTGGAGGTGATGCCGTCGCCGGAAGATGCGACGAGCGTCGCGCTCGGTTGTCTTTTTGCCCGGGTACAAAAAGACGACCGCGCCGAACTCGGCAAAATCACGGTGTCGGATTTTTTGCGGCAAACGCGCCCATAACCATTCCGCCCGGGGCAAAGAAGAGCGGTCGGCGGGGCGTGGGAATCAGGACAAAACGATGGACGACGAAAATAAATCCGACGCGGCGGCGGGCGGCAAACCGAGTTTAGTGATTAAGTTTTTTTTCCGCCTGACCGTCGGCGAAGAGCGACCGGAAAGTTTTTTTATTGACGAAATCCGCAAACGCCTCATCGCCCCCTTGGCGGCGGGAACGGTGGGCGTGCCGTTTGCCTGCGCTTTCGATTTGACTATCGACGGCGTTGAAATTTGGGACGAACTTTTTACGGACGCCGCCGGCTTACAACTACAACGACAAGGCAACATTTTTCATTTGACCGGAACGCCCAAGCAAGAATTTAACGGGCGGCTGGTTTTTGCGTATCAGCACCGCCAAGAGGGCGCGGAGTATATTCCGCAACCGATTATTACCCCCATTCCGTTTGTCGTCGCTCCGCCTGTCGCCCACCCGCGCGACCTCTGGCAAAATTTGCCCGTCGCGGATTACGACGGCTATGAAAATCCCGACACCGCCGCGCGGGGCGGGGAAATTTTCGCGCCGGACGCGCCCCGCCAACTTGAAATTGTCGCCGCGTCGGTGCGCGGACGTTCGCACGCGCACATCGCCAAACCGCGCGACGACTACTTTCAATTTTCCGTCAATTCCGAAACCGGCTGGAATTTCGTCGCCGTCGCCGACGGCGCGGGAAGCGCCAAGTATTCCCGCCAAGGGGCGCGCCTCGCCTGCGAAACCGTGCTACAATCGTTAGACCGTAATTTGTCCGCCGAATTTACCGAAAAATATCGGCGCGACGGTCAAGAATGGCGCGACGAATGGGTGAAAAATGGCGGCGACCTCCCCGCCGCCGCCGAGCAAGCGTTTATCGAAAAAACGCAATGGGACGCGGTTTTTCATCGCGCGGTGTATGACGCGCACGAAGCGATTCGCGCCGAGGCGACAAGTCGCGCCGGCGCGAAAATCAACGATTATCACACGACTTTACTGTGCGCCGCGTTGCGGTATTTCCCGGAATGGTCGGCGTGGTTTATCGCCTCGTATTGGGTCGGCGACGGCGGCGCGGCGATTCTCCGATGGAATGGCACTGACCGCGTGTCGGTGTTGGGCGAGCCGGACGGCGGCGAGTTTGCGGGGCAGACGCGGTTTCTCACGATGAAAGACGAAATCGCCGCCGAACCGATACGTCGGCGCTTACGTTTTTCTTTTTGCGACTCGTTTGCGGCGTTGTTGTTGGTTACGGACGGCATTACCGACCCGTTTTTCCCGTCGGAGGCCGCCGTCGGCGACGAGGCGCGGTGGCTTGAATTTTATGAACAAAAATTGCGCGCCGGTTGCGAGGAAGAGCCGCGCGGTTGCCCGGAAATTTTTGCGACGGATAAATCGCCGGACGAGAAAGCGGCGGCGTTGTTGCGGTGGTTGGATTTCTGGTCGAAGGGCAATCACGACGACCGCACGGTATTGACGGTTAGAGAAAAGGAGACGTAAAAATGTCCCACATTAAAACCAACGCCAAAGACGGCTCGCCGGTGGAATTTATTTATCAAGACCCGATGCAAGGCGGGATGAAGGACGTTTATTTTTCGCCGGACAAAAGTTATGTCGTCGCCTTTTTTCGCAAGAAATTAGACGCCCGCGGCGTCGAGCGGTTGGAAAAATTAGTCGGTCCTTACCGGCAAGGAATCTTTGAGCAAACCGGCGGCGAATACTGGAAAAAACTTTTTTGCTGGCCCCAAAAAATCGTCGAATATCAGGGCAAAACCGGCCTCGTGGTTCCGGCGTATCAGCCGCATTTTTTCTTCGGTAAAAATACCGCTCTGGCGGGCGCGGAAAAAGAAGGCAAATGGTTTGCCTCGGCGAAAAATTTCAACCGCTTCGTGCCGCCGACGGAAAAAGGCGACCTCGTCGGCTACTTGCGGATTTGTCTGCAAATCGCCCGCGCCGTGCGGCGGTTGCACGCGGCGGGCTTGGCGCACAGCGACTTGTCCTACAAAAACTGCCTCGTTGACCCGGCGGGCGGCAACGCCTGCATTATCGACATTGACGGACTCGTGGTGCCGGGGATTTTCCCGCCGGACGTCGTCGGCACGCCGGATTTTATCGCGCCGGAAGTCAATCAGACCTTGTCGCTAAAACGCGACGACCCGCACCGCAAACTGCCGTCCCGCGACACCGACTTACACGCCCTCGCCGTGTTGATTTATATGTATCTTTTTCATCGGCATCCGTTGCGCGGCGGGAAAACGCACGACCCCGACCCGCAAGAAGACGAACGGCTGACGATGGGCGAAAAGGCGTTATTCATCGAACATCCGACCGACCAAACCAATCGCGTCAAACTTGACAAAAACGGTAGCGACCAAGTTTGTCTGCCGTGGGTGGACCCGGAACGACTGCCCTACGCGCTGTTCGGACCGACGCTGAAAGCGCTGTTTGAAAAAGCGTTTATCGACGGCTTGCATCAGCCGCGACTGCGCCCCAGCGCCGACGATTGGGAAGACGCGCTCGTCAAAACGATGGACCTGATTCAGCCGTGCCCCAACGCCGCGTGCGGCAAAAAATGGTTTATTTTCGCCAACACGACGAAGCCGAAATGTCCGTATTGCGGCGCGGCGTATCGCGGCGTGTTGCCGGTGCTGGATTTTTATTCGAGCCGCAACGGCACGGATTTCAAGCCGGACAATCACCGCTTAATGGTGTTTAGCGGACAATCGCTGTATCAATGGCACGCCGACCGCGCGATTTTCCCGAATGAAAAATTAACCGCCGCGCAAACTAAACGGGTGGGCTATTTTTCTTTTTACCAAGACAAATGGCTATTGGTGAACGAGACGCTGACGGGTCTAAAAAACCTTACCGCCGGCGCGCCGATTCCGGTCGGCAAAAGCGTGGATTTAACCGAAGGATTGCAATTGCTACTATCGCCCGCCGCGACCGGACGGATTGTCAATGTCAAAATTGTCAAAGGATAACGGCGCGTTTTTTAGAGTTGAGAGTTTAGAGTTGAGAGTTGAGAGTTAAGAGCTCGTGTTACGCGGTCAACCCAAATTTGCGCGGTTGGCGGTTAATAGCCCCACGCTTTAGCGTGGGGTAAGCGATTGAAAAAATAAATGGGCTTTAGCCCAAATCTTTTATTCGGCTAAAGCCGGTGATTTTTTAATCCATTCTTGACCCCACGCTAAAGCGTGGGGCTATTAAGAGCGCCGCGTAACATGAGTTAAGAGTTAAGAGAGTGGCGTTTTATTTTTAAGACGCGCGAAGCGCGACCACGGCTAAACTCTCAACTTTCAACTTTCAACTCTAATTTCTTAACTCTAAAAAAACGTGTCCGAAAACGCCCTACATTCTTGGTTGGCGCGGCGACTCGCGGGCGGCGGCGAGCGCGTGTTGGTCGGCGCCGGCGCCGACGATTGCGCGCATCTTGACGTTCGCGGCTTGACGCAAATCGCCGTCAGTGTGGACACGCTCGTCGAAGGGACGCATTTTCGCGCGACCGACGCCCCGTTTGCCGTCGGCGGCAAAGCCGGATTGAGCAGTTTGTCCGACCTTGCGGCGAGCGGTTGCCGCCCGTTGTGGGGCGTCGTGGCGCTGACGTTGCGGCGCGGTTTAGGCGACGCCTACGCGCAAGAAATAATGGCGGGGATTATCGCCGCCGCGGAAACGTATCATCTCGCCGTCGTCGGCGGCGACACGACCAGCGCCGCGTCCGCGACGACCGTCAGCGTAACCGTCATCGGCGCCCCGTTCGGCGAACGTCCGCTTTGTCGGCGCGGCGCGCAAGCGGGCGATATATTGGTCGTTACCGGCGAACTCGGCGGCTCGCTCGCCGGACGCCATTTGTGTCCCGTGCCGCGTTTCGCCGAAATCAAACAATTGTTGACCCTCGCGCCGGTGCATGCTTGTTTGGATATTTCCGACGGGTTGGCGCTCGATTTACACCGTCTCTTGGCGGCAAGCGGCGTCGGCGCGGAAATTGACGAAAACGCCATTCCACTGGCGGCGGCGGCGCGGGCGCTGGCGCCGCAAAGCGGCAAAACGCCGGTGGCGCACGCGCTCGGCGACGGCGAAGATTTTGAATTGCTCTTCGCGGTGAGCGCGAGCGATTGGGAAAAAATCGCGCGGGCGTGGGAGCATTGCGGCATCGCCACCCGCCTCACCCCTATCGGTCGCGTAACGGCGGAAAAAGGCGCGCGACTGATTACCGTCGGCAGCGTTAAAGAATTGGCGGCGGCAGGGTATGAACACCGGTTTTAAGGCAATTAGGCAATGCCCTATTCAATTGCCACGCCTTTTAAGGCGTGGATAGCGTTCCCCCTAAAACCAATGGGCTTTAGCCCCAATAAAAATTCGGCTAAAGCCGGTGGAATGAGACCACATCTTTTATTTTGGGCTAAAGCCCGTTTCTTTCCTTGACCGCCCTCCACGCCCTAAAGGGCGTGGCAATTGAATAGAGCCAACCGCGCGACCGAAGGGGTTTTCCGAAAAGGTCTAATTTTGTGTCCTCCGTGCTTCCGTGAGAAAATAAGTTGAGAAAGTATGTCTCATAAAAGAAAACGGCTTCGCTTTCTTTTTTACGCGCTTCCGCCGGTGTTAATCGCCGCGTTCGCCGTCGCGCCGTTGCCGACGTCGGAAAAGTTTCACGCGCGACCGTATCAATTCGGTCGGCAGGATTACGAGCGCCGCACGGCGGCGCGTCTGCAAAATTTATCGCCGTTGCGCGGACAGGGCGAATTGCAAATCGGCGTCGGCGTTCGCAATATCGACCCGGAAATCGGTCAGCCGCTGATGGGCTTCGTCGATAGCGGCGGAAGCGAGGGCGTGGCGTCGCCGAGTTTCGTCAAAGCGTTGACGGTCAAATGCGGCGACGCGGCGGTTACGATTGTCGCCGCCGACTTGATGTTGTGGTTGCCGGAATTGAGCGGCGCGGTCGTCGCTGCCACCGGACTAACGCCGGAAGAGTTGTATTTCACCGCGTCGCACACGCATCACGGCGTCGGCGGTTGGGCGCGGGGTTGGCTTGAAGAATTTTTCTACGGCAAATTTTCGCCGCGGTATTTCGACCGGTTGGTCGCGTCCGCCGCCGCCGCGATAAAAGAGTCGCGCGCGAATTTCACGCCGGCGAAAATCGGCTATCGCCGCGCGGCGACTAATTTATTGCAAAACCGGATTTATCCCGACGAGCACTCCGCGCGGGAAGTCGTCGAAGCGCTGATTTTTCGCCGCCGCGCCGCCGGCACGCGGGGCGATGACGCGCCGCTGGCGACGTTGATGACTTTTGCCGCGCATCCGACCACCGTGCCGCGCGAACTACATCAGGCGTCGGCGGATTACCCGGGCGCGTGGCGCGACTACTGGGAAAAAGAATTTGGCGGGACGGCGCTTTTCGCGGCGGGTTATGTCGGCGACGCGCGTCCGCACGCCGCTTTGGACACGCGGCAATACGGCGAAAAATTAGGCGAATTGTTGTTGGCGGCGCCGGAAACGCCGGTCGAAGTGAACGATTTGGCGTCGTTGTCTTTGCCGACGGCGTCTCCGACGATACGGTTGCCGCTCGGCGCGGAATGGCGCTGGTTGCCGTTTATCGTGCCGCTTTTTTTTCCGAAAACAACGCATTTGTCGGCGTTGCGGCTTGGCGACCTGGTGTTGCTCGGCTACCCCGCCGATGTCGCGGGGGAACTTGCGCCGCCGTTAGAGCGCGGCGCGGCGCGGAAAAATTGGCGACTACTGCTGACCAGTTTCAACGGCGATTGGCGCGGCTATTTTCTGACGGCGAACTCGTATTTACAGCGAAAATCCTACGAGCGGTCAATGGGTTTGTCGGGCGCGGAAGCCGGCGAATACTTCGGCGCATTGGGCGAGTTGGCGATGGAAAAATTGGCGGAATAATTTTCCGCTAAAAAAAAGAACTTATCCACGAATTTTCACGAATTGGACGAATTAACACGAATTTTGTTCCTTACGACAACGGTTCTTTAATTCGTGAGAATTGGTTTAATTCGTGCTAATTCGTGGACGAATCTCTCTTATTTATAGTAGTTTGATTTTAAAAATTAACCGCGGCATGCCGTAATTAAAAATTACAAATTCAGGTTACGCGCGCCCCAAAATAGCAACTGACTTGACAAAAATAAAATCCTTAAAAAAACGCCGTAGGCGTTTAATTTGAATAACCCCGACCAAGCGACACGTTCTATCGTCGCGCAGGTCGGGGGTGACGCCGCCCAATCGCCGAACCCCGAGAGGGGTTCAACAAATAGTTCAACCCCTGTCGGGGTTGTGGTTGGCGGGGCGCTTTTCCCCGAGTTGCGCGGCGGAAACGCCTCGCCGCTCCACTCGGGGTTATTCACCTTAAGCCCCTGTCGGGGCTTTTAGCGGAGTTGATGATGACAAATTCGCGTAACATGAGTTAAGTAAAATTTAGTTCAATTTTTAAGTTAAACGACCATACCTTGTCAATCGAGCGTCAATTCCGCAACCGTAACATCAGTCCGACCGCTAAGCGCTCCATTTCCAAGACCAACTCTTCGACGCGACGGGCAAATAAACTGTGCGTTACGTAAGCCGGCACGGCGATAACCAAACCGGCGATGGTCGTGAGAATCGCCTCGGCAATGCCGCCCGACAAGCGTCCGATTTCGCCGGACGGATTTCTGGCGATTTCCGCAAAAACCGTATGCATTCCGGTTACCGTGCCGAGCAACCCCAACAGCGGCGAAATGGTCGCGACGACTTCGAGCACCAGCACGCCGCGCGACAAATAATGCGCCGTGCGCCGTCCGGCGCCTTCGACCAACGTGTCGGCTTCGTCTTTGGAAAGGTGCCGGCTGGCGATGACCGTAACCAAAATTTCCGCGAGCGGTCCGCCGACCGCGCGGCATAAACTTTCCACCGCCGCGCAACCGGCGTCGTCGGTTACCGCGTCCGCCGTTTTCACCAACGCCGCCGGAAACAACGCGCGCTTGCGCAACACCAACCACGTATAAAAAAAGAAAGCGACGCCGGCTAACGACACGCCGAGCAACACATACATCACCGGACCGCCTTTTTCCAACCAATCTTTCAACCACGTCCAGCCCCAGTTCATATTTTTTCCTCTTTTCTCGCACGGAAGGGATTAAAAATTAAGAATGCGGAATTACGAATGGCGGCGTAATTAGACCTGCTCGACAACCAATTCGCGGCAAGTTTTCGGCTAATTTCCCGTCCCGCCGCGTCAAAATTCCTCGCGATACTCTCGATACGGCTTCGTCATTTTCTCCGGCGAAACGAAAAATTAGACGCGAAAATCCGCTCGCTCGCAGGTTATCGAATAGGTCTAATTTACTCCTTCGCCTTTTAGTTTGCCGCCGATGATACCGACCGCTTCCACAAACGCCAAAAAGAAAAGATGCCACTTGCCCGAAGCGTCGCCGGGTTAAGGTTCGCCGCCAACGCCAAAGCAATACTCGGCGGCGATTGCGTCCAAAGTAACTGGGGCAACCGCCCCGTCGTCGCGACGCGGAACCGGAGCGTCGCGACGCCGCCCCTCCGTCGCGGGGAATTAAGCGCAGGGTTTTTTTTCGCGAAAATAATGCTATCATCGACGAAAAATTTTGTCGTTTCTTGTCGGAGGTCTTTTTTATGCGTTCGCAAGCCAAAGTAAATTTCATGGTCATTACGCTCGGCGCGATGGCGCTCGCGGTTTTCGTGATGAGTTTTTTCATGAACGCTACGCCGGTAGCGCCGGCGGAGCAAGTTATAAGGAACGGAACTTTCGATTACGACAAAGTGTCGGCAACGCCGCCGGCGTTGATGCCCGCTTCGACCAAAGTGCGCATCGTCAGTTTTTTCGTGTTGGCGGTGTCGGGATTAGTGTTGCTCGTTAATCACCGCGGCACCGGCAAGCGCGCCAAAACGGACGCGCTTTCCCGCGAAAATTTTATCGCGCGGATGGACCACGAAGTCCGCACGCCGCTGAACGCCATTATCGGAATGAGCGAACTGGCGCGGCGCGAATACGGCAAGCCGGAAGCCGCCGAATACATCGAAGGCATCCAGCGCGCCGGCGAAGGTTTGTTCAACGTCCTCACTGACATCATCGACTACGCCAAAATCGAAGCGGGCGAAATCGCGTTGAAAAACACCGCCTACGAAACCGCGACGCTGATGAAGGAAGCGCTCGCCGCCGTGCGCACCGAATTGTCCGAAAAAATGGTAACGCTGACCGAGAGCATCCCGCCGGCGTTGCCGGGCGTGTTGGTCGGCGACTTTACCCGTGTGCGGCAAATCGTCGCCTGTTTGTTGTCCAACGCCGCGAAATACACCGACCGCGGCTTCGTCAAATTTTCCGTCAGCGGCAAGCGGTTGGAAGCCGGTAAAATTCAACTGCAATTCACCGTCGAAGACAGCGGCGTCGGTATTCGCCAGTCGGATTTACCGCGCATTTTCGGCGACTTCGCGAAAATCGACAAACAGCGCGAACTGCGTTTCGCCGGCGCCGGTCTCGGTTTAGCCATCGCGCAACGACTCTGCCGCAATATGGAAGGCGACCTGAAAGTCAAAAGCGAATTCGGTAAGGGCTCGGCTTTCACCGCCACGCTCGTTCAAAAAGTCGGGCGTTGGAAACCGATGGGCAAAATGACGATGCAGGTCGTGAGTAGCGTCAGTTCCCGTTATTCGTTCACGGCGCCGACGGCGCGGGTGTTGGTGGTGGACGATTTGCCGTCGAGTTTGGTCGTCGCCAAAGGTTTGTTGTCGCCGTATAAGGTGCAATTGACGACGTGCCGCTCCGGCGCCGAGGCGATTGAAGTGGTGCAAAAACGAAAATTCGACTTGTTGTTGGTTGACCAGATGATGCCGGAAATGGACGGCGTGGAAACGGTCAAACGGATTCGCACGCAAATCGGTCAAGGCACGCGCCTGCCCAAAGACGGGAACGCGCCGGCGATTTTCTACGATAAACTGCCGATTGTGGCGATGACGGCGAACGCGATTGCCGGCGTGCGGGAAATGTTCTTGGCGAACGGCTTCGACGACTACGTGTCCAAACCGATTGAGATTTCCCTGCTCGACGCGGTGCTGAAAAAATGGCTCCCGGAAGACAAGCAAATCCCGACGGCGGAACTCCAAGTTGACGACACCGTCATCATCGACGGCGAGATTAAGGTGTGAGGCGTGCGCGACGGTTGTTTTTTTTAGCGGGTTTCAGTTCCCGAGGCGGGCTGAAACCCGTTTTTATTCGTCATTAGACCTGTAACTATACGGAGTGGCGGGAAGGATGGTGTCGGGAGATGCCGCTGACGGATTTTTTAACGGCGGCGGACAATTTCCGTAATCGCCAAAAGCATCCCTAATCACCAAACTTCGCCCCCACCTAAAACTGTCGCCACAGCCAGCGCAAGTAAAACGGCGCGGCGGGCAGGTCGCGGTAATACTCGGCGTAGGGCGCCGAGCGCGCGAGGTCGCGGCAAAACAGTTGTTCGAACTTGTCGGTCAACGCTTCGTCGCTAATCGCCCAGTTCGCCTCATAGTTCAAAATCAGCGAGCGCGTGTCGGCGTTCGCGCTCCCGACCGTTACCCATTTTCCGTCAACCGTCATATATTTGGCGTGCAAAATCGCATCCTGAAACGCGTAAACCTCCACGCCGTTTTTCAATAAATCCGCCACGATTCTTTTGCCCACCGGCGCCATTTTCGGAATGTCGGTCGGACCTTGCGTCAACACTTTGACGACCACGCCGCGCCGCGCCGCGTCGCGCAACGCCCGCGCCAAACGCGGCGGCGGCACGAAATACGGCGTGCATAAATACACGTTTTTCCGCGCGCTCACGACGGCGTATTCAAACATATTGAGCAAATAAGTGTCGAGCCGGTCGGGGACTTGCTCGACCACGCGCGTCGGCAAAAAAGCGTCCGGCG
>BNUQ01000053.1 GCA_025997475.1 Planctomycetales bacterium
CATTATTTCAAAGACCGCGCGTTGTTTTATTCGACGTTCCCGTTGCAACGGCAGGCGCCGCAAGGCAGTGAATGGGATTTCAAATTGCAGAAAGTTTATTTCGTCGCGGTGTTGGATTTTCTTTACGACGAAGCCGAAGAGCGGCAAAAGTTTTCGCGCCATATTCATCTGAAAGACCAAGACGGCGAGTTGTTTTCCGACAAGTTGGAATTTATTTTTTTGCAGATGCCGTTGTTCAACAAGGCGGAAAATGAACTGGAAAATCACAAAGACCAGTGGCTGTATTTTCTGAAGAATTTGGCGCGGCTTGAAGATATTCCGGCGATATTGCGTGAGCCGATTTTTACGCGGGCGTTTGCGACGGCGAATTTAGCGGCGATGGATAGACGCGAGCGCGACGTTTATGACGCTTCGCTGAAAATTTATCGCGATAACGTCAACGTGATAACCAGCGCGAAAGAAATATCTCGTGCGGAAGGACGCGCGGAAGGACGCGCGGAAGGACGCGCGGAAGGACTCGCAGAAGGACGTGCGGAAGGGGTTGAACAAGTCGCCAAAAAGTTAAAAGCGCTGGGTTTATCGTCGGTACAGATTGCGCAAGGCACCGGCTTGACCGAAAGTGAAATCGCCGCGTTGTAAGACCGCCTATACCGATGACAACGTCCGCGAATTTGAGATTGACGGGCAGGTGGTTAAAATCAGTGTATCGATGTAAGGAGAATAAAATGAGTTACAATTTTATCAGCCGGTTACATTTGATATTTCGCTCTTTGCGGCATAAGCGCGACCGAAAAATTTTATATCGGCACCTTCGGCGGTCGTGGTTATTTTTCATCACGCCTTTCTCGCAGTCATTAAAATTACGGGGGGGGGGGCGTTGTCCGTATTTGAATAGTGTTGACCGGAACAAGCGGATATTGGAAATTGGTCCGCTGAATCGACCGTTGATTCCCAGGGAAAATGGCAATAAAAATGTATTTTATGCGGATATGCGTTCAACGACGGATGTGAAAGATTTTTATAACAATGACCCTAATGTTGATTGCTCGCTGATTGTCGATATTGATTTTGTGGTCACGGATTCTTATCAAAAGTCCTTTATCGGCGTTGAAAAGTTCGACTATATTATTGCCAGTCACGTCATTGAGCATATACCGCAATTACTACGATTTTTTCGGGATATAGCGGAAATACTAAATCATGCTGGGAAAATTTGCCTGACGATACCGGACGGTCGTTATTGTTTTGACCATTATCGCTACCCGACATCTTTCGCCGAGTGTTACGACCTTTATACTCGCGGCGTAAATAATAATCCGATGCGATTTTTGGACGGCGCGTTGAGTTATACTAAAAACGACGCGGCTTTTTGGTGGTCTAATCGTAGCGATTATCTGAATTTACCGACCGACATTGACGCCGGATATGCGGCGGTGGAACAATACCGCGCGGCGCTGACCGGCAAATATGTTGACGCGCATTTTTCGGTTTTTACCCCGGAGTCGTTTTTATTATTGCTCTACAATATGACAAAATTATCGCTATTCCCGTTTCGTTTGGTTGAATTTTTCCCGACCCGCCCCAATACTTTTGAGTTTGACGTCGTTTTAGAATTGAGTAAAGATTTGTTGCAGAAAAAATCCTCAATAAAACAAGAAATACTCGATAATTTATTATCGCAGTTGAGTCAAATTGCCATCAACGAAGAACACGAACGGTTCGTTCGACGGGAAAGCGGCTATAAATTTAACCTAACCGTCGGTGAAATTCGTGAATTTGAGATTTTGACGGACGCGCGGTAAAAATCGCGATGAGTTTAGGAGTGCCTTTATGTTGCGCGTCTATCTTGAAACCACCATTTTTAACCGCTATTTTGACGCTGGGCGAGAATATCAAAGTGAAACCAAACTGCTTTTCGACAAAATCGCGGCGGGGGAAATCGAGGCGGTTACATCGACCGCGGTGATTGATGAATTGGAAAAAGCGACGGGACCAAAGCGCGGGCAGATGTTGGCGCTTATCGAGCGTCATCATATCGTTGTCGTTAGTGTTGGTGAGGCGGAGAATGAATTGGCGAACGTCTATCTCGCGGCAAAAATAATTCCGCCAAAATATCGGTTAGACGCCGTTCATATTGCTTGCGCCGCCGTGAATAATCTCGACTGTATCATCAGTTTGAATTTCACGCACATCAATAAAGTGAAGACCAAATTGATGACCGAGGCGATCAACTTAATGTTTGATTACGCGAATCCCATTATTTGCACGCCAATGGAGGTGTTTGATGAAAACGACTAATTTTGAAGACCGGTTGGATGAAATCCGGGTTTCGCTCTATGAAGAGTCCAAGCACTTGGACGGCGCCGCTTTCGTTGAATGGATTAACGCGCAAGCGCGCGGTGTCGCCGCCGAATACGGTTTTACTATCGTCAAAAGCGCCGCCGAATCGCGGCGGCGCAAAACTCGTAACTTCGCGCCGGTCGGAAGCGTTTAATTTCGCCACGCGAAGACCGCGCGGTAAAAATCACGGAAGGAAATATATCCATTTGTAACCGCTCTATTCAATTGCCACGCGCTTTAGCGCGGGGTTAGCGTTGAGAAAATGACCGGCTTTAGTCGAACGATTATTTGGGCTAAAGCCCTCCTTTCTTTGACCGCCGACCGCGCCTTCAAAGGCGTGGCCATTGAATAAAGTAACCCGGCGTCCAAATTTCTTGATTTCAGGAATATTCAAATTACCGCTTCCGCGTGCCTCCGCGAGAAATTGAAAGACACTGATGCTTTTCGGACTGACCTTAAATTCTTTACGCCTCATCGCGCGGCAGAAAATTTCCGTGCCGATAGTGTTGCTCGCGGCGGCGGCGTTGCCGTTCGCCGGTTATTTTATGTTCACCGGCGACGGGACGTTGCTCGGCGTTTTGCGGCTGATGTGGGGCTGGCAATTTTACGCCGCCGCCGGTTTGTTGATGTTGGTTACGGCGTATCTCGCGGTCGTCGTCCTCGACGGCGAATTAAAGGACTACCAACTGTTGCTGACGCTCGTCAAACCCGCGCCGCGTTGGTCGGTGTTGGTCGCCAAATTTTTAGCGGTAATTATTTTCGCCGCCGTCGCGACCGCCGTCTGCGCGGGCAGTTCCTATTTGGCGTTGCGCCTACGCGCCCGCGCCGCCGACATTGTCGCGCTTCGCGCCGACAATCCCGAAACCGTGCGGATGAATAGCGAACAGCGCCGTGCCGACGCGCTGGCGCAAGCCCTGCTCGCCGACCGCCAATTTTTCACTTCGCGCACGGTCGCGTATCCGCTCATTCCCGATATGGTCGAGGATATTTACCGCAACATCAACGCCGCGAAAGCGCGCGGCGAGCTCACGGACGCCGATTTTCCGACGGACGCGAGCATTCGCGACATCGCCCGCCGTATCGCCGAGCGCCGCTCAATTCCGATTCCCTACGGCATGGGACGCGAATTTAATTTTGTCAATTTGCCGCCGACGCGGTCGGCGGTCTTTCGCTATCAAATCGACGGCGCGTGGCGCGGCGATTGGGGGTGGCTGAAAGCGTATTGGAGTTTCGCCGGCGGCGGCGCACCGCTGAGCACCACGACCGATTTTCGCGTGTCCGCGCCGCAGGAATTGCCGTTGCCCGCCGACTTTGTCATCGCCGGCGGCAAACTAAACGTAACGTTGATTAACCAATCCGCGCCGACGGCGGAAACGCCGGTCGCGGCGGAAATGCGCGTCCCGTTTGACGGACTGTCGCTGTTGTTGCCGACCGGCGGTTTCGCGGCGAACTGGGCGCGGGCGTGGGGATTGTTGTGGTTGCGGTTGTGTTTGCTCGCGGCCATCGGCGTCGGATTGAGCCCGATTATCGGCGCGCCCATCAATTTTTTGGCGTTAATCGCGGTGTTGGCGGTCGGCGTGTTTAATTCGACTTTTTATGCGGCAAACGCCGCGCCCGCGACCACGTGGTTTGCCGCCGCGCAACATTATTTCGCCCTGGCGGTTCGCTGTTTGCCGAATTTCGACGAGACCAGCGCCTATGAAAAAATCACCGACGGCTTGGCGGTGGGCTGGGATTATTTGGCGTGGCAATTTTTGCGCGATGTCGTTTTGCGCGGCGGCGTGATAATGACGATTGGCTACGCCGTCTTCCGCCGGCGGGAAATCGCCGTTTATCGCGGGTAATTCAACCGCAATTAAGAATGGCGGAATTTGATTTTTCAGATTCGCGAAGCGCGATTTTGATAATCCGACTCCAAAATTCTTCATTCTTCATTGCTCTTCTCGTTGGGACTAAAACTATGCCCGCCAATTTTCCCGCGCCGTTCGCGTCGCGTTTTTTTGTTCAACTCGACGGTGCGCGTCTCGACGGTGCGCGTCCCGACGGTGCGCGTCAGCATTATCTGGACGAAGGTCAAGGCGAGCCGTTGGTTTGCGTCCACGGCAATCCCACGTGGTCGTTTTTCTTTCGCGAAGTGTTGCGGCAATTCTCCGCCGCGCGCCGTGTTATTGCGCCCGACCATATCGGAATGGGGCTGTCCGCTAAGCCGCAAAATTATCCTTATCGTTTGGCGACGCACATCGACAATTTAGATCGGTTGCTCGCGGCGGTCGCGCCGGACGGCAAAATAAATTTGCTGTTGCACGACTGGGGCGGGGCGATTGGCATGGGCTGGGCGACGCGACATCCCGACCGCGTCGGCAAAATTATCTTGATGAACACGGCGGCGTTTTTGTCGCCGAAAATGCCGCCGCTGATTGCGCTGGCGCGGACGCCGCTACTCGGCGATTTGGTGATTCGCGGATTGAATGCGTTTGTGCGCGTCGCCAATGTTACCACGACGGTCAAACCGTTGCCGGCGGCGGTCAAAGCCGGTTACGCGGCGCCGTATGACAATTGGCAAGACCGGATTGCGGTGGCGCGCTTTGTGCAGGATGTGCCGATGAACGCGCGGCATCCGAGTTACGCCGCGCTGAAACAAATTGACGAGAACTTGTCGTTGTTGCGCGGGCGTCCGCTGTTACTGCAATGGGGCGGACGCGACTGGTGCTTTCACGAGTGGTTTTATCAGGAATGGTTGCGGCGCTTCCCCGACGCCGAGCGCGACTATTACCCCGACGCCGGTCATTATTTATTGGAGGACGCCGGAGAGAAAGTGCTTGCGCGGATAGCGGAGTTCTTGAATTAGAGTTTAGAGTTAAGAGTTTAGAGTTGAGCGGAGGTTGCGCTTCGCGCATCTTGAAAAATAACTCCTCCGCTAAACTCTTAACTCTAAAATCTAAACTCTCATCGTTTGGAGTTCTCGCCGACAAACACTTTTTGCGCGACTTTGCCCGAATCGTTGTCCACGTAAATTCGGTAATAGTCGCGGTTTGCCACGCCCGTGCCGCGTCCGGCGACGAATTGATAGACCGTCTGTCCGCTGTCGCCAATCCGTTTGCCGATGACTTTTTGCGTCAGCGTGGTGTGGTCGTCGTCCCGCCCGACGTATTGCGCGCGGTCTAAAATCGGGCGCAAATCATCAAAGAACATTCCGACGCGAATGAAATTTTGGTCTAACCATTCGCACGCCGCCAACCGTCGCGCCGGTTCGTCGTCCGCCAACATCCGCGCGTAGTCGTTCACTTCCGGCGAAAGTTCCGCCGCCGCCGTTTCCCGTCGCGCCGCCGGGTCGATAAAGTCGTTGGTGCCGAGCAAATAACAGCGGCGATGCGACTGGTTTTTCAGGATGCCCGTGCCTTCGCACCGGCGGCAAGTGAACGCCATCATCGTCCGCCCCTGAACAAAATCCGGCATCGCCCGCTGACCGGTGCCGTTGCAGTCGGGACATTTTTCGTCGCGGTAATAACTGAAACACAGCGATTGGTTGCGCGACTGCGGCTCGACCCACACCGTCAGCGTCGTCGGATGCGAAAATTTGTCGGTAACGCGCTCGCGGTATTGCTTACCGTTTTGTAGAGCGTAGGCGACGTTGTCGGCGACGCCCGGCACGTTTAAGCCGATTTCGTCCAAGCCGCGGACAATCGTTTCGCGGGAGACCTTCACCGCGCCGCCCGCGTTGGACGCCTCGCTACAAGCGCCCGCGCCGACCAAAAATAAAAGGCAGAGAAGTTTGCGCATAGGATTCCTTTTTTTGATAATCATTCCGCATCGCGTTTCGTGAATCTGAAAATCAACGTCTAAATTGTTCATTGTTAATTGTGAATGGTGAATTGCCTCAGCCAAGCACATTCGTCAGCGGGCGTCCGCCGAGTAAATGCAGGTGCAAATGGAAAACGGTTTGTCCGGCGTCGGCGCCGCAATTGACGACCAACCGATACGCCGATAATTTTTTCTCGGCGGCGATTTTTACCGCCGCGAGTTGCAACCGCCCCAGCATTTCCGTGTCGCTCGCGTCGCACGCCGCGACGCACGGACGCGCTTTTTTCGGAATGATGACGATATGCGTCGGCGCTTGCGGCGCGATGTCGTTAAACGCCAACACCGCCTCGTCTTCATACACCTTCGCGCAGGGAATCTCGCCCCGCAAAATTTTGGCGAACACGTTTTGCGCATCGTAGTCCATTTTGGTTCTCCCTTCGGGAAAGAGTTTAGAGTTGAGAGTTGAGAGTTGAGAGTTGAGCAAAGGTCGCGCTTTGGGAAAAGTTAAAAGTTAAAAGTTAAGCAAAGGTCGCGCTGTGCGCATCTTGAAAAACAACTCCACGGCTAAACTCTAAACTCTAAACTCTTAACTTTCAACTTTCAACTTTCAACTTTCAACTCTAAACTCTTTCCCGAAGGGAGAACCAAAATGGACTACGATGCGCAAAACGTGTTCGCCAAAATTTTGCGGGGCGAGATTCCCTGCGCGAAGGTGTATGAAGACGAGGCGGTGTTGGCGTTTAACGACATCGCGCCGCAAGCGCCGACGCATATCGTCATCATTCCGAAAAAAGCGCGTCCGTGCGTCGCGGCGTGCGACGCGAGCGACACGGAAATGCTGGGGCGGTTGCAACTCGCGGCGGTAAAAATCGCCGCCGAGAAAAAATTATCGGCGTATCGGTTGGTCGTCAATTGCGGCGCCGACGCCGGACAAACCGTTTTCCATTTGCACCTGCATTTACTCGGCGGACGCCCGCTGACGAATGTGCTTGGCTGAGGCAATTCACCATTCACAATTAACAATGAACAATTTAGACGTTGATTTTCAGATTCACGAAACGCGATGCGGAATGATTATCAAAAAAAGGAATCCTATGCGCAAACTTCTCTGCCTTTTATTTTTGGTCGGCGCGGGCGCTTGTAGCGAGGCGTCCAACGCGGGCGGCGCGGTGAAGGTCTCCCGCGAAACGATTGTCCGCGGCTTGGACGAAATCGGCTTAAACGTGCCGGGCGTCGCCGACAACGTCGCCTACGCTCTACAAAACGGTAAGCAATACCGCGAGCGCGTTACCGACAAATTTTCGCATCCGACGACGCTGACGGTGTGGGTCGAGCCGCAGTCGCGCAACCAATCGCTGTGTTTCAGTTATTACCGCGACGAAAAATGTCCCGACTGCAACGGCACCGGTCAGCGGGCGATGCCGGATTTTGTTCAGGGGCGGACGATGATGGCGTTCACTTGCCGCCGGTGCGAAGGCACGGGCATCCTGAAAAACCAGTCGCATCGCCGCTGTTATTTGCTCGGCACCAACGACTTTATCGACCCGGCGGCGCGACGGGAAACGGCGGCGGCGGAACTTTCGCCGGAAGTGAACGACTACGCGCGGATGTTGGCGGACGACGAACCGGCGCGACGGTTGGCGGCGTGCGAATGGTTAGACCAAAATTTCATTCGCGTCGGAATGTTCTTTGATGATTTGCGCCCGATTTTAGACCGCGCGCAATACGTCGGGCGGGACGACGACCACACCACGCTGACGCAAAAAGTCATCGGCAAACGGATTGGCGACAGCGGACAGACGGTCTATCAATTCGTCGCCGGACGCGGCACGGGCGTGGCAAACCGCGACTATTACCGAATTTACGTGGACAACGATTCGGGCAAAGTCGCGCAAAAAGTGTTTGTCGGCGAGAACTCCAAACGATGAGAGTTTAGATTTTAGAGTTAAGAGTTTAGCGGAGGAGTTATTTTTCAAGATGCGCGAAGCGCAACCTCCGCTCAACTCTAAACTCTTAACTCTAAACTCTAATTCAAGAACTCCGCTATCCGCGCAAGCACTTTCTCTCCGGCGTCCTCCAATAAATAATGACCGGCGTCGGGGTAATAGTCGCGCTCGGCGTCGGGGAAGCGCCGCAACCATTCCTGATAAAACCACTCGTGAAAGCACCAGTCGCGTCCGCCCCATTGCAGTAACAGCGGACGCCCGCGCAACAACGACAAGTTCTCGTCAATTTGTTTCAGCGCGGCGTAACTCGGATGCCGCGCGTTCATCGGCACATCCTGCACAAAGCGCGCCACCGCAATCCGGTCTTGCCAATTGTCATACGGCGCCGCGTAACCGGCTTTGACCGCCGCCGGCAACGGTTTGACCGTCGTGGTAACATTGGCGACGCGCACAAACGCATTCAATCCGCGAATCACCAAATCGCCGAGTAGCGGCGTCCGCGCCAGCGCAATCAGCGGCGGCATTTTCGGCGACAAAAACGCCGCCGTGTTCATCAAGATAATTTTGCCGACGCGGTCGGGATGTCGCGTCGCCCAGCCCATGCCAATCGCCCCGCCCCAGTCGTGCAACAGCAAATTTATTTTGCCGTCCGGCGCGACCGCCGCGAGCAACCGATCTAAATTGTCGATGTGCGTCGCCAAACGATAAGGATAATTTTGCGGCTTAGCGGACAGCCCCATTCCGATATGGTCGGGCGCAATAACACGGCGCGCGGCGGAGAATTGCCGCAACACTTCGCGAAAGAAAAACGACCACGTGGGATTGCCGTGGACGCAAACCAACGGCTCGCCTTGACCTTCGTCCAGATAATGCTGACGCGCACCGTCGGGACGCGCACCGTCGAGACGCGCACCGTCGAGTTGAACAAAAAAACGCGACGCGAACGGCGCGGGAAAATTGGCGGGCATAGTTTTAGTCCCAACGAGAAGAGCAATGAAGAATGAAGAATTTTGGAGTCGGATTATCAAAATCGCGCTTCGCGAATCTGAAAAATCAAATTCCGCCATTCTTAATTGCGGTTGAATTACCCGCGATAAACGGCGATTTCCCGCCGGCGGAAGACGGCGTAGCCAATCGTCATTATCACGCCGCCGCGCAAAACGACATCGCGCAAAAATTGCCACGCCAAATAATCCCAGCCCACCGCCAAGCCGTCGGTGATTTTTTCATAGGCGCTGGTCTCGTCGAAATTCGGCAAACAGCGAACCGCCAGGGCGAAATAATGTTGCGCGGCGGCAAACCACGTGGTCGCGGGCGCGGCGTTTGCCGCATAAAAAGTCGAATTAAACACGCCGACCGCCAACACCGCGATTAACGCCAAAAAATTGATGGGCGCGCCGATAATCGGGCTCAATCCGACGCCGATGGCCGCGAGCAAACACAACCGCAACCACAACAATCCCCACGCCCGCGCCCAGTTCGCCGCGAAACCGCCGGTCGGCAACAACAGCGACAGTCCGTCAAACGGGACGCGCATTTCCGCCGCGACCGGCGTTTCCGCCGTCGGCGCGGATTGGTTAATCAACGTTACGTTTAGTTTGCCGCCGGCGATGACAAAGTCGGCGGGCAACGGCAATTCCTGCGGCGCGGACACGCGAAAATCGGTCGTGGTGCTCAGCGGTGCGCCGCCGCCGGCGAAACTCCAATACGCTTTCAGCCACCCCCAATCGCCGCGCCACGCGCCGTCGATTTGATAGCGAAAGACCGCCGACCGCGTCGGCGGCAAATTGACAAAATTAAATTCGCGTCCCATGCCGTAGGGAATCGGAATTGAGCGGCGCTCGGCGATACGGCGGGCGATGTCGCGAATGCTCGCGTCCGTCGGAAAATCGGCGTCCGTGAGCTCGCCGCGCGCTTTCGCGGCGTTGATGTTGCGGTAAATATCCTCGACCATATCGGGAATGAGCGGATACGCGACCGTGCGCGAAGTGAAAAATTGGCGGTCGGCGAGCAGGGCTTGCGCCAGCGCGTCGGCACGGCGCTGTTCGCTATTCATCCGCACGGTTTCGGGATTGTCGGCGCGAAGCGCGACAATGTCGGCGGCGCGGGCGCGTAGGCGCAACGCCAAATAGGAACTGCCCGCGCAGACGGCGGTCGCGACGGCGGCGAAAATAATTACCGCTAAAAATTTGGCGACCAACACCGACCAACGCGGCGCGGGTTTGACGAGCGTCAGCAACAGTTGGTAGTCCTTTAATTCGCCGTCGAGGACGACGACCGCGAGATACGCCGTAACCAACATCAACAAACCGGCGGCGGCGTAAAATTGCCAGCCCCACATCAGCCGCAAAACGCCGAGCAACGTCCCGTCGCCGGTGAACATAAAATAACCGGCGAACGGCAACGCCGCCGCCGCGAGCAACACTATCGGCACGGAAATTTTCTGCCGCGCGATGAGGCGTAAAGAATTTAAGGTCAGTCCGAAAAGCATCAGTGTCTTTCAATTTCTCGCGGAGGCACGCGGAAGCGGTAATTTGAATATTCCTGAAATCAAGAAATTTGGACGCCGGGTTACTTTATTCAATGGCCACGCCTTTGAAGGCGCGGTCGGCGGTCAAAGAAAGGAGGGCTTTAGCCCAAATAATCGTTCGACTAAAGCCGGTCATTTTCTCAACGCTAACCCCGCGCTAAAGCGCGTGGCAATTGAATAGAGCGGTTACAAATGGATATATTTCCTTCCGTGATTTTTACCGCGCGGTCTTCGCGTGGCGAAATTAAACGCTTCCGACCGGCGCGAAGTTACGAGTTTTGCGCCGCCGCGATTCGGCGGCGCTTTTGACGATAGTAAAACCGTATTCGGCGGCGACACCGCGCGCTTGCGCGTTAATCCATTCAACGAAAGCGGCGCCGTCCAAGTGCTTGGACTCTTCATAGAGCGAAACCCGGATTTCATCCAACCGGTCTTCAAAATTAGTCGTTTTCATCAAACACCTCCATTGGCGTGCAAATAATGGGATTCGCGTAATCAAACATTAAGTTGATCGCCTCGGTCATCAATTTGGTCTTCACTTTATTGATGTGCGTGAAATTCAAACTGATGATACAGTCGAGATTATTCACGGCGGCGCAAGCAATATGAACGGCGTCTAACCGATATTTTGGCGGAATTATTTTTGCCGCGAGATAGACGTTCGCCAATTCATTCTCCGCCTCACCAACACTAACGACAACGATATGATGACGCTCGATAAGCGCCAACATCTGCCCGCGCTTTGGTCCCGTCGCTTTTTCCAATTCATCAATCACCGCGGTCGATGTAACCGCCTCGATTTCCCCCGCCGCGATTTTGTCGAAAAGCAGTTTGGTTTCACTTTGATATTCTCGCCCAGCGTCAAAATAGCGGTTAAAAATGGTGGTTTCAAGATAGACGCGCAACATAAAGGCACTCCTAAACTCATCGCGATTTTTACCGCGCGTCCGTCAAAATCTCAAATTCACGAATTTCACCGACGGTTAGGTTAAATTTATAGCCGCTTTCCCGTCGAACGAACCGTTCGTGTTCTTCGTTGATGGCAATTTGACTCAACTGCGATAATAAATTATCGAGTATTTCTTGTTTTATTGAGGATTTTTTCTGCAACAAATCTTTACTCAATTCTAAAACGACGTCAAACTCAAAAGTATTGGGGCGGGTCGGGAAAAATTCAACCAAACGAAACGGGAATAGCGATAATTTTGTCATATTGTAGAGCAATAATAAAAACGACTCCGGGGTAAAAACCGAAAAATGCGCGTCAACATATTTGCCGGTCAGCGCCGCGCGGTATTGTTCCACCGCCGCATATCCGGCGTCAATGTCGGTCGGTAAATTCAGATAATCGCTACGATTAGACCACCAAAAAGCCGCGTCGTTTTTAGTATAACTCAACGCGCCGTCCAAAAATCGCATCGGATTATTATTTACGCCGCGAGTATAAAGGTCGTAACACTCGGCGAAAGATGTCGGGTAGCGATAATGGTCAAAACAATAACGACCGTCCGGTATCGTCAGGCAAATTTTCCCAGCATGATTTAGTATTTCCGCTATATCCCGAAAAAATCGTAGTAATTGCGGTATATGCTCAATGACGTGACTGGCAATAATATAGTCGAACTTTTCAACGCCGATAAAGGACTTTTGATAAGAATCCGTGACCACAAAATCAATATCGACAATCAGCGAGCAATCAACATTAGGGTCATTGTTATAAAAATCTTTCACATCCGTCGTTGAACGCATATCCGCATAAAATACATTTTTATTGCCATTTTCCCTGGGAATCAACGGTCGATTCAGCGGACCAATTTCCAATATCCGCTTGTTCCGGTCAACACTATTCAAATACGGACAACGCCCCCCCCCCCGTAATTTTAATGACTGCGAGAAAGGCGTGATGAAAAATAACCACGACCGCCGAAGGTGCCGATATAAAATTTTTCGGTCGCGCTTATGCCGCAAAGAGCGAAATATCAAATGTAACCGGCTGATAAAATTGTAACTCATTTTATTCTCCTTACATCGATACACTGATTTTAACCACCTGCCCGTCAATCTCAAATTCGCGGACGTTGTCATCGGTATAGGCGGTCTTACAACGCGGCGATTTCACTTTCGGTCAAGCCGGTGCCTTGCGCAATCTGTACCGACGATAAACCCAGCGCTTTTAACTTTTTGGCGACTTGTTCAACCCCTTCCGCACGTCCTTCTGCGAGTCCTTCCGCGCGTCCTTCCGCGCGTCCTTCCGCGCGTCCTTCCGCACGAGATATTTCTTTCGCGCTGGTTATCACGTTGACGTTATCGCGATAAATTTTCAGCGAAGCGTCATAAACGTCGCGCTCGCGTCTATCCATCGCCGCTAAATTCGCCGTCGCAAACGCCCGCGTAAAAATCGGCTCACGCAATATCGCCGGAATATCTTCAAGCCGCGCCAAATTCTTCAGAAAATACAGCCACTGGTCTTTGTGATTTTCCAGTTCATTTTCCGCCTTGTTGAACAACGGCATCTGCAAAAAAATAAATTCCAACTTGTCGGAAAACAACTCGCCGTCTTGGTCTTTCAGATGAATATGGCGCGAAAACTTTTGCCGCTCTTCGGCTTCGTCGTAAAGAAAATCCAACACCGCGACGAAATAAACTTTCTGCAATTTGAAATCCCATTCACTGCCTTGCGGCGCCTGCCGTTGCAACGGGAACGTCGAATAAAACAACGCGCGGTCTTTGAAATAATG
>BNUQ01000054.1 GCA_025997475.1 Planctomycetales bacterium
ACCAACTAAAAACTACCAACTCTGTTCTTCTGGGCGTCCCCGCTCGAACCTCCTTCTATTGGTTAATGAAAACCGGTCCCTGCCATCAGGAAAGCCCACTTTCATCCCAAACGAGCGGGATACGCCCCCCAAATAAAAAAAAGACCGCCTTCGGGTGGTCTTTTTTTAATTGCTCTTGTGGTTACGTCAACACGGCATAAAGCCATAAATAGCGGTAGTTCTGCGCGCGGCGACGGACAACGCCGCCGTTGTCGGGGAAATTGACCAACTCGTCGGAAAGCACGCGGCAGAGGTCTAAAAATTCTTCGTAGCCCATTTCGTTCAGCGCGGCGTAACTGTAAAGCGGCGTCGCTTTCGCCAGCGCGCGCGTGAAACCGCTACTGCGACACACAAACCGCGTCGGACGCGCGGCGCATAAAATTTCGGTGAGCGTTACCAAACCGGCTTGCGGGAATTTCGCGGCGCGGTAGCGGGCGGCGAAATCGCCGGGCGTGGTCAATAACTTAATCAACGCCTCGACGATGCGCTCGGCATCGTTCACGCGCCCCAAATTCGTCAAACGTATCGGCACGCCGTTAAAACTAAGCCGCCGCAAATGTTCGTAAATTTCGGCGGGCGGCATCCGCCGCAAATTTTCCGGTTCAAGCACGGTCGCGGCGTCGGTCGCCAAATTGTCCACCCACGCCCAGCGTTCGGTAATTTCCGCGGCGGTCAATCCGGCAAATTTTTGCCGCGCCAAATCGGCGAAAGCGTCGGTCCAGTTCATCGTTTTTTCTCCGTTAACAAGGTTTTTAAGCGGTTTCAGGAGTTTATGGGAATTAAAACCTTAAACATCTCGCCGCGAAGCGGCAACGGCGCTTTTATTCCTGCCGGAAAGCGGGCGGGAAAACGATAATTTCTTGCCGAAAATGCAACTTTATTTGCAAAGCGTTGCCACGCAATAATTTGTGCGGCAAAAAAGTATCCGTGCCGAAAAGAATTATCTAAAGATTGACTTGGGGGAGCCGATAATAGAGGCGGAATTTGTGGCAAAATTTGTCTCACGGACGAGGGAAAGGCAGGTGTATCATGAACGGCATCACAACCTATCAGAATTTGGCGGCGCAATTTCTGTCGTCAAACGACACTAAACGCGCGGCGGGCGGCGAAACCGAAAAAGAAAAAATCGACCGCCGGACGACCGAAACCAAGACCCCGCCTCGCGCCGACGGCGTGGAATTGTCGGAAGAAGCGCGGCGCGGCGCGCAGGTCTATGGGATGACCAAAAAATTGCAGGAAATCCCCGACCCGCGCGAAGAAAAAGTCGAAGCCATTATTCGGTCGCTCAAAGAAGGGTCGCTCGTCAGCGACGAAGCGGTGCGGGGTAGCATCAAGCGAATGCTCAATTCCGGCGTCGTGTTCTAACCACAAAGTTAAAAGTTAAAAGTTTAGCCGACCACCATCCATCTCAACTTTCAACCCTTAACTTTCAACTTTTAATTAAAAAAACTCCAACCGCTCGGTTGGAGTTTTTTTGCGTTCATATCATACAGCCGAAATTTATTTCGCTTCCGGCGTAATGGTAACCGTGCCGTCCTGTTGCGGCTTAACCTGAATTGTCGCGGTATCGGCGACATTCACGCGAATCGCGTTGTCTTGCGCGGCAACCGCTCCCGGACGACCGCCTTGCGTCGGTTGCGCCGTGACCGTCACCGCTCTGGGCGTTTCGGTTTCGTGAATGAAAACTTTGCCGACCGGCTGGCTTCTCAACCATTCCAACGTCCCTTCGGGATACGTCCGCACACCCGAAGTTTCGCCCGCGATAAAATCAAGCGATTCAATCTGGCAATCGTCGCATTCGCCGACGAAATGTTTGACTTGACCCGCCTTGCAGGTTTTGCAAGTAGAACAACCGGCGAACACCACCGCCACCGCCACCACCAACACCAAGCCCAAATTACGCATTGCTCTCTCCTTTTCCTAAAAAAAATAAAGTAAAAATCGTTTTCGTTCGATAAAACCTACTTCCGGTCAACAACGGGCGTAATGTAAAGCCGCGTCGCCAAAAGTCAAGAGCAATTACGAATTACGAATTAAAATTACCAAGAGCAGAGTTTATGGTTTGGCAATGGCTACGATTCGCGCACTATCATAACTTCGCCGCTCTTTCAACTTTCAACTCTCAACTCTCAACTCTCAACTTTCAAAGTGGACGCCGCCCTGCTCACCGCCGCCGCAATCACTCCCGCCGTCGCCGAGCGCTTGGCGCGTTTGTTGGTTCGCGTTTATCCCGCCGAAAAAACGGTCGGCGAAATGACGGCGCACATCCTTACATATTTGGGAACGCTCGCAAATTTTCGCGCCGCCGTTATCGAAAACGACGACGAAGTTTTAGCCGTTGCCGCCGGCGTTACGCGCTTGATTAGGCACGGCGCGACCGGCGACACGGAAAAAATAATCGCGCTTTTCGCCGTGGCGACGCATCCGCAATTTCGCGGGCGCGGCTACGGCGCGGCGGTGGTCAAAGCGCAATTCGCGCGCGCGGGACACGATGCGCCGAGCGCGTTATGGCAAACCGCCGTTCCGGTTTTTTACGAAAAAATCGGCGCCGTCCGCGTCCGCAACCGCTTTGTCAATTCGCGCAATTTATCCGCGCCGGACGCCAATCCGTTCTGGGAACCGGCGGTTATGGTCTATCCGCCCGCCGCGTGGCGCGACCACGACGAAGTGATTGACTTGTTGGGTGTGGGATATTGAGGCAATTAACAATTAACAATTGACAGAAATAAAATTGGCAAGCGGAGTGGAGCGGCAATCTTCTGAAATTGTTAATTGTTAATTGTCAATTGTAAATTGTTAATTTTGCCCTCTACCGCCGCCCGCGCGAGGCGTTGATGCGTTGCGATTTTTTTTGGTTGGTGCGGTCGAATATCGCCGCGCTACCGGAGAGTTGCGTTACTTCAATTCGGTTGGAGTGGTCGATAACGTCAAACGGATTGCCGCCGATTAACACGATATTGTCCGCGCCACCGCAAAAATTATTGGAGCGCAGATATTCTTCGGCTTGCGCTTTCAAGTCCTGATTAGCGCTGATGTCGGGACTGCACACCGGGTCCACGCCCCAAAACAACCGCATTTTGCGCGCCACTTCGGGACTGCGGGTGAACACCACCAATCGCACGAACGAGCGGCATTTCGACAAATACATCGCCGTCCGCCCGCTGTGCGTGAACGCCACAATCGCCGCCGCCGACAACTGCTTGGCGATGTGATACGCCGCGTTGCTAAGCACGTCGCCAATCGGATGATAAATCCGCGTCCGCCGCCAATTCCAATGCGGACTGCCGTCAATCGCCAATTTATGCTCGACCGCCTCCGCCACGCGCACCACCAATTTCACCGCCTCGGCGGGATTGCGCCCAATCGCCGTTTCCGTGGTGATGATAATCGCGTCCGCGCCCTGAAAAATCGCGTTTGCCACGTCGTTGGTTTTGCCGCGCGCCAGCGCCGACTGCGCCTCGGCGCTGTCCAAAATTTGCGTCGCCACCAACACCAATTTGTCCGCCGTGTTGGCGCGGTGAATTAAATTCTGCTGAATCACCGGCACGCGCTCGACCGCCAATTCCACCGCCAAATCGCCGCCCGCGACAATAATTCCGTCGGCGGCGTCGATGATGCCGTCGATGTCGTCGAGGGCGTCTTCCTTTTCGATTTTCGCCAGCAACAGCGGCGGGTTGACAAATTTCTCGGTGATGCGCCGGACTTTGTTGATGTCGTCGGTGCTCCGCACAAACGGCACGGCGACGTAGTCGAAACCGATTTCTTTACCGGCTTCCAAGTCGGCGAAGTCCTCCGGCGTAATCGACGGCGTGGACAGCGCGATGCCGGGCAAGTTGATGCCCGCGCCGCTGTGCAGAACGCCGCCTTGCGCGACGCGGCAACGCACGTCGGCGCCGGTGGCGCTGATGACTTCGAGTTCGATATTTTTTTCGTCGAGGAAAATCCGCGCTTTCGGCGCGACGTCGCGCGGCAGTTGTTTGTAATTGGTCGAGAACAAAATGGCGGTGCCGACGGTCGCGGCGGCGGTGATGGTCAATTCCTGCCCCTCGCGCAATTCGATTTTGCCGCCGGCGATTTCGCCGACGCGGATTTTCGGTCCGCGCAAATCCTGCATCAGCGCGACGGCTTTGCCGGTGCGACCGGCGGCTTCGCGCACGGCTTCGCAGGCGGCTTGATGCGTTTCGAGCGTGCCGTAGGCGAAATTACAGCGAAACACGTCCACGCCGGCGGCGATGAGTTGGCACAACGTTTCGACTTCAACCGACGCCGGTCCCAGCGTCGCTACAATGCGCGTTTGCCGCATGGTGTTGCTCCTTTTTTCAGTGGGCAGTGGTTAGTGGGCAGTGAGCGAAAGTTGTTAGAGTTTAGCGTTGAGAGTTAAGCGGCGGATGCGCTTCGCGCGTTTTTCAAAACAAAACTCCACCATCTAAACGCTAATCTCTTAACTCTAAACTCTAAACTCTGTCCACTCATAAAACGCCGGATTGTAAATGCCCCGCCCGCCGAGTATAAGAGGCGACTCCCTCCGAAAAGGCGGAATTTATGACAAAAATCACCGACAAAAAAAACGCGGCGCCCGTCGTAATTTTAGACCGCGACGGCACGATTATCGCCGACAAGAATTATTTGGCGCGCGCCGAACAGGTCGAACTGTTGCCGAACGCGGCGGCGGGCTTGCGGCAAATGCAACGCGCCGGTTGCCGCTTGCTGGTCGCGACCAATCAATCGGGCATCGGGCGCGGCTACTTCACCGTCGCCGATTATGAAAAAGTGGCGACGCGATTGGCGGCGCTGTTGGCGGACGAAGGCGTGCGTTTGGACGGCGTGTATTACTGTCCACATTCGCCGACGGACGGTTGCGCCTGCCGCAAACCCCGCGCCGGTTTGGTCGAACGCGCCGCGCGCGAATGGCGTTTTGCGTGGCGCGATTGCGTGGTGATTGGCGACAAACCGTCGGACATTGAACTCGGAAAAAATATCGGCGCGCGCTTGTCGATTATTATCGGCGCGGAAAAAGGCGGCGCGGACGCGGCGGTCGCCGATTTGGTCGAGGCGGCGGAGCGAATCAAAGTTGAAAGTTGAAAGTTAAAAGTTGAAAAAACCGCTCTAATTTCAACTTTCAACTTTCAACTTTTAACGTTGAACTCTTGACTTGCCGGGCTTGCCTCCGACAATTTGAAAATTCGGTTTTGGCGATGGGCGACGACGAATTTCGCGGTCGCGCGGCGCCGGCATAACCGGTAAATTGCTTAAATTTTCATCTGTGAAAGGAATAGCCCAATGCAAATTTTGCCCAAAAGCGCGGCGGTCGTGTTATTCGCGGCGGCAATGTTGAACGGCGCGCGGAGCGACGAAGCCGCGCAGGTTAAAAATGACCTCGCGGCGGTACAAGCCGAAATGACGGCGTTGCGCGCCGAAATGGCGGCACAACGCGCGAACACCGGCGGCGAGCCGGAAGCGTTGCGGAGCGCCAACGGTAACGCCACCTTGCGCCTCGGCGGCGACTTCCGCGTCCAATATGCGACCGGTTGGGCTAACGATGTCCGTTCTTCGCCGACCGCCAACGACGGACGCAATTATAAATCGCAAGGCGCGGGTTGGGCGATTTCCTCCTCACACCTGACTTTCGATGTTAATTTGGCGGCGGACACTCGCGCTTATGTTTCGTTGAGCGTCAACGGCGACGGCACCACCGGCGTCGGTAACCTCGTTGACAACGCTTACTTTGAGTGGCGCAACGTCGGCGGCGCGGAGGGCTTCGCGCTGAAAGTCGGTTTGCAATACATTCCGTTCGGGATGTATGGCAACGACGATTTTGGCGGCTACCAATTCGGCGAAGAGCAAGCCGCGTTGATTTCCACGCCGCTGTATTTTACGAGCGGGAAAAATTTCGCCGGCGGTTTCCGCAACGCGCCCGTCGGCGTCGGCGACTTTGGCTTTCTCGGCGCGTCCGCCGCGCCGATGGGCAATGCCAATCTCGGTCTGTTCACGCAACACAATTGGAACGACGAAGTGATGCTTAAAGCCGGCATTATGGCCTCGCCCATCAACGGCTTAGGCGGTAAGCACACCACGTTCGGCAACGACGCCGGCGTGAATAATCACAACGAATACCGCAGTATGGGCTTCACCGACCACGTCGTCGCCTTGCTGTATAATCCGTGTTGGTTTGAAGGTCTGCACTTGGAAGCGTCTTACGTCGGGCAATTGGACGACGGTTACGGCGAGTTCAAGCACAATGGCGATTATAAGTATGAGCCGAAAGGGACAAGTTCTTCCGCCGGCAATTCCGGTTACACGCCGTCGGTGGACATCGCGGCGGTCTATAAAGTGAATGACAAACTGAAATTTGTCGCGGAAGGCGTGGTTACGTGGAATGCGTATTACGGCGACGGCACGGAATGGGGCGCGGCGGTCGGCGCGGATTATCGCTTGACCGACAAGTTGACGTTAGCCGCGCGGTTCGACACGCTGAACGGCTCTTACGACGATGAACTGGTTCCGCTGAAAAGTTTGACGTGGTATCGGGCGAACTTCGGCGGTAAATACGATTTCGGCAACAGTATCTACGTCAAAGCGCAATACTATCACGATTGGCTCTGCACCGGCGGCTACCGCGACGGCAACTGGAAAGACGCCGACGGCATCATCCTCGAAACGGGCTACTCGTTCTAAACCGATTTCAGCGCCAACGCCATAAACATAAAAACGCCGCGCCCAAAAAAGGGCGCGGCGTTTTTTTATTTTAAAGTTATGGGGCGCGGAGAACCCCGAAATGCTCTATTCAATTGCCCCGCGCTTTAGCGCGGGGTTAGCGCGGAAAAATGATCGGCTTTAGCCGAATGGTTTATTAGACCTGTTCTAAACCTACGAGCGAGCATATTTTCGGGCATAATTTTTCGTTCCGCAAGGAGAAATTACGAAGCAATACCGAGAGTATTGCAAGGAATTTTGACGCGGCGGAACGGAAAATTGGCCGAAAAGATGCCGCGAATTGGTTGTCGAACAGGTCTATTGGGCTAAAGCCCTTTCTCTTTTTGACCGCCGACCACGCCTTAAAAGGCGTGGCAATTGAATAGAGCATTTTTCTCTGTGTCCTTCGCGCCGCCGTGAGACACAAAAACGGTTGCTCTTAATTTGGAAAGCACGCTCGCTTTGCTCGGTTTCGTGTTAATTCGTCTAATTCGTGAAAATTCGTGGATAAATTCTTTATGCCCAATCGCCGGCTTCTTCCGGCGTGTCGATAAAGGTGAAATACGGGTCTAAATTCATCAAGCAGATGACTTGGCGGATTTGCTGGCTGGCGCCGATGACGACCAAATCCTTGCCGAAGGAGTGGCGTTGGTTGGCGAGTTCGTGCAGGCAACTGAACGCGGCGCTTGAAAAAAAAACGCAGGCGGATAAATCCACAAAAACCGTCGTGTTCACGGCGGCGTAGCGGTCCAACAACTCTTGCGCCTGCTTCCACAACGACTGCCCCATCATCCGTCCGGCGATGACGATTAACGGCGCGCCGTTGTCCAACATTTGCATGTCGATAGTAAAATCAGAACCGTTCATTTATTTCCCTATTGCCAGCGCCGCGTCTAACGTTGCCACAAAAACAAAATCATTTCCCATGCCGGTCAACGTAATCACTTTGCGCACTTGCGGGTCGGCGGCGATGAGAACCATTTTTTTGCCTTTCTCCTGTCGTTGCATCGACAATTGATAGATAAAACTGTAAGCCATTGAGGACAAAAAGCGGCATTCGCTCAAATCGCAAAACAAGTTGGTCGTAATGGCGGCGAATTGGTCGAACATCGCGCCGGTCGTGTCCAACACCGCGTCGCCCATCATTCGCCCCGTAATTTTCACCAACGGCACCCCGTCGGCTAAAACCCGCGACTCCATCTTGAAATTCGGCGCGGCGTCCACCGTAAAGTTTAGATTTTCGTTCATCGCTAACCTTCCCCAACGGGAAAAAATTTTAAGAGTTTTAAGGCGGATAAAAAGAGTTAAGGAATTACCGTCAGGTCTAATCAGATTCCGCCGTTTTTAACGCGTGACCGCGCCCTCTACCAAAAGAAATTCAGCACCATTCCCGACGCGATTTTCGGGTAAAAATACGTGCTTTTTTGCGGCATCGTCGCGCCGGCGCGGCTGACCTGCCGCACTTGTTCCATCGTCGTCGGGCGAAGCAAAAACGCGCCCTGCACGCCGTCGCGCTTACTCTTGACCGCGCTCAGCGCATCCTCGGCGCTGTGGGTGTAAAACAGATTTTCTTTGCGGGCTAATTTGTCTTCGTCAATGCCGAGCAAGTCGTCCAAAATCAACAAATGCAACACCGCCACGTCAAGTTTCCGCCACGCCGGCACCGCGTCCGCCGCCCGCGTATTCATCACCGTGGCGTCGTCCAAGCCGACGAAATACATTCCCTCGCCCGTGAGCCAGCCGAACGCCGGCGCCAAATGCTCGCTCATTTTTTTTCGTAACGTCGTCAGGTCGGCAACTTTCGCCACGGTAAAATTCGTCGTCAGACGTTTCAGCAAAGTGTCCAAACCGGCGACGCCGTAGAGCAACCGGTGCGTCGGGAAAATCGCCAGCCCCGGGTCGCTGTCCGGCGCGATATACATCATAATATAATCCTCGGCGAGCGCGCCGAATTCGCCGACGGTTTGTCCGGCGCGTTGCATCGCGGCGCGGACTTCATTGCGATAATTCAGCGCCGTTTCGTAACGGTGATGCCCGTCGGCGATGAAAATATGTTCGCGTCCGCACCCGCGGCAAAATTCCGCGGCGGCGGGACTGTCCAACACCCACAAGCGATGCCGCACGCCGTCGCCGTCGGTGAAATCCGCCGCCGTGTCGTAGTCGCACATTTGATAGAGCGATTGTGAAATGCCGCCGGTCGGGTCGGTCAGCAAGCCGAACACCGGCTCCAAATTGCCGCGCGTGGCGCGCATCAATTTCAGCCGGTCGGCTTTCGGTCCCGACAGCGTTTTTTCGTGCGGATAGATGCCGCCGGTGGACCAGTCGCTCAACAGCACGCGCGCGAAAAAACCGCGTTGGGACACGGTTTCTTCGCCGAGCGTGAAGTCCATTTGATAAACGTAAATCGCCGGCTGGTCGCCGACGAACAAGCCCTCGGCGCGCCAAGCGTCGAGGTGCGCCGCGGCGCGACTGTAACGATTGTCCACGGCGGTGTCGGTGGGAAATTCCCGCCCCAAAATCAGGCGAATGAAATTGCGGTCGTCGCGTTGATAGAGCGCGGTTTGCTTAGCGGCGTCGATGACATCGTAAGGGGGCGTCGCGACTTTGGCGTAATCGACTTTGCCGGGGTCGTAGCGCCAGCCGGCAAAGGGCTGAATGAGCGGCATAAAAACCTCGCGGAATAAGAGCAATTAAAAATTGAGAATTAAAAATTAGGAATTGTGGAGTTTTATGAGCAAATCCGCAAGCGCAAATTTTATATCATCTTCGCCGGTCGCCGCGAGGGGACGCGCCGGTCGGGGAAAGCGCGGCGAAACACCGTATATGCTCTATTCAATTGCCACGCGCTTTAGCGCGTGGTTGGCGTTGGAAAATGACCGACTTTAGCCGAATGGTTTAATTTGGGCTAAAGCCCTTTTATTAGACCTGTTCGACAACCAATTCGCGGCATCTTTTCGGCTAATCTTCCGTTCCGCCGCGTCAAAATTCCTTGCAATACGCTCGGTATTGCTTCGTCATTTCTCCTTGCGGAACGAAAAATTAGACACGAAAATTTGCTCACTCGTAGGTTTAGAACAGGTCTATTTTTTGACCGCCGACCACTCCTTAAAAGGCGTGGCAATTGAATAGAGCATTTCCGACGCCGTGCTCTCTCCGTGAGAAATAATTTCTTGCCCAAAAGGTTTGGAAACCAATCAATTCGTAATTTTTAATTACTCTTGTCCCCGCTCAACAAGTTGTCCGTCATATAGGACGCGGCGACGATTTGGTTGAATTGCGCGTCCGTTATCGACAACTCGCCGGCGAGGCGCGCGACTTCGGCAAAATTCTCCGTCTCGTGCGCCGCCGTCAATTGCAACATTTGCCCCAACTCGCCCTCGCCGCGCAACACCGCCGCGCCGATATCGTCGTCCAACTTAAATTCGCTGACGATTCTTTCGAGCGGAATTTGGAACAGCGCGTCTATCCGGCTCATCACGCCGGTCAAATACGCTTTGTCGTGCAGGGCGCGGTTCGCGGGCGCGACGCTTTTCGCGAGACCTTCCATCATTTTCGCCCGTTGCGTTACGTTGTCGAACAACGGCGAATTTTGCGGGTCGCCGCCCGCCGTGTTTTGCGCGTAGAGCATCAGCATCAGCCAACGCTCCAAATTTTTCAAGCCGAACATCGTCACGGCGTGTTGAATGGACGAAATCGGATTGCGCAAACCCATCGCCGCCGAATTGATAAACTGCAACATCTGCACCGTCAAATCCGCCGCCGATTTTAATTCCCGCGTAACGTTCGCGACTTCGGGATTGGCGCGTATCGCCTGCAACAGCGAAATGACACTCATCGCCTTGGTGTTGATTTCGCCCGCCGACAACATTTCCGGCTTGGCGAAAAAATAACCCTGAAACAAATCGTAACCCGCCGCTTGGCACGCGATAAAATCGGCTTCGGTTTCGACTTTTTCCGCCAGCGCGACTTTGTGGTTTTGCTTGATAAACTTCGCCGCCGGCGCCCACGTTTCGCGCGGACATAAACTCAAATCGATTTTGATGAGCGCGATATGCCCCATCACCAATTGCGCGCGCGTGATTTCCTCGCGATTAAACACAAAGTCGTCCAACGCGATAATGTAGCCCTTGGCGTGCAACCGCTCCACCGCCGCGACCACCGCGGCGTCGATTTCCACGTCTTCAAGAATTTCGAGGACGAAGGTCTTCGGGTCTAATAAGCCGACAAAATCCTTCAACAACACATCGCGATTGCAATTGACAAACGCTTTGTGCCGCCCGACCAATTTGTCCATTCCGACCGTCGCCGAGTTGCAGAGGACTTGCGAAGTCGCGGCGGTGGCGTCCACGACGTTGGCGGCGCGGCTCGCCGCGCCGCTACGAAACAACAATTCATAGGCGTAAAGGTTGCCGCGCCGGTCAAGAATCGGCTGGCGCGCGATATACACCTCGCGGGTCGGGTCGGTCGGCGGCGGTTCGGACGTTGCCATATCTTGCGGGGTTGGGGGAAAACAATTAACAATTAACAATTAACAATTAACAATTAAGAATTAAGAATTAAGAATTAAGAATTAAGAATTAAGAATTACGGGCGGCGGATTAAGAACCTATCTCTTTATCAAGATTAGTTGCAATTGGTCGCGGCGATTATTAGACCTGCTCTTAACGAGCGTCGTCCCTACGGGACGCGGTTTCAGGGCGGCGACGTTTCTACCGACATTTTGCCCCTACGGGGCAAACCGCCGATTAGTTTGATATGCGGATAAGTTCTAAACTCCACAATTGTTAATTATGAATTGTTAATTGTTAATTGAACCTTCATCCCGTCGCTCAATTTCACCACGCCGTCGGTGACGAATTTTTCGCCGGCGACCGCGCCGGACAACACCGCCACGCGCCCGTCGCGCCGCGCGCCTAATTTTATTTCCCGCCGCGCCACCGTTCCGGTCGCGTCGTCATAAATAAACAAAAATTGCCGCTCGCCCACGCTCAACACCGCTTTTTCCGGCGCCGTTACCACCTCGACGACGCCGAGCGCCAATTTCACGATTAACAACATTCCGGGGTAAAGCCGCTTCTCGCCGTTCGGCACGACGCCGCGGGCGGTCGCGCTGTGCGTCGCTTCGTGCAGACGCGGCGCAATCATCACGATTTTACCGGTGAAAACCGCGTCGGGATACGCCTCGTTGGTAACGGCAAATTCCTGCCCGACCCGCAATTGCGCGAGATATTTTTCCGGAATGTTGAAGTCAACTTTGATTGCCGACAAATCGTCGAGCGTGGTGATGACCGTGCCGGGGCTGACTAAATCGCCGACGCTGACCGCCCGTTTGCCCAATTCACCGGCGAACGGGGCGCGGATATGGCGGTCGTCCAAGCGCGCGCGCGCGATGGCGAGCAACGCTTCCGCGCGGGCAAAAGCCGACTGCCGCGCTTCGAGGTCTTTCGCCGAAATCGTTTTTTCGGCGCGGAGGCGATTGAACCGTTGCAACTCCCGCGCTTCTTCCGCCAAATTTATTTCGGCCGACCGCAACGCCGCGACTTCCTCTTCGGTAACCAATTCGACCAACAATTTACCGGCGGGCACGCTCTCGCCGTCGGTGAAATACACGGCGGCGACTTTTTCCTGCGCCCCCGCCGTGATGACGGTGGCTTCGTTGGCGCTCGCCGCGCCGAGGGCTTCGACGGTTTGCGTAAATTTTTCCGGCGCGAGCGTCGCGACCACCACGTGCGGCGCCGCCGTTTCCCGCGGGACGGGCGGCGCGGCATGGTTGGCGGTCGCCGAGCGATAGAGCCAGCCCGCCGCCAACAAAATCGCCAGCCCCAGCGCCGTTTCTCCGATTTTTTTCCATTGCGGGCGTAAGCGCGGCATCAGTGGCGTCCAAAATAATTACGAATTAAAAATTACAAATTACGAAGCGAATTGGTCAATCAAACTCCATAATCCGTAATTTTTAATTCGTAATTCGTAATTGCTTGCAGTTTAGGCAGACGGCGACGCGGTTCAATTGCCGCGCCTTTTTTAGAGTTGAAAGTTAAAAGTTAAAAGTTAAAAATCGGCGGCGGCTTCGCCGCGTTCCAATCGGCGGCGATAAAATCATCGCCGAAGACCGCAACTCTCAACTCTAAAAAAAATGCGCGTCATCATCAAACTATTTCTGGCGATTTTATTTGTCGGGTTACCGGCACACCCCGACGACGCGACAACAATTGCGCCGCGCGTGGTCGCCGCGACGGTGGGCGTGTATAGCGCCGTCGGCGACGCGGACAAATACTACGGGAGCGGCGTCATCGTCTCGCCCGACGGCTATATTTTGACCGCGACCACCGCCGCGCCGGAAAACGCCGAGACCGTCGAGATTTATTTCGCCGACCATCGCCACGCCCCCGCCGTGTAGGCGGTTTCGCCGATTGCCGGTCGGTCGCGGCGCAGACGCAAAAACGGCAAGTCGCGCAACGACGGGTCGCGCAGTTCGACTTTGAGGAGTGCGATTTCGAGTTCGGCGCGCGCGG
>BNUQ01000055.1 GCA_025997475.1 Planctomycetales bacterium
GGCGAGCGAGTTGGTAGCCGGTAGTTTTTAGTTGTTAGTGGTGGAGTTTTTATGGGCAAATCCGCAAGCGCCCGCAAAGCGAATCTTTGACCGTCAAACTCCACCGCTAAAAACTACCAACTACAAAAATTGCGGCGAGCGAGTTGGTAGCCGGTAGTTTTTAGTTGTTAGTGGTGGAGTTTTTATGGGCAAATCCGCAAGCGCCCGCAAAGCGAATCTTTGACCGTCAAACTCCACCGCTAAAAACTACCAACTACAAACTATCAACTGCTCTTCATCCGTAATTCTTAATTTTTAATTCTTTCTCAGCCGTTGGTTTCCGCCGGTAAAATTTCCTTGCCCATCACCACGCTTAACCGCTCGATGCTGTCCGGCGAGAGTTCGCTCATCAGCGCCACGAAATTCATATCGACCATTTTCAACGCCCTTTTCAACAAAAACGGCACCGGACTGCCGGGCTCGCAACCGTCGTAATAGGCAATCATTTTTTTCAGCGTTCGCGCCACATCGCCGCGATTGCGAATTTTCCCCGCGCCGCCGCCCGTGTCGCCGACTTCGACGGCTTCGGCGTCAACTTCCGCGTCCGCGCCGGTCATTTCCCGCCAGCGGCGGTCAACTTGTTGCGCGGTCTTTTTCAGCAAATTGGCGACCACGGACAAATCCGGCACCGGATTGTCGCCCGCTTTGTCCGCGAGGATTTTGCCGATATGGTCGAACGTGTCGCGCGCGCGAAACAGCGTGTCCCGCAACGTCGCGACCGCGTCGGCGCCAACGTCCATAAACACGGCGTTAATCAACGTTTCGTCGGGCGCGCCGGCGGCGGACGGCGGAATTTCACCGGCGACCGCCAATAAATCGCGCAAGGTAACTTTGCCGACCGCGCGGCTTTGCAACAGCACGGCGTCGCGCAAATTGCCGGCAAAATTCAGCGAATCGTCAAACGCGCCGGGCGCCGCCGAAAGCGCGGCGAACGTGTTGAGCCGTTCGACTAAATCCGTCGGGTCGTCGGGGTCGGGCGTCGGGTAAAAATGGTCCCAGAGATTATCGACGTAATCGCCGACGACGGCTAAACCGGCGGCGTAACCGGCAAGTCCGTCGATTTGCAATTCGGCGAGGGCGAGATAAACGGCGAGGCGCAAGTCGCGGGTGCGGGGGGCGAGCGCGAGACAGGCGTCGCGCAAGGCGCGCCAATCCGGCGGTTCGGCGTCGATGACGGCGTCGCCCATAACTTGCTGGGGCTTGCCGGCGGCGATGGCGGCGACGGCGAGAAATTTCGCATCGTATTCCAAATTTTCGCCCGCCGGTTTGTCGCCGACAAGCGGCGCGCAAAACGCGGAAAAGTCCAATTCTGACATTTTAAGTTTTGTTCCGTTGAGACGGTCGGCAAGCCGACCGGTGAGAATAGCGTTGCGTGATAATCGCCAAAATATACGAACGGTCGGGTAGTTGTCGAATCGCGCTTCGCGAATGTTTATTCGGTTGTGTTCACTTTTGGCAAAAGGTTGGCGGGCGAAGGCGCATCGTTAATTGCTCTTAACCATTCCGCAAATTCCGGCAACACGCGCTCCGGTTTTAAGTCCCACATCATCGCGCCGCGGCGTTGGCGCGTCGGCGGATGCGCGACGATATGCCGGTCGTTTTTTGTCGGCGGCGCGCCGCGGTCGGCGGAACTCGGACCGAACCAACTGAACGTCGGCTTGTTGAGCAACCACGCCAAATGGAGCGGGGCGCTGTCCGGTCCGGCGTAAGCCGTCGCGTAATTTAAGAGAACGATTAACTGCGCGACGTTTTCCGTGCGCGGCGCCCATTTGACGGCGTCGCCGAAAATTTTCCGCCACGCCGCAATTTTCGCCGCTTCGTCCGGTCCCCAAACGACGACCGGTTGCCAGCCGCGCGCGGCGCGCAGTAAAGCGGCGACATATTCGGGCGGCAACATTTTGGTTTCCCAACTCGTGCCGACGCCGCAAAGCAAGAGCGGTTTATCGGTCGCGAGTTCCGCCCGCCACGCGCCGATTGCCTGCCGGTCGGCGTCGGGAAAATGAAATTTTATCGGCGCGGTAAATTCGGCGGGAACGAACGGCGCGGCGAGTTCATTCGTGCGGGCGGCGATATGGGTTAGCGCGGGCGGCGGCGCGACCAATTCGTTATCCAGCCACGGCGCGAGTTCGCGGGCTTCGAGCGGGGCGCGGCGAAAACCGATACGCCTCTTGATGCCGGCGAGCCACGGCAAAATCGCGCTTTTGGTCAAGCCCTGCGCGTCGAGCGCGATGTCATAATTTTCGCTTTTGATTTCCCGCGCCAAGCGCCGCGCCCCGCGCCAATTTTTTTCTTCGCGCCGCCAGCGGTGAACGCGGTCAAGCCCCGGCACGGCGGCAAGCAAACCGGCGTGGCGCTCTTCGATGACCCAGCCGATAAACGCCGTCGGGAAAAAGGCGCGCAAGCGAAAATATAGCGGCAAGGTCAGCGCCGCGTCGCCCAACGCCGAGAGGCGCACGATTAAAATGCGTGGCGGATTCATTTTGTTTTTGTGAGGGAGCAATGAATAGTGCGCAGTTTTTAGTCGGTAGTTTTTAGTCGGTAGCGGTGGAATTTTTATCGGCAAATCCGCAAGCGTTCGCGAAGCGAATTTTTACCCATCAAACTCCGCAACTAAAAACTATCAACTACCGACTTCGGCAAATCCGCAAGCGTTCGCGAAGCGAATTTTTACCCATCAAACTCCGCAACTAAAAACTATCAACTACCGACTACCAACTCTCTCTACCGCTATTACAATGCGCTATTCCATTTGTCAGCACATCAGAGGAGAAAAAAATGGCTTTTGCCCTTGAACTGTATCCGGTCGTTTATTTCGCGCAATACAACCCCGCGACGCAACGCTGGGACGAACAATGGTTGGAAAACGACCGCTTGCCCTGCGCCGAATTGCAAAAATTGCCCGCCGCCGAAAAAGAAAAAATCCTGACCGCGCGCAACGCGATGCCGTTGCCGGGCATCAGTTACACCAGTCAATACGGCTACGGCGTTTTTGAGGGAATGAAAGCGTTTCCGAATAAAAACGGCGGTGTAACGTTATTCCGCCCCGACCGCAACGCCGCGCGTTTCGCCGACTCGATGCGCGGGATAAAGTCGCCGGTTTTTCCGGTCGAGCAATATCTGCAGGCGTCGGTCGAAACGGTGCGCCGCAACGCCGCGCTCGGCTACGTGCCGACGTATCGCGCGGAATGGGAGGCGGATAATTACGGCGACGGCGAGGCGGTCTATCTGCGCCCGTTTCTGAACAGCGAGGGCGCGATTGGCGTCGGCGTCACGCATCGCCCGTTCGTGGTCATCGGCGCGACGACGGTGTCGGGATATTTCAAAGGCGGCAACACCAAAGCCGTGACGACGGAAATGGTGCGGGCGATGCCGCGCGGCACCGGCGGCTTGAAATGTGCGGCGAATTACGTGATGTCGGCGCTCGCCAAACGCGAAGCCGAAGACGCCGGTTTTATGGAAGTGATTTTTCTCGACGGCTTGGAGCAGAAATTTTTGCAGGAAGGGTCGTCGTGCAACATTTTCGCGTATCTGAAAAACGGCACATTAGTTACGCCGGCGTTAGGCGACACGATTCTGCCCGGCATCACGCGCGCCAGCGTGATTGCCATCGCAAAAAGTTTCGGCGTGAAAGTCGAAGAGCGACCGGTAACGTTGGCGGAAACGCTGATTAACGCGCAAGAGGTCTTTGTTACCGGCACGGCGGCGGGCGTAACGCCGATTGAGAGCATCACGCATTACGGTATGGAAAAGGTCTTTAACAACCGCGCCGCCGGCGCGTTGGCGACCCGTTTGCAGAAAGAGTTAAAAGGTCTGCAATACGGCTTGTTGCCGGATAAATTCCAGTGGAATCTCGCGGTTTGACGTGGCGCGTCGAACGCCGCGCGACTATTGACAAACAGAAAAAAGACGCTAACTTTCTCGCTTCTTTTGGCGACGAAAAATGGGGCTGTAGCTCAGTTGGGAGAGCGCATCGTTCGCAATGATGAGGTCAGGGGTTCAACTCCCCTCAGCTCCACCAAAATAAGGAACCGCCGGTTTTTCCGGCGGTTTTTTTGTGAATTTGGTGAAAAAATGGCGACGAATTGGCGGCGAAAAATCGGGCGTTTGCCGGCGCGCGGCGCGGCGTGGTTGGTTACGTGGCTGTATCAGCGCGGCGTCGGGCGGCTATTGCCGAAAGTGTGCCTTTACGAGCCGTCGTGTAGCAACTATATGATTGAGGCGCTGACGAAGCACGGTTTGTTGAAAGGCGTCGGGTTGGGCTTGTGGCGGATTTGCCGCTGTCATCCGTTCGCGACCGGCGGCTACGACCCGGTGCCGGACGGCGCCGACGATTAAGCCGGCTTGGCGAACGGAATTACGAATTACGAATTAAAAATTAAAAATGTGGAGTTTGATTAGCAAATTTGCAAACGCACGCGAAGCGAACCTGACAATTAAATTCCTCAATTTTTAATTTTTAATTTGTAATTGCTCTTTCAACGGGCGGGGCGATGAAACGCAATCAACGGCAATTGGCGGTCGCGTTGGGCTACAACGCCGATAAAAACGCGGTGCCGAAAGTGTTGGCGAAAGGCGCGGGCAAAGTCGCGGCGCGTATCCTCGAACTGGCGCGGGAAAACAACATTCCCATTCGCGAAGACGCCGACCTCGCGCAAGCGCTGGCGCAACTCGACCTCGGCGACTATATCCCGCCCGACCTCTATCCGGCGGTCGCCGAAGTCCTCGCCTACATCTACCGGCAGAACCAAAAACAGACCGCGCAAAAATTGCGGGGGAAAAATTAGGCGGATTTTAAGCGGTTTTCAATCGCGACGGTTCTATTAGACCCGTTCGACAACCAATTCGCGGCAATTTTTCGGCTAATTTTCCGTCTCGCCGCGTCAAAATTCCTCGCAATACTCTCGGTATTGCTTCGTCATTTTTCCTTGCGAAACGAAAAATTAGACACGAAAATTTACTCGCTCTTGGTTATCGAACAGGTCTATTCAATAATTCTCCGCGTCCTCCGCGCCTCCGGTGAGAAACAAAAAATGGGAGGCAACTCTATCGCCATTTCGGCGCGCCGAGAATTTCCGCCAACACCACCGCGTCGCGGACGTTTTGCGGATTGCCGCGGAGCATCGCGGCGTAGCGATTGCCGGCGCGTAGCGGCGGCGTATCGGTCAAATCATTGGGCGCGTTCGGCGGCGGAGAGATTTTCATCGGCGCGTCCTGCTTGGCGCGGCGCTCTTGGCGTTGCGGTTTGATTGCCGGCGTTTCCGGCGCGGGGCGCGTGTTCTGCCGCAACTGCGCGGAGAGCGATTCCCACGCATCTTCCTCATCGTTCGCGACCGGTTGCCGTTTCACCGGCGGCGGCGCCAACTCGCGCAAAAGGTCTTGCCAAAGTGAATTCATATTTTGTCCTTAAAAAGTGAGCGGGGCGCAGTGTGCGGAAAACGTTCTCGCTGTCCACCGCTCCGATTATCTTTTCTTGACGCGGCGGCGGCGTTTTATATTCTCCGCTCGTTTGTGCCGTCACGCGGAGAGATGCCGGAGCGGTTGAACGGGCTTGCCCGGAAAGCAAGTAATGGGGTAACTCATTCCAGGGTTCGAATCCCTGTCTCTCCGCCACTTTTTATGGAGTAACCGTGTTATACGCCCCGATTGTAACCTTTGACGAAATCGACCGTTTGCGCCCGACGTTGGGGAAAATCGTCGGCACTTCCGGCGGCTTCGACCCGCTTCACCCCGGACACGCCACGTGCATCGTCGAGTCGAAAAAATACGGCGACACGTTGGTGGTCATCGTCAACGGCGACGCTTTTTTGCGGACGAAAAAGGGCAAGCCGTTTCAGGATTTGGCGACGCGGTGCCGGATTGTGTCGTGTTTGCGCGCCGTCGATTACGTTGTGCCGTTTGAAATTGAAAACGACCAGACGGTTTGCGAGGCGTTGCGGCGCTTGCGTCCGCATTATTTCACCAAAGGCGGCGACCGCACCGATTATACCAACATTCCCGAATGGGCGGTTTGTCAGGAATTCGGCATCGAAATCATCCCCCAAGTGGGCTTGAATAAAGAATGGAGCAGTTCGGACTTCCTGCGGGAATGGGGCGAATTCTGGGCGCAAAAAAAAACAGGCGTGAAAAATAGTCCGTGAAAATATCCGCTGTCCACGGCGCCCCGCCCACAAACCGCTACCCATTCTGTCCACTCGCGCTTTTTCGTTTTCTCAACGCCAAATTGAGAACAAATTGAGAAAATGTAATCCCGCTCCCTTGTTACCCCCCCCCTACCGCGTTATCATCGTCGGCTCGTGCGCCAACGCCGCGCCGCGGTTTAATAGACCCGTTCGATGACCAAGAGCGAGCAAATTTTCGTGTCTAATTTTTCGTGCCGCAAGGAAAAATGACGAAGCAATACCGAGAGTATTGCAAGGAATTTTGACGCGGCGGGACGGAAAATTAGCCGAAAATTTGCCGCGAATTGGTTGTCGAACAGGTCTATTGCTTAATTTTCAATTTCACATCTTTTAATTTCACCATAAATGGAGGCGGAAAAAATGGGACTGGGCGGGAAAATTTACGCGATTATCGCGTTGTTGATTGCCGTGGCGTTAGGCGTCGCCGGCTTGGGCGTCTATTCGCTGAAAAGCGTAACGGCGATGATGGAAAAATCGGTGCAGACCGGTTTGCGCACGGCGGCGATGGGCGACATTTTGATTGCGTTGAAAGACCGCGCGATTGCCGTGCGGAGCATCCTCGCCAGCAACGACGCGGCGGAGATGAAGGAATTGGCGACGAAAGAATTTAAGCGCAACGACGACGAGTTGCGGGCGGGCGTCGCCGAATACGCCCAAAATCTGCCGGCAGACGCCACCGACGACGCCAAAGGACGCGCGGCGAAAACGCTCGCCTTGTGGGACGCCTACGACCGCGCCACGGCGGAACCGATTCGCTTGACGTTGGAAAACACCGCCGCCCGCGCCCAGAGAATTTATCTCGCCGACAAGGCGGTCTATGACAAAATCGACGCGGCGTTGTTGCGCCTCGGGACGGCGTTGGAAAGCGAGGGCGACGAGGAATTAGGGTTCGCCGCGATGCGCCTGCGCGCCCTGTGCAACCGGAACCAAGTGCTGATGTCGCGGCTGATTATCGACACGGATTCGTCGCTGTTCGAGATTTACGTCCGCGAGATACACGAGTCGGAAAACACGATGAACGACGTGCTGGACACCTTGCTGACGAGAAGTTCGCCGGAACACCGCTCCGATTTCTTCGAAATCCGCGACCATTTGGCGGCGGCGAACAAAGACCGCCAGCAAATTATCGACCTGTCGCTTGCCGATTCTTCCCGCAAAGGAGGTCAAGCATATGTCGTCAAAGCCGTGCCGTTGCAACACGAAGCCGTCGAGTATGTCCACCATCTGGTTGACGTCGCCCGTCAGGGCGTCGAGGACTTGCGCCACGAAGGCAACGCGCTCTCCCAAAAGGCGATTTATACCACGGTGTTCGGCAGTTTAATCGCGCTGACCATCGGCGCCGTGCTTGCCGTCATCATCATTCGCGCCGTGGTCCGCTCGCTCAATGAAATCATCAATAAACTCGGCAAAGGCGCGCAACACGTCGATGACGCTTCCTTCGAAATCGGGCACGCCTCCACCGCGCTCGCCGAGGGGGCGTCGCAACAGTCGGCGAGTTTGGAAGAGACCTCGGCGGCGATTGAGCAGACCTCGGCGATGACGAAACGCAACGCCGCGAACGCCAACGAGATGAACGAAGCCAACACGCAAAACAGCAAGTTGATTGCCGAAGGCGCGACCAACGTTACCAATATGGCGACGGCGATGGGCGAAATCAGCGACTCGGCGGAAAAAATCGGCAAAATTATCAAGACCATTCAGGACATCGCGTTTCAGACGAATCTGCTCGCGCTCAACGCGGCGGTCGAAGCGGCGCGCGCCGGCGAAGCGGGCAAGGGCTTCGCGGTCGTGGCGGAAGAGGTGCGCAACTTGGCGGGACGCTCGGCGCAGGCGGCGCAGGACACGACGCAACTCATCGAAGGCACGGTTTCGCGGGTGAAACACGGTTCGGGCATCGCGACGGAATTGGAAAGAAGTTTCAAGCAAATCGAAGACACGTCGCAACGGGTCAGCGGTTTTATCAAAGAGATTGTTACGGCGACCAACGAGCAATCGACCGGCATTTCGCAAATCGCCAACGCCGTAACGCAGGTGGACACGGCGACGCAACACAACGCGGCGAGTTCCGAAGAAACCGCGGCGGCGTCGGAGGAATTGGCGGCGCAGGCGAAAGACCTGAACGGAATGGTGCGGGACTTGTTGCAAATCGTCAGCGGCTCGCGTCAAGCCGCGGCGGCATCCGGCGCTCAGCACCAGCCGCCGGCGGTCAAGAAAACGCCGTCCGCGAAAAAACCGGTCGCGCGACCGAAACAATTGGCGGCGCCGTCCGGCGGTAAAAATAATCAGGTGTTGCCGTTGGACGAGAGCGATTTTTAAGCGCGAGGGTGAGCGGAAAAAAAATAAGTGTCTCACGAAGGCGCGGGGACACGGAATAGTTTAGTTAGTTTAATTGGTTTTCTCTCGCGAATTGGTTTCCTCACGCGGTTGCTCTATTCAATTGCCACGCCTTTTAAGGCGTGGTGGGCGGTCAAAAAAGAAAAGGGCTTTAGCCCCAATAAATCATTCGGCTAAAGCCGGTCATTTTTTAACGCTACCCACGCCCTAAAGGGCGTGGCAATTGAATAGAACATTCCCCATCGATATTTATTCCGCGTCCTCCGCGCGCCTCTGTGAGAAACAAAAATTATCCGACCTTCCCATTAAATTTATCGTGCGCGTCATAAACCGCCGACCGGAAAAAGTTCAAGCCCGCCGGTCGTTTTGTCGATATTAGCGGAAGCAAACTCTACCCAACCGCGCGGCGGCGCGTATAACCGCGCCCTTTGTCGTTGTTGGCGCAAACGACGCGGATTGACCGGTTGCCTAAAATAAAACGGTCGCCGACCGGACGGTCGCGAGAACTGAAAAGAGGAGAATGAGATGGGCGAAGATAGCGGCGCGTTATTGCAGGATTTCGTGCAGGAAAGCACGGAAATGTTGGAAGGTCTCGACCAACTGTTTGTCGCGCTGGAAAGTAATCCAGACGACCTCGATATCATCAACCAAATTTTCCGCCCCGTCCACTCGATTAAGGGCAACTCCTCGTTTTTCAACCTCGTCAACATCAAGAATTTTTCCCACACGCTCGAAACCCTGCTCCAAGAAATCCGCGGCGGCAAACGCCAAGTCAATAAAGAAGTCATCAGCGTCCTGCTGACCGGTATGGACATGCTCCGCGAAATGATTGGGCGCTTCGCCGGCGGCGACCGCTCGACCGAAATGAACGCGGAAGAAACGGCGCACCTCAACGAAATGAAAAATCTTATCGGGAACGGCGCGTCCGCCGAAACGCCCGAAAGTTTAGCCCAGCAAGTCCGCGAAGCGCTCGCGGCTATCGGCGACACCACGCCCGACGTCGGGCAACTCCGCCACCTCAAAGAGACGTGTGAAAAATTAGCCGATTTAGTCGCGCCGCAGAAAAACGCCGTCGCGAAAGTCATCAATTATCGCCTCGGCGACGCCGACGTTACCGCGTCCGTCGAACTGATTAACCGCACGCTTCCCAATATCGTCGAATGGGCGAAAACCAATCCCGAAGCAATGACGGCGTTTGAAAAAGCCATCGGCGATTTGATTAACGTCGCCGGCAAGGATTCGCCGGTCGGGCAGTTGTTCGTGAAAATGGAAGACCAGTTCTCGACGATTTATCAGAGCGGGATTCCGTTCGACGATTTGCTTGCCAGCATTTTCAGCGACATAATGACCGAAGCCGAGCCGCTGTTTGAAAAGGTCGAGGTCGAGGCGTCCGCCGGTTATAAACTCAACGGCGCCGACGTGAGCGCCGAAATCAATTTAGTGAACGCGACGATTAAGGTCTTGGTCGAGGCGCAAAAAGACGCCGAGAAAATGGCGGCGTTTGAAAAAGCCATCGGCGATTTGGTCAACGTCGCCGGCAAGGATTCGCCGGTCGGGCAATTGTTCGTGAAAATGGAAGACCAGTTCGCGACGATTTACCACAGCGGGATTCCGTTCGACGAATTGCTCGCCAGTATTTTCAGCGACCTTATGAGCGAGGTCGAGCCGCAACTCGAACAGGCGGGCGGGACGGCGGCGGCGGTCGCGCTGGTCGAGGAAAAGAAGGACGAGAAAAAAGTCGAGGAGAAAAAAGAAGAACATCCCGCGAAGCACGAAAAAGCGCAGAAATCGTTGCGCGTGTCGGAAGAAACGATTGACATCTTTATCGCTTACGTCAGCGAACTCATCACCACCGGCGAGGTCTTTCACTATTTGCAAAAGCACTTGGAACAAAACGCCGACCCGCGCAAAGTGCTGAAAGAATTTAAGAACGCCAACAATTCGTTCTCGAATCTCTCGACGAATTTGCAAAAGAGCATTATGGCGATTCGGCGCGTGCCGATGAAACAAATCTTGCAGAAATTGCCGCGCATCGTGCGCGACGTGGCGACGCAACTCGATAAAAAAGTCGAACTGACGATTGAGGGCGAGGACTTGCAAATCGACAAGTCGTTGCTTGAAAATTTAGAATCGCCGTTGGTCCATATGGTTCGCAACTCGGTGGACCACGGGGTCGAGCCGCCGGACGTGCGGGCGGCGGCGGGCAAGCCGGAAGTCGGCGAAGTGAAACTTATCGCCAAGATGGTTGACGACCGGTGCGTCATTAAACTGATTGACGACGGCGCGGGTATCAACGTTGACGCGGTGAAAAAGAAAGCGGTGACGAACGGCGTCATCACGCAGGAAAAAGCCGACGCGATGGCGGACGCGGAAGCGTTCCGGCTGATTTTCGCGGCGGGTATTTCGACGGCGAAAAAAATCACCGACGTGTCGGGGCGGGGCGTCGGTATGGACGTGGTGCTGACCAACATCACGCAAATGAACGGCACGGTCGATATTACCTCGAAGCACGGCTTCGGCACGGACGTAACGATAAGTTTGCCGATTAGTATGATGACGTTGGTGATTGACGGCGTGATTGCGCAGGTCGGCGAAAATCAATATATCGTGCCGTTGGTTGAGATTCGCAATTTGATTCGCCCGAACGAAGACCAGTTCAGCAGTATCGCCGAAAAAGGGCGGATGCTGATGGTGCGCGAAGAACTTTATCGCCTGTTGCGGATGCACGAATTTTTCGCGTTGCCCGGCGTGCCGTTGCCCGACCGCGACTCGACGATTATTTTGGTGGAAAGCGAAGGCAAGACGTGCGGTTTAGTCGTCGATAAAATCATCGGTCAGCAATCGGTGGTGTTGAAGCGAATGGACACGGTGTTCAAAGACCAAACCTTCCTGAAAGGCACGGCGATTCTCGGCGACGGTCGGGTCGGCTTGGTGCTCGACACCAAAAACCTGATGTCCGCCGCGTATCATTTGCTGTAATTAAAAATAGAGTTCAGGGTTTAGCCGTGGTCGCGCTTCGCGCGTCTTAAAAATTAGGGGCTGGCATATATCTGGGGCGGTCCCTTTAACGCCGGTCCGCTTTTCTTCGTGCGTCGGATAGTCGCGGCGACAAAGACGGCAACGGCGGGATATTCGCTTGAATTTACCGAACCCGATTTTAATTACTCCGGCTCGCCCCCCCCCCCAAAAAAAATCATCTCGCGGCGAACCCGCTGTTCGCCTACTGGTTCCGCCTCTTCTTCCCACACCTCGCGCGCCGCGTCAAGGTCAAATTCTGCCGTCAACATACCAAGGAATCGCCCGCTTTGCCGACTTCCTCCATAATTTTCCGCGCGTTTTTGATGCCCGTCTTTGCCGCGACACGCATAATGTCGTCCGCCGTCGGGTCTTTGCCGGCACCGTCAATCGTCGTCGCGTGTTCGTCGCCCATTCCCTCGGCATAAACCAAATCATAAGGCGGCGAGACCGTCCAACGGTTGCCGGTGTATAAAAATGAAAAATTTTTGGCGTGGTCGTCGCGGTTGTGGTAAAACACATTAAAGCACATCTGCCGAAATAATTTTTCCGCCTCGCCGAAATCGCGGGTAAGTTTCAGCGCGGCGTTGAGCAAATCCACATAATCAAGCGTGGGATAGCGATGCGAAGCGTCAAGCAACGCGCTTGCCGAAAGCATAAAAACCTTTGCCCCCGCGCATCGGTCGAAACGTTGCACGCCAAAGTATTTGCCCGCGAATAGTCGCGTGGCGGGAAAATCCAACCCCGCTTTACGCGCCAGAAGCGCGTATTGATACTCTTTTTTGCCGATATTTTTCGGGTCAAGAGCGGCGCGGAATTTTACGAGCCACTCCTCGCCGTCGATAGTCAGCAATACTTTCGGACGCGCGCCGCCGGACGAACCGCCCAATTTCACCAAGTCGGCAAGGGCTTGCCCCGTGTAGGGACGGTCATGCAAAATCGCGGCGGCTTCTTTTGCCAAAACGTTTAAGTCATTAGTAGATCTGTTCGATAACCGGTTGTAAGAAATAGGTTGCGGTGGTTGTGGCAAAGTGCATAACTGGTTGGCATGAAAAAGCCTACCAATCAGCAGAAGTTAAGCGACGCGGATTTCAAGCGCCTCTTTGGCGTGAGTAAGTCCGCCTACGCCGCGATGGTCGTCATCTTGCGAAAAAAAACACTGGCAACAACACCGCCGCGGCGTCCGCCAAAGTTAAAAGTGGCCGATAAACTCGCCATTACGTTGCAATATCTGCGCGAGTATCGGACGATGCGCCATATCGCCTACGATTGGGGCGTTGCCCTCAGCACCGTCTCCGCGTCAATCGCGTGGGTCGAAGACACGTTG
>BNUQ01000056.1 GCA_025997475.1 Planctomycetales bacterium
CCTTAATCCAGTGCCACGCCGTTTCGTGTCCGGCGAGTGCCGCGAGCAATCGCTCCCATAAATCCTGATTTTTGACCGGCGTTTTCGCCGCGGTGCGCCAATTATTTTTCTGCCAATTCGCCGGCGAGTTATGCCGATAAGCAGATGATGCAAAAGGTGCGAATTTACAGCGACGGCGCGTGTAGCGGCAATCCCGGTCCGGGCGGTTGGGGCGCGATTTTGCAATGCGACGACCCCGCCCGCGAAAAAGAAATTTCCGGCGGCGAGCCGCACACCACGAACAACCGGATGGAATTGCTCGCGGTCATCAGCGCCGTCGAGTTGCTAAAAGTGAAATGCCGCGTCGATATTTTCACCGACAGTCAATACGTCTGCGAAGCGTTTCGGAAAAATTGGCTGGCGAATTGGCAGAAAAATAATTGGCGCACCGCGGCGAAAACGCCGGTCAAAAATCAGGATTTATGGGAGCGATTGCTCGCGGCACTCGCCGGACACGAAACGGCGTGGCACTGGATTAAGGGACATAACGAACATCCCGAAAACGAGCGCGCCGACCGATTGGCGGTGCGGGCGAGAGAGCGGTTGAAGAGCAATTAACAATAAGAGATGCTCTATTCAATTGCCACGCCTTTTAAGGCGTGGTGGGCGGTCAAAAAAGAAATGGGCTTTAGCCCAAATAAACCATTCGGCTAAAGCCGGTCATTTTTCTAACGCTATCCACGCCCTAAAGGGCGTGGCAATTGAATAGAGCATTTTCTACTCCGCTTAATTGTTAATTGTTAATTGTGAATTGTTAATTGGTTCCATACCGGAGGGGCAAAAATGAATTCAACGGTCGGACTTTGGGTCGCGGTGCTGGTGTTGGCGATTGCCGCCGCTTACGGCAATATCCAGTATTTCAAACAGCAAACGTCGATGGAATTAAACAGCCAGTTGTTGCGCACGGCGACGGCGAGTTATTTGGTGGACGAATGCGGCAACGAAAACATCAAGAAATTGATGATTGAAAACGCCGAAGTCAGCAAGCAATTGGACATCGAGCGCGCGCGCGCCAACGACGCCGAACAGGGACTCCGCAATACCCGCATCGCCCGCGACCGCGAGCGCCGCAACGCCGAAAACGCCGTCGCCAAAGCCGCCGAAGCGGAAGACCGGCGCCGGACGTTAGAAGAGCGCTTGACCAAAGCCGAAGACGAAAGCGTCAAATTCCGCGAGAAAGCGGCGGGCTACGACGAATACGTCGGCAAAAGCAACGAAGAAACCAACGAAATCCACCGCTTGGCGTCCGCCAAAAACGAACTCGAAAGTCAAAACGAAACGCTGGCGCAAGAACGCGAAGGACTCATCCGCTCGGCGCGGTTGCGCATCCGCGATTTGCAAACGGTCAACGCCAACCTGAAAGACACCATCGCGCAAAAGAACGAAGCCCAGCGCGCCCGCGGTTCGGCGGCGACTTCCCGCTCGGACGCGGTCGGCAAAGTTTTAGACATCGACCTATCCAATCGTTTCTGCGTGGTCGATTTGGGAAGCGTCAACAACGTGCGGCGCGGGATGCGGTTCGAGGTCGGACGGTGGCAGTTCAACCAATGGCATCCGACGGGCATCATTGAATTGGTCAAAATTTCGCCCAGCACCAGCGAGGCCATCGTCATCGACGAGCCGACGGTCTATAAGGTCTGCCCGGAAACCGGCTATGTGGCGAAAGACATCGAAGAAATTTTCAGTCCTTACGCGGCGACGCGCTACGGCGGCGCCATCAAGTTGGACACGGTGGAGCGAAGCGCGATTAGTTCGATGAAAGAGAGCGACCCGATTATCACCGGCGACAGTTTGCGGAGCCGCATTTATCAACGCGACCGCCGGTTGAAATTCGCGTTCGTCGGGCAACCGGTGGTCTATGCCGAAGAAATTTTGCGCGCGAAAATCACCGAAGCGGGCAACGTTTTCCAAGACGCGATTTCGCCGGAAACCGACATTCTGATTATCGGCAAAGTCGAAGAGGTCGTCGCGCCGGAAAAACTCGGCGACAACGACAAACTGAACCCCGAAGTCGAAGAGGCGTATCGCATCGCCCAACAAGCGAAAGACGCCGAAGAATTCGCGGTGCATTACGGCATTCCGATTATGCGGGAAGTCGAACTGAACGAGTTCTTGCGCAATTAGGTCGGGCTCACGATAAACAATGCGGAGTTTGATTTTCAGATTCGCTTCGCGCAATTTTGACAATTACTCCTCAATTGTTAATTGTGAATTGTTAATTGTTAATTGCGCTCTAAAACCAACAGCGAAAGAGGAAATTATGCCGCCCGTTTATCCCGCGAAGACGCTTAAATTTTCTTTGCCGCCGCGACCGCCGGCGGACAGCGAGCAGGACTTCGGCTCGGTGTTGGTCATCGGCGACGGCACCAGCAGTTACGGCGTGGGAATGTTGATTGCGCTCGCGGCGTTGCGGAGCGGCGCGGGAAGCGTTACGCGCGTTACGTCGGCGGAGCGCGCCAACGCGGCGCGGGCGGTGCATCCTGAAATCGCCATTTTGCACTTGCCGGAAAACAAGGGCGAAGCGTTCACGCTGGCGGCGCGCGAGTATCTGTTGGAAGTCGCGCAGGAGTATTCCTGCGCCGTTTTGGGCTTCGCTTTGCCGCCGTCCGGCGAAAGCGGCGAATTATTGCGCCTGTTAATTCGCGAAACGCCGTTGCCGCTCATCGTCGGCGGTTCGGCGTTGCGCGCGGTTTCCACCGAGCGGCGGTTGTTCGCCGACCGCGTCGCGCCGACGGTGATTGTCGCCAACGCGGCGGAAATCGAGTATTTGCTGAACGACGACGAAAAGACCTCGCCGACCGACTACGCCCTGCGCTACGCGCAAAGCACCCAGACGATTGTCGCGCTTATCGGGCGCACGATTAGGGTAACCGACGGCGGGCAGGTTATCGACAATCCCACCGGCAAAAGCGGAATGTTCACCGTCGGCGCGGACGCGGTGTTGGCCGGCGTCGTCGCGGCGTTAATCGCGCAGAAAAGCGACCCGCGGTCCGCCGCCGTGGCGGGCGCGTATCTGCACGGCTGGGCGTCCGATTTTGCCGTGAAAAAACTCGGTCATTACGGCGTCATCGCCGGCGACATCGTGGCAAGTTTGCCGGAAGCGTTTAAGGCGCAATGTAAAAGAGCAATTAAGAAATGACCAGGCGCGCGATGCCCCCCACTCCCCAATCAGACGCCGAACTAATGGCGGCGGCGCAAGGCGGCGACGAAACGGCTTTTGCGACGTTGGTCGAGCGGCATCAACAATTGGTCGAAAAAGTAACGTGGCGTTTCAGCCACCAGCCCGCCGAACACGAGGACTTGACGCACGAGGTTTTTGTGCAGTTTTTTCTGGGAATGGCGCGGTATCGCGGCGAGGCGCCGGTAACGCATTTCTTGACGGCGTTAGCCCGCCGCCTCGGTTTTCGTTTTTGGGAAAAACGCGCCCGTTCCCGCACCCGCCCGCTACCGGAAGATTTCGCCGACACGTTCGCCGCGCCGCCCGCGCCGCCCGCCGCCGAACCGGCGCCGACGTTGTTTGACCTGTTGAGCGAACTCAAACCCGACGACCGGCTGGCGCTGACGCTCACTTATTACGACCGTTATGAAGCCCCGCAAATCGCCGCCACGCTGGGCTGGACGCTCGACGCGACGCGGATGCGTTTAACGCGGGCGCGACGCAGTTTGCAAGAAATTGTCCGCCGGCGCGGGCTTGACGCGGCGCAAATAATTCAGGGAGAATTGGCGATGCCGAAACTTGACGAAACGATGACCGGTTTGGCGGCGGGCGAGCCCGCGACGCGCCAAACGCAGATTTTCCCGCGCGAAGTGGTGGAAACGGCAAAAACCAAAATGGCGGCGACTTATTTGTTGCTCCGCCCGACGCCGCGCGAAGCCGTCGAAGCCGCGCAAAAAATGGCGGCGCAATATCAGTTGTCCGACGGCGGACACGAACGCGCCGAGCGGGCGTTCACCGTGTTTTTTGTGGAACTCGAACGGCGGCAAAAAGAATATCGCGACGGAGTTTTCGCGTTGCGGCAAAACCTCGCCGCGGAACTCCGCGACATCTTGCCGCCCGCCGCCTTCGCCGAGTGGAAAGAGAAGCAAGGGAGGGGTTAGGCAGGCGGGACAAGGGTTTTAAGGGAATAAGTTTTTTAAGCGTTTGAAAAACGCAAAAAGCGCAATTTCAACTTTCAACTTTCAACTTTTCCCTTAACCGCCTAAGATGCGTTCGTTTCGTTCGCTATTTTGCAGGAGAAAACCATGGGACAGCCGGCGGCGAGAATTACCGATATGCATATTTGTCCGATGGTAACCCCCGGGGTGCCGCCGATACCGCACGTCGGCGGACCCGTCGTTTCGCCGTCGGCGCCGACGGTGTTAATCGGCAAAATGCCGGCGGCGGGAGTCGGGAGCGCGGCGGTTTGCGTCGGACCGCCCGACGCGGTGGTCAAGGGGTCGGCGACGGTGCTCGCGGGCAAAGTGCCGCTGGCGCGAATGGGCGACGCCTGCGCGCACGGCGGAACGATTGTCGCGGGCTGTCCTACGGTGTTGGTTGGCGGATAAGCGCGTCCGCCTCGGCTCGCAATTGCGCGGTGAATTGCCGGATGTGAACGCTTCGTTTTTTTTCGACCGGCGCGTCTTCTTCGACGGCGCGAAAAAAAGCGAAGCAGGATTTCCCGCCGTCCGCGCCGGCGCGACGGTTGTCGTCGAGACGGCTACAAACGCCGCCGATATTGCGGCGCACCATCGCCGTCAAATACAGTAAATTTTCATACCGTTCCGCGTATCGCCGCAACACGGTTTGCCGCAGGGTCGAGTCGGTCAGGAGCCCCGCAAATTCGTCCCAGTTGGCGGCGATTAATTGCAATTGCGTCTCGCCGCGCGCGCGCTGATAGCGGGTCAGTTCGCCGCGCGGCTCCGCCGAATACGCTTTCGCCCACGCCAGCGCCGCGCCGTAAATATCGCCGGCGTCTAAATAATCAAGCGGCGCGTCGCAGAAAAACAATTCGACCGCGCCGGTCAATATCGCATAGACCCCCGCCGGCATATCTTCGCCCCAGCGCATCGTCTTGCCGTCGGCAAATTGATAAATCCGCCCCTGCGGTTTTATTTGCCCCTGACCGCCTACCGCCGGTCGGTCGGCGAAGGCGCGCGGCGGCGGCGGCAGTAATCGCCGGAAATTTTCGACCAGTGCGGTCGGTATGGACGCCAATTCCACATAGCCGCGTCCGTGACGTTCTCGCGCCCGCAACACGGCTTCGCCTTCCTCGATAAAATGCCGCAACGACCGGTCTAAACGTTGGCGCAATTGGTGCAGTTGCCTCAGCAACGTCAACTGTTGGGCGATGGTTTCACAAAAAAGTTCTATCAATTGCGCGGTGTCAACCGGCTCGCCGCCGTTGTTGGTCGGCGCGGTCGAAGCGATTGCCCCGACCGCCGGTAGCGCCAAGGAGCAAGCGGGCAGTTGTTCCGGCGCCACGCTCCACGCCGTCGCGCCGCCCGCACCGGCGCGGGCGCTCACCGGCGGCGCGTCCAGCGACGGACACAGCAACGACGCGTCGATTATCGCGCCCGGTCGATTGACGACGTGAAACGGACTGTCGTCTTCCCAAAAAAATTCCACCGTCCCCGCCGCCAACAATATCAGCGCCGGCGGCGATTCGTCTTGGGTGATAATGGGGGCGTGAGAGGGATAGTGCATTGGAGGAGAGTTTAGAGTTTAGAGTTTAGAGAAGTTTGCCCTCTCGCAAAAAAAAATCGCGGCGCGGTCTGCCACCTTTGGGGGGCAACGCCGCGCCGCGCCGGTTTTCGCCGCCGATTTTCGCCGCCGGTTAGAACTCAAGTTTCAGTTGGAGCGAGCCGGTTACGCCCTCACGTTTGCCCACGTAGCCCTGCACGCCGACATCAACGGATAAGGGACCACGTCCCCGCGGGCTTCAAGGTCAGCAGTTCGCCGATGCCGGTGTCGCCGCGCAAGGATGGCGCGTCGATGGCGAGACCGTGGGTCGCGGCTTTGACCTTGCCGTCAAATTCGTGCTCCCACGTCCCGCCGATGTAGGGGGCAACGTATTTGTTCGCCGCATAGGAAAAACGTCCGCCCAAACGCAAGCGGTGAGAATCGGCATCGTCAAACTTTACCGGGTCGCCGGTGGTGAGCGTTACGGAGTCGCCCGGCTGGCGCGTCCAGAAGTATTTGCCGGAGAGGTAGAGTGATGCCTTGTCCGTAACCTTCAAAACATAGCCGGTGCCGACGTGCAGACCGTAATAAGCCGAGGTGCTGTCGTAGCCCGCCTTACGCCCCAAAGAATCGCGCAAGTCGCCGGAGGAATACTCGTTATGGACGCCGCCCGCGCGGAAAGACGCTTCCGTGTAGAGATGTCCGGGACCGGTATCGACGAAATCAAAATGTCCCAAAACACCGCCGCCAAGGTGGTAAAGGTCGCCAACGCCGTGGACGGACGCGGCGGTGCTGAAAGAATTATAAGTGTCGTAACTCCCGTTGCCGTATTCAAAAAAACCGCCCAACGTCAGATGACCCGGCGTCAAATCCGCGCCGTAGGACAGCCCCGCCAACACCGACAAACTGCTCATATCCACGTGTGAGCCGGTGTTGTAGCGCGAATAGCCGCCGGAGAAGGCGCCGAAGGTGGCAAGACCGAGTCCGGAGGAAACGTTTTCCCGCGCGCCGCGTGCCGCGCGCACGGCTTCGGCTACGCCCCGTCCGGCGATGAGGTCGGCGCCCTGCGTGACTAAAGCCAAGCCGCCAAGCCAGCCCTCGGAGAGGGCTTTGGCTGGTTCGTTGACCCCCACTCTGCCGAATTTTGCCAGCAACTTTTGTCCGTCGATTACAAGGTCAAACTCATATTTCAGGGTTACGCCCTGCATCCCCTCGCCGTTGGCGGTGGGGTTCAAACCGTTGGTGACCAAGTTTCCGGCACTGGCGTCGATGAGGGTGAGCCGGTCGCCCACTTGCAGGGGGGAACTTGCGCCGTCGATGCCCACGTTGACGATGGAACTCCGGCTACCGGCGTTAGTGCCCGCGCCGTTCGTCAGGTTTGCCGTGCCGGTTACGGTGAGCACGGTCGAATTCGCCGTCAGGGTGGCGGGAAGGTAGAAATTCAGTTTTTCAAAGTTATACACGTTCGCCGCGGTCAGACCGGAAGTATGGAGGTTCAAGGTGTTGCCCGTGAACTCGTCGCCGCCGCCGCCGACCATTCCACCGTAAATGCTTTGGTATGTTGCGCCGGAAGTGCTGATAGAGACCGTGTTGTTGATGGCATTGCCTGAATTCGAAGCCCCGCCGATGATGTTGCCCGTGACCGTCCCACCGCTGATAGAAACCGTGTTATTAATGGCATTGCCTGAACCGAGAGCCTGCCCACCGGTGATAGATTGGGTAGCCGTCCCGCTACTCATGACAACGCGGTTGCGGAGAGCGTCACTCTGCGCGGATTGTCCACCATAAACACTACCCAGTATCGTCCCGCTGTAAGTGCCGTTGTTACTGCTATCCTTCCCGATATAAACCGTGTTGTCGGTAGCAGTATCGATACTGAATCCCCCATAGACCTGACCGGCATTCCCCTCCCCCTGAATGGTTACCGTATTAGAAATGACGGGGCTGTAACCACTCCCCCAGCCGCCGTAAATGTTGCCGGTGGTAGCCACGGCACCCGTATTGCTTTGTTTAATCGTAACGTGGTTGTTAGTCACTGTGTTGTTCTCCGCACGACCGCCGTAAACCTTCGACTCCACAGCGACCACCGCCGTGGAGTCGATAATGACCTGATTGCCGGAGAGGACGGTGTTAGCACTTTGTCCAGAGTTGATATTCTCCCCGCCGTACACACTGCCACTAACGGAGCCATTACCCGTGACGGTCACGGTGTTGTTGGTGATATTCGTATCAGTGCCGTTCCAGCGAGTGCCGTAAACGTCGCTGTTAGTAACCTCCGCTTTGACGGTTACGGTGTTGTTACTGCTATCGGTGGTGGGGGTATCGCTGGCGATGACGCCATGACCACTGCTGACATCGCCGGAACCATTGATGCTGTTGCCAAAGACGCCACTATTACCCGCATAGTTACTGTTCACGGTCACGTCATAGGCGAATGCGGGAGAAATAAAGCCCGTCGGCAACGACAGGCATAATATGCAAAGCGCAAAAACACCAAATAAATTACGGGGGGGGGGGGCATTATCGTATTTCCTCTCTTGGGGTAAGGCAATTATCGGTTACGGTTACGTGGGCAACCAAATTTTGCGCGGTCGTTAATAGCCCCACGCTTTAGCGCGGGGTAGAAAGTTAAAAAAGAAAAAGGGCTTTAGCCCCAAATATGACCTTCGGCTAAAGCCGGTCATTTTCTTAACGCGAACCACGCGCTAAAGAGCGTGGCAATTGAATAGAGCATTTTCAAGCGGTGTAGTATCTTCCGCGCCTCCGCGAGAAACCAAAAAAGTTAAGCCACAGGTCTAATAAAGTCGCGATGGCTTTTTCTTCTAACGATACCATTTTGCGCTCCGCCGCCGCGATAGTCAGTGGATAATCACCTGCTCAATGCGCGCCAGCGGAATACCGGTAAAATCCGCCACCGCTTGCGGCGAATGTCCGCGCGATAACATTCCCAATATCATGCCTTCGGCTTTGCCTTCGTAGCGAGCGTAATACATTTCCGCATCGTAAGTCGCGATGGCTTTTTCTTCTAATGACACCATTTTGCGCTCCTCCTCCGCGATGGCTAATTGATGATAACTTGCTCGATTCGCGCCAGCGGAATACCGGTAAAATCCGCCACCGCTTGCGGCGAATGTCCACGCGATAACATTCCTAATATCAACTCGGCTTTGCCTTCGGCTTTGCCTTCGGCTTTGCCTGCGGCTTCGCCGTCAGCGTAAGCGTAATACATTTCCGCATCGTAAGTCGCGATGGCTTTTTCTTCTAATGATACCATTTTGCGCTCCTCCTCTGTAAAATTTACCGCTTCAAGCAATCGTGCCGCGTGGTGAATATATTCCGGCGCCGTTTTCGCCGCCGCGCCGCTCAAAAAATAACCCTGCCAATAACGTTGATTATCGTTAGCAAAATTCTTTTTGCGTAATTCAAAATATGCAATCCGCAAATAATTCTGCGGAAAATGCCGCTGATGACGCACATCATACAACTCAAAAATCCGCCACGCCTCGTCGTCGTCGGGGAACAAATTAAACTTCGTAATGTTCAGCGACAACACCGGACGCAGCGACGCATAGCGGTCGATTTTTCCCGCCGCGTTGGGCTGTGGAAACTGATTATATCCGTCGCAAAAAAGGTCGCAGGGATAATACAGCGAGCGCGGGAGAAAATGACACTCCGGTCTAATCTGCAATTCGGCGGTGAAATCGGCGTTTTGCGGTTTCAGCACGGCGGTAATATCGCGCGCGGTCTGCCGCAATTTCGCGATGTCCGCGCCGGAGTTATCGCGCAAAAACTCGCGATACGCTTCAATGCTATACGGGTTGCGAAGTTCGATTTCGGCGGCGGTGAGCCGGTAGCCGTAGAAATCATTGACCAAACCCGCCAAGACATCTTTGTCTTTCTCGCTGGCAAAAACTTTCTTAAACGCCAAATCGTTGGTCGGTGAAATTTTCTCGGTCATCGGCAGTCCTTAATGTGATGTTAGACCTATTTTTGGCGGTGAATCATACGCGCCGCTAAAAGTTACACCAAAAGAAAAACGTTGTCGTTCAAGCAAAAAGCCATTCCGGCAACGGGGCGGGCGGTTGCGCTATTCAATTGCCACGCCTTTTAAGGCGTGGCAATTGAATAGCGCCCCGTCAGATTTCAACGTTGTCCTAAAACTTCACCCGCAAGTCCAGTCCGCCGCCGAGGTGCCACGTTTTTAGCGGGTCGCCTTCCGCGCCGAGCCGGACGTTGACAACCGTGTCGGGATTCATCGCCAACGAAAAATCCACGCGATATTCGCTCCAAGTAGTATTTTCCCGCCGTTTGGAGCCGAGCGCGTTGTGGTAATAAAAACCCGGCGTCAGTAGCATTTTCTGCCCGATAGGCACGCCGACGGCGAGGTTCAGCGACAGCAACGTCTGCTCGGCGTCCAACGGAAACGGCGTTTTACCGGCGGCGTCGAGCGGCACTTGCCCAATCATCGCCGGGTCGGTCAGGCGGTAATCGCTCGGCTTATTCAGCGTCGATTGCAAACTCGCGAAAAACGCGGGAATTACGTATCGCAGATTTTTGCGCGCGCCGAGAAACGCCCCGGCGCCGTATTGAAAAGTGTCTTTCATATAGGCGGTGTCGCCGAAAATCCAGTCGTAAAAACCGTCGAGACCGGCGTATAAATCCAAGGCGTCGCCGAACGTCTCGCTGAGAATATCGATGCGACCGGTAAAGATATTGGCGACGCGGAAAAAGCAGTCGCGGCGAATTTGTCCGTCGAACGAGTTGTATTCGAGCGGCATCGTGAAAACAAACGAAAAGCGGTTGTGATAGTAGCCCGCGCCGAGCGACACGCCGTATTCGTCCCATTTGCTACTCGGCAATTTATACGCCGCGCCGAAATCGGTGCGCAAATAATACGGCGTCAGGTGAAACTTTAGCCCGTGATAAATCGTCGGATTTAACGCCTCGTCGCCGGCGGGCTTTTTCCCCATCGCGAGTTGCGGGCGCGGCGCGAGATAATTCGACCAGTCCAACATTTGCGCGACCATCGCCTCGGTCGAAATTCGCGTCGGAATGCCGGTCATATACGACGGCGCTTCTTTGACTTTGCGATAGTCCAATTTCAGCGCAAGGTCTAAATAACTCTGTTTTTTATTCGTCGGTTGCAGAAGCAGTTTATACAAGTCGTCGTTTTTCACTTTCGCCGGGTCGGAAATTTCGCCGTCGCGCGCCGCCGGATACGCAAATTCCACGCTGTTGCCGCTCGGCGCGGCGAGAACGCCGCACTCCGGGCAATCCGCGCCGAGGACCGGCGCGGAAGACGAAGCGGCGGCGAACGCCGCGGGCGCGTCGCGATGCCGGCGCTGGGGAATCATTCGCGACGGCTTCGCGGCGGGCGTCGGCTGGGCTTCGTCGTAATAAAGCGTGTCGCCGTCTTGCCAAATAATTTTTGGGCTATCGCCGTCGTCGGCAAAGGTATGGACAAACGGCGGCGGCGCGGGCAGAGAGGCGACGGCGCGTTCGCCCGCCGTTCGCCCGCCGAAACCGCGGATTTCCTGTTCGCGCCGCACCGACTCCGGCACGGCTTGGTGGAATAAATAATCCAAATCCTCCGGCGCCACCGTGCCGACGGACAGGGGCGCGGTCTCTTCGCCGAGCCACGCGGTCAACGCGCCGGTGCGCTGGCACACGACCCCGAGCAGTCCGAGCGCCAACACCGGCAACGCGAAAGCGATAATAATAAGGAAGCGGAACATGGGTTTTTCCCGAAATCCTAATTCAAAGTTGTTGCCAAATCTAAAAAGCAAGCGTCGCCCGGAGGCGCGAAAGACCCAGAGTAATGTTGATTGCGGTTGCTCTATTCAATTGCCACGCCCTTTGGGGCGTGGTCGGCGCTCCCGCTAAAAATGGGCTTTAGCCCAAACCGTCGTTCGGCTAAAGCCGGTGGAATGAAACCATATTTTTTATTTTGGGCTAAAGCCCATTTCTTTTTTACCCGCGCACCACGCCTTAAAAGGCGTGGCAATTGAATAGAGCATTTTCAATCGGCGTTTTTCCGTAACTAAAAACTACCAACCCAAAACTACCAACTAAAAACTATCAATTGCTCTTCCCGCGCCCTCCACTTACCGTTCCGCGCCATTTCGTTTCGCCGATTTCGCCAACTTCATTCAGAAAAAAATTTTTAGTTCGCGGCGCGGCTTGTCCGATAGAAAAGGGGAAGGAGTCAAAAATGCGCGCCGCCATCATGCGAACCCTCGGCTTATTTTTCATCGGGCTGACCTTAAACGCTTGTAGTTTATCCGCGCCGCCGCCGCCGTTCGCCGGACAGGCGCACGGCTTGAAACTGACGATTCGTTCGACGACCGATTTGAATCAATACAATCAGCGCGCGCACGTGGTCGCGCTCTACCTCGTGCAAACGGAAAAGGACAAACCGCTGACCGCCGCCAAGGGGTCAAACGAAGCGTGTCTAAAATTTCTCGACGACGCGATGAAAACGACGACTTGTATAAACTGCTTCTGCAACCGACGAATAAAAAACAGAGTTATTTAGACCTTGCGCTGAAATTGGACTATCGCAAAGTCAAAGAAGCGCCGTCGTAT
>BNUQ01000057.1 GCA_025997475.1 Planctomycetales bacterium
TAGTGGATTGGCTCGCTTTTATCGGCGCCAAAACGGAGAAGGAATTCGCTATGGCAAGCGCAAAAAATCCGGTGATAAAAAAGGCGTTCGGCGAATTGATGGTTTTGAGCGCCGACGAGCGCAAGCGGATGCTGTATGAATCGCGCCTGAAACTCTGGCGCGACGAGCAATCGCGGCTTCAGGGGGCAAAGCGAGAAGGAAAAATTGAGGGGAAAAGAGAAGAGCGCGAATTTTTTCTTTCCCTATTGAAGAGCGGGAAAACGCCGCTTGAAATTTTGACAATAATCGGGAGATAAATATGGGAATTGGCGTGCGCGAGATTTTGAGCGCCGACGAGCGCAAGCGAATGTTGTCTGAATCCCGATTGAAACTCTGGCGCGACGAGCAATCGCGGCTTCAGGGGGCAAAGCGAGAAGGAAAAATTGAGGGGAAAAAAGAAGGAATAGAATCTATTCTCTCCCTTTTGGCGGGTGGTAAAAAACCGCAAGAAATTTTAGCGATGTTCAGGCGGTAAAATAGCCGGCGAGCATCCGCGCCGACGGAGAAAATAATGGCGAATAAACTTTGGCACGGGCGCTTCAAAAAAGGCACGCACCCGTTGTTGGAAAAATTCAGCGAGTCGTTGTCCTACGACCGCGAATTGGCGCGCGTCGATATTCGCGGCTCGCTCGCCCACGCCGCGATGCTCGCGCGCGTCAAACTCATCGCCGCTTCGGACTTGGCGAGCATCAAGCGCGGCTTGGCGCAAGTCGAAAAAGAAATCGCCGGCGGCACGTTCGTCTATCGCGCCGCGGACGAAGACATTCATATGGCGATTGAGGCGCGGTTGACGGCAATCGCCGGCGAGCCGGCGAAACGTCTGCACACCGCCCGCAGTCGCAACGACCAGGTCGCCACCGATTTGCGTTTGTGGTTGCGCGACAAAATCGCCGGTTTGCAAAAATTGCTCCGCCGCACGCAAGCCGCCGCCGTCGCCGTCGCCGACCGCGAAAAAGAACTCGTCATTCCGGGCTACACCCATCTGCAACGGGCGCAACCGGTGTTGCTCGCGCAACATTTGCTCGCCTACGTCGAAATGTGGGAGCGCGACTTTGACCGCCTCGCCGACGCCAACCGGCGCGTCAATTTTCTGCCGCTCGGCGCCTGCGCGTTGGCCGGCACGACCTTGCCGATTGACCGCGAATTTGTCGCGCAAGAACTCGGTTTCGCCGGACTGTGCGCCAACAGTATGGACGCGGTGTCCGACCGCGATTTTGTGATTGAGACGCTCGCGGCGCTGGCGATTTTATTTGTGCATCTGTCGCGGCTGAGCGAAGACCTGATTTTATGGGCGAGTTCCGAATGGCGGTTAATCAAACTCGACGATGCGTGGAGCACCGGCAGTTCGATTATGCCGCAGAAGCGCAACCCGGATTTTCTTGAATTGACGCGCGGCAAAACCGGCGCGATTTTCGGGGCGCTGACGACGTTGCTGACCATTATGAAAGGTCTGCCGCTGACCTACAATCGCGATTTACAAGAAGATAAAACGCCGCTGTTTGGCGCGGTCGCGACGGCGGAATTGACGCTGACGTGTTTCGCCGAATTTATCCCGACGCTGTTTTTTGATAAAAAACGCGCGGCGGCGATGTTGGCGGACGGCTTTTTAGAAGCGACGGCGCTGGCGGAATACTTGGTCGAAAAAAAGACCCCGTTCCGCGACGCGCACCGGATTTCCGGCGAATTAGTGCGAATAGCGGAAGACACCGACCGCCGCCTCGCCGACTTGTCGTTAGAAGAAATGCAAGCGGTCAGTCCGGCTATCGGTCCCGATTTACTGCCGCGCTTAAATCCGCAAACGTTGCCGAACGCCTATCGTTCCGCCGGTAGCGCCGGCACGGTCGAAGTGAAGAAATCTCTGGCGCGATGGAAAAAGAAATTGGGGCGGTGAACGCGGTTACGGGTCTATCAACTCGCGCTTACCGGCGGGACCGGCTGGAATTTCGTGAAATTTTCGTTGAGGGCGCGACCGATTTTTATCGCGGCTTTTTGCGTGAGCGGACGTTTGCCGGTTTCATAGGCGCTCAGTATTGTTTGTCCGATGCCGCATTTCGCGGACAGTTGCTTTTGCGTCAAATTATGTTTCAAGCGATAACCGGCAAGCAATTTTCCCGGCGTGGTCGCTTGCCAGAAAGCGGTGTCGCGCAGATTTATCAACTCGTCATCGACGCGCGCCGCCGTCTTCGCGCCGCGATTTTTCGGCGCGTTCTGCGTCAAAATTTCCACTTGAAACTTCTGGCGCAAAAAAGTCAACAATTCGGCGAGGTCGGTCGCCGCGCCGGATAGCGCGATTTCAATACGGGGCTGATTCACGACTGCCGACATAATACACCTCGATGTCAATGGTTCCCTTGGTAAAAGTCCAGCACGCCACATAGCGATAAGTCAGATGGCAATGATAACGGTTGTTGCCGAGCGCGGAGAAATTTGCCCAATCGGTTTGTCGCGCGCCGGATTGTTCCAAATCGACCACCAGAGCGCGAAATCTATTTTGCACCGCCGGCGGTAATTGGGCGAGGTCGCGCGCGATTTTGCGTTTTACTTTGACCGTGAACATCGCGCCTCCCGTTCATTTTTCCACTCGTCTCATGATAGCAAAATATATCATTTAAGGAAAGGCGATTAACCGGTCTAATTGCGAATTAGAAATTACGCGAAGCGAATTTGAAAATAAAAACTCCGCCGTTGCCAATTAAAAACTACCACCCGCTCACTCAAGCCGCCGATGACCCTCTTGCTCAAAAAAGCCCTCGCGTTGCCGGAAGAACCCGGCGTCTATGTGATGAAAGACGCCGACGGCAAGGAGATTTACGTCGGCAAAGCCAAGAATCTCAAACGCCGCGTCAGTTCCTATTTTCGCCCGACGCCGCACGAGACCAAGACCGTCGCGCTCGTCGAAAACGTCCGCGATTTCGACTACGCGGTAATGCCGAGCGAAATCGAAGCGCTGTTGCTCGAAAGCCGCCTCATCAAGGATTTGCAACCGAAATACAACTTGATGTTGAAATACAACGAAATTTACCCCTACATCGAAATCACGTGGGGCGAGGATTTCCCGCGTGTGTTCGTCACGCGGCGCAAAGACCACGAGCATAGCCGTTATTTCGGACCCTTCGTCGGCGCCGGCGATTTGCGCGCCTCGCTCAATCAACTGCAAAAAATTTTTCAATTCCGCCTCTGTAAAAAAGAACTCACGCCGGCGGGCATCGCCAAGCGTCGCGAACGCGGCTGTCTTAATTATCATATCGGGCGATGCGCCGGCGTTTGTCGCGGACTGCTCGACAAAAAAAATTATCGCGGGCGTCTTAGCGGCTTGTGCCGTTTTCTCAACGGCGAAAAAAAGGATTTGTTGGACGATTTGCAACGGGAATTGCAGGCGGCGGCAAAAAATTTGCAGTTTGAAAACGCGGCGGGCTTGCGCGATTTAATCGCCGGTTTGCAGGCGCTCAACGAATATCCGGTGATTGACGAAACGTTGGCGCCGCCGGCGCCGATTTTGGATTTGCCGCAGGGTTTGGCGAAACTCGCGGAAATTTTGCGGTTGGACGCCGCGCCGCGCGTCATCGAGGGCTTTGACATCGCCAATTTGCAGGGCGGCGAAACGGTCGGGTCGCTCGTCAATTTTGTCGATGGTCAGCCGAACAAAGACGGTTACCGGCGGTTCAAAATCAAGACGGTCGAGGGGCAAAACGATTTTGCCTGTTTGCAGGAAGTCATTGCGCGGCGCTACGGCGGCGGGCTAATGAAAACGCTGCCGCTACCGGACATCGTTTTAATCGACGGCGGCCGGGGACAACTGAACGCGGTCGCGGAAACTTTCTCCGCCATCGCGGTCGCGCCGAAAGTTTTGTTGTCGCTCGCCAAGCGCGAAGAATTGATTTTCCGGCAGGGGGGCGAGCCGCTCCGTTTGGCGAAACGGAATCCGGCGTTGCGCCTGCTGATGCACATTCGCGACGAAGCGCATCGTTTTGCGCAACACTACCACCACATTTTGCGGCGGAAAGCGGTGTTGCAGTAAATTAACAATTAACAATGCACAATTAACAATTAACAATTAACAATTACAGTCGTTTGATGCAAAAAACGAACTTGAGCGCGGGGTCTGCGGGGTGAATTTTGACGTAACACCATATTAAGATTAGCGACTTCCGTTTAACGAGCGCCGTCCCTACGGGACGCGGTTTCAGGGCGGCGGCGTTTCTACCGCTCTATTCAATTGCCACGCGCTTTAGCGCGTGGATAGCGCCTCTCTAAAAAATGGGCTTTAGCCCAAACAACCATTCGGCTAAAGCCAATGGAATGAAACCATCTTTTGGGCTAAAGCCCGTTTATTTTTTTGCCCGCTCACCACGCCTTAAAAGGCGTGGCAATTGAATACCGCTTAATGAAATGCTCTATTCAATTGCCACGCGCTTTAGCGCGTGGTGAGCGCCTCTCTAAAAAATGGGCTTTAGCCCAAACAACCATTCGGCTAAAGACAATGGAATGAAACCATCTTTTGGGCTAAAGCCCGTTTATTTTTTTTGCCCGCTAACCACGCCTTAAAAGGCGTGGCAATTGAATACCGCTTAATGAAATGCTCTATTCAATTGCCACGCGCTTTAGCGCGTGGATAGCGCCTCTCTAAAAAATGGGCTTTAGCCCAAACAACCATTCGGCTAAAGCCGGTGGAATGAAACCATCTTTTGGGCTAAAGCCCGTTTATTTTTTTGCCCGCTCACCACGCCTTAAAAGGCGTGGCAATTGAATAGAGCGACCGCATTTACAGGAGCAACTTATGTTCGCGTCATATACCCCGCCTCCCGAAGTGGAACAACTTCGCCGCGATTGGGAGAATACCTCCCATCAAACCGTTGAATTCGATGACCGTTGGCTACGGTTGGCGAAGGGCGCGTTCAACGCGATTACTCGCTACGGCATGGCGCAAAAGTTGGAAGAGTTGGAAGCGTGGGGCAAGACGTTGCAAGACGTCGCCGCCCGTTTCGCCGACAATGCGGAAATTCAACTATGGTTGGCGTATGGCGCGGTCAACGCGATTTATGACTACGGCGCGGCGAAAAAGTGGGAAGAGTTGGAAGCGTGGGGCGAGACGTTGCAAGGCGTTGCCGCCCGTTTCGCCGACAATGCGGAAATTCAACTGGAATTGGCGAAGGGCGCGTTCAACGCGATTTATGACTACGGCGCGGCGAAAAAGTGGGAAGAGTTGGAAGCGTGGGGCGAGACGTTGCAAGGCGTTGCCGCCCGTTTCGCCGACAATGCGGAAATTCAACGAGAATTGGCGCAGGGCGCGTTCAACGCGATTACTGCCTACGGCACGGCGCAAGAGTGGGAAGAGTTGGAAGCGTGGGGCGAGACGTTGCAAGGCGTTGCCGCCCGTTTCGCCGACAATGCGGAAATTCAACTGGAATTGGCGAAGGGCGCGGTCAACGCGATTTCTCGCTACGGCGCGGAGCAAAAATGGGAAGAGTTGGAAGCGTGGGGTAAGACGTTGAAAAACGTCGCCGCCCGTTTCGCCGACAATGCGGAAATTCAACTGGAATTGGCGAAGGGCGCGGTCAACGCGATTGATCGCTACGGCGCGGCGCAAAAATGGAAAGCGTTGGAAGTGTGGGGCAAGACGTTGAAAAATGTCGCCGCCCATTTCGCCCAAAATGAAGAAATTCAACTGGCGTTGACGAAGGGCGCGTTCAACGCGATTACTGCCTACGGCGCGGCGAAAAAGTGGAAACAATTGGAAGTGTGGGGCGAGACGTTGAAAGATGTCGCCGAACGTTTCGCCGGCAATACGGACATTCAACGAGAATTGGCGCAGGGCGCGTTCAACGCGATTACTGCCTACGGCACGGCGCAAGAGTGGGAAGCGTTGGAAGCGTGGGGCAAGACGTTGCAAGGCGTCGCCGCCCGTTTCGCCGACAATGCGGACATTCAACTGTGGTTGGCGAAGGGCGCGTTCAACGCGATTACTGCCTACGGCGCGGCGCAAAAGTGGGAAGAGTTGGAAGTGTGGGGCAAGACGTTGCAAGGCGTCGCCGAACGTTTCGCCGGCAATGCGGAAATTCAACTGCGGCTGGCGATTGGCGCGGTCAACGCGATTTATAACTACGGCGACGCGCAAGAGTGGGAAGAGTTGGAAGCGTGGGGCGAGACGTTGAAAGATGTCGCCAACGACCAACGTTTCGCCGACGATGAGGAAATTCAACTGCGGTTGGCGCATGGCGCGTTCTTCGCGATTTCTCGCTACGGCACGGCGCAAAAGTGGGAAGAGTTGGAAGCGTGGGGCAAGACGTTGCAAGGCGTCGCCAATTCCCCGCATTTCGCCAACAATGCGGGCATTCAACTGCGGTTGGCGGAGGGCGCGTTCAGCGCGATTGCTGACTACGGCGACGCGCAAAAGTGGAAAAAGTTGAAAGTGTGGGGAAAGACGTTGCAAGGCGTCGCCGCCCGTTTCGCCGACAATGCGGACATTCAACTACGGTTGGCGAAGGGCGCGTTCAACGCGATTTTTCTCTACGGCACGGCGCAAAAGTTGGAAGAGTTGGAAGCGTGGGGCGAGACGTTGCAAGGCGTTGCCGCTCGTTTCGCCGACAATGCGGAAATTCAACTGGCATTGGCGAAGGGCGCGGTCAACGCGATTTATGACTACGGCGCGGCGAAAAAGTGGGAAGAGTTGGAAGCGTGGGGCGAGACGTTGCAAGGCGTTGCCGCCCGTTTCGCCGACAATGCGGACATTCAACTACGGTTGGCGAAGGGCGCGGTCAACGCGATTTATGACTACGGCGACGCGCAAAAGTGGAAAAAGTTGGAAGCGTGGGGCAAGACGTTGCAAGGCGTCGCCGCCCATTTCGCCCAAAATGAAGAAATTCAACTGGCGTTGACGAAGGGCGCGTTCAACGCGATTACTGCCTACGGCGCGGCGAAAAAGTGGAAACAATTGGAAGCGTGGGGCAATACATTTAGACCAGTTCGATAACCGCCGGGGTATTTAACCTGTAATACGCTTAAACCATTGATGTTATGATAAAAATAAACTTCAAAAGCGTTGTCGGGACAGCAAGTTCCTCGGCGAATATAGAAAACCTGATTTTGTCGAAACGATGCCCCGATTGCCCATCTTTATTTCGGTGGTTATCGAACAGGTCTAATGCACCATCAACTATGGAGGAAATTATGGCGCACGATTTATATTTTGATTGCCGTTGCGGGGCGGCGGGCGATATGTTGTTGGCGGCGTTGTTGGATTTGGGCGCGCCGCGCGAGAAAATTATCGCGTCCCTGCGGACGCTCAATCTCGGCGAGTGGCAATTGACCGCCGAGCGCGTTTTGCGCGGCGGCGTCAGCGCCACGCGCGTCGTCATCACCGAACCGCATCCTCACCGACACGACGACGACCGGCACGGCGACGACCGGCACGGCGACCATCGTCATCACCACCACGCGCCCGGGCGGAAATTGGCGGACTTTTTAGACGCGCTGGCGCGCGCCGATTTTTCGGCGCCGGTCAAAGCGCGCGCCGAAAAAGTGTTTCGTTTATTAGCCGCCGTCGAGGGCAAAATTCACGGCGTCGCGCCGGACGAAATTCACTTTCACGAAATCAGCGGCATCGATTCGTTGCTTGACGTGTGCGGCGTTTGTTTGGCGCTGGATTATTTGGCGGTCGAAAAAATTATCGTTTCTCCCCTACAAGTCGGCGGCGGTATGGTCGCGTGCGCCCACGGTTTAATGCCGGTGCCGGCGCCGGCGACGTTGGCGATTTTGCAACAATTTCAAGCGCCGTTTGCCGCCGGTTTAACCGATAAAGAATTGTTGACGCCGACCGGCGCGGCGTTGCTCGCGACCCTCGGCGAATTTGCCCCGCTACCGTCGGCGCAAGTCGCGCAAATCGGTTACGGCGCGGGCACCGCCGATTTCCCGACGCACTCAAACACCACCCGCGCGTTATTGCTGACTGCGTGCCGCGCCGCGCCGTCCGCGAAAATATCCGCCGCGGCAATGCCCGCCGCGGCAATGCCCGCCGCGACGCCCGACGCGACGCCCGACGCGACAGTGGAAACCTTGGGCGAAATTCGTTTTGCCGTGGACGATGTGAGCGGCGAAATTTTGGGCTGGTTGCAGGAAAAATTATTTGCGGCGGGCGCGCTCGACGTGTATGCGTTGCCGGCGCAAATGAAAAAAAATCGTCCGGGCGTCGAAATGGTAATTTTATTGCGACCGGAACAACGCGACGCCGTTTTCGATTTGATTTTTTCCGCCGGCGTGTCGCTCGGCTTGCGCTACCAAGAAATTACGCGGGTGGCGTTGGCGCGCCGGTGGGAGGAGGTTGCCGGTCAAACCGCGCGGGTTAAAATCGGGACGTGGCGCGGGCGCGACGTGTTCGCCAAACCGGAATACGAGGATTGGCGGCAGGCGGGCGTGCCGGGCAATTATTTTTTGCCGCAATAAAGCGGCAACAATCGCGGAGAGCCCAATGATTTGTCGCCATTGTTTTCGTTTTGATTTGGCCGCAACCGATTTATTTTTGGCGCAACGGGACGGGCATTGGGAAATGCGGTGCCGCAAGTGCGTCAGCGTGGACTTTCATTTCCCCGACGCGGGGTTGACGTGGCTCGCGCCGAGCACGCCCGACGGTCCGCCGGAGGTCTCGCGCTTGCTCGCGTCGCTACGTTTCAACAACACCGCCGGCGCGCCGACGACGGATGATAAATTTCACGGTCGCCGCCGCGACCGCTATGCGTTCAACCTGACCGCCGAATACGAGGACGGCGAAAAGCATTGCGTCGCCCGCGTCCTGAACGTGTCGAGCGGCGGCGCGGCGTGGCGGGGCGACCGCGAATTGGTCGTCGGGCGGCGGTATCGGGCGCATATTTTCAGCCACAGCATCGATTTGGTCAGCGTCGATTATCGCGGCGAAGTGGAGGTCGCGCGGTGCGCGGCGGACGGCGACGGCTGGCTCGTCGGCGTGCAGTTTTACGAGCCGGACGTTGCCGCCACCGGCGACGCGACTTTGGCGGACGTGTGGTATCAGCGCCGCCATTGGAAGGACTTGCGGCACGGTCGCTTGCTGGACTTCGGCTCGTCGCGGTTGTCGCTCATCGTCAACGAGGAGTTGGCGCCGAAAGAAGTCGTTTTTTTGTCCATTCGCGGCAAACAGGGAATTTTCCGCGGACAAGAAGTGCGCGGCGTGATGCGCGTAACGTCAATCGAACCGATTTCCACCGACCACTTTTCGGTTACCGTCGAATTTGTCAAAACCCGCTCCATCAACGCCGCCGACACGGGGACGCCGAACCGGTATTAACGCAATTAACAATTAATAATTTACAATTAACAATTGTGGAGTGATTTATTTTCCAATCTGTTTGAGAAATAAACTTCTCACGGCGGCGCGGCGGACACGGAGACAAAAGTATTTTTGTCCCCGCTATAAGCGGTTGCTCTATTCAATTGCCACGCCTTTTAAGGCGTGGTTAGCAGGCAGAAATAAAAGGGCTTGGGTCCCAAAATAAAAAATGTGGTCTAATTCCAACGGCTTTAGCCGAATGACGGTTTGGGACTAAAGCCCATTTCTTTTTTCAATCGCCTACCTCGCGCTAAAGCGCGGGTCTATTAACGACCGCGCAAATTTGGTTGACCGCGTAGTTAACAATGTTGAAATAATGGTCAAAATTGCGCGAAGCGAATTTGAAAATCAGAATCCACAATTGTTAATTGTAAATTGTTAATTGTTAATTCTTCGCTAAAGCGCGGGTCTATTAACGACCGCGCAAATTTGGTTGACCGCGTAGTTAACAATGGTGAAATAATGGTCAAAATTGCGCGAAGCGAATTTGAAAATCAGCATCCACAATTGTTAATTGTAAATTGTTAATTGTTAACTTCTCTTACGGGAAACCTATGCGCGCCGCCATCAAAATCTATTTACTCTGGCTCTTTTGCCTGACGCCTGTTTTCGCCGCCGATTACTCGCGTCTGCGCGACTTGACGCCGGACGAGCGGCGACAAATCGAAGCCCTGCGCGGGGAAACGTTTTCGCTCGGTTGCGCCCGCGACCACGAGGCGTTTATCAATCAAGACGGCAACATCGTGAAATTCGCCGAGTATTTGTCCGCTTTGCTCGGCATCAAATTCGTGCCGCAAATTGTTGACGGCGCCGCGCCAATCGCCGACCCGCGTCTCGACTTCGCCCTGCAATTGCCGCCGGCGGAGAACGCCGAGAAATTTTGGTGGACTTCGCCGGTGCGCCAGCGTCCGTTGATTCTTCGTCGGCAACGGGCGGCGCCGCCGCTTGCCGAACGCCCGCGTTACGGTTTTTTGGCGGGAAGCGTCGCATTGACCTTCGCGCGACCGTTGTTACCGCCCGACGCGGAAATCGTCGAGTTGGCTAATCAGGACGAAATTTTCGCGGCGCTGGCGGACGGACGCATCGACGCGGCGGTCGAGGAAATGGCGAATTGTTTTTACGACCGCCCGGAAACCGCCGTCGAGATTTTTTCGCCGACGCGATGCGTGCCGAGCGTGCTGATTACCGGCAAGCCGCGTCTCGCGCCGGTGATTGGCGTCGTCGAGAAGGCGTTGCGGGCGGACGGCGCGGCGGCGTTGGCGAACATTAGCGGCGCCACGCGCCTCGACTATCGCCAATTTATTTTCCGCCAATCGCTGACCGCGGCGGAGCGGGAATATCTCGACGCGCAAACCGCGCCGTTGCCGGTGGCGTGGCATTCTAAAAATTATCCGATGAGTTGGCGCGCGCCGACCGGCGAAGTCAAAGGCATCGCGACCGACGTGTTGCAAAAAATCGGGCGCTTAACCGGTTTGACTTTCACGTCCGTCAACCCCGACGCCAAAAACGAGGCGGAGCAAATCGCGGCGCTGTTCGCCGACGGACGGGCGCTCATCACCGACGATGTGTTGCAAGTCGCGACGGATACCGCCCTGCGCGCCGAGCCGTATTACACCGAAAACCACGCCTTGATTTCGCGAAAAAATTTGCCGCCCGTCAATTTAGACCAACTCGCTTTTCTGCGCGTCGGGGCGCTCCGCGACTCGCGCTCCGCCGAAGTGTTTCGCCGGCAGTTTCCGTTCCTGCCGTTGACGGCGATTTTCGACGCGCCGGAAGCGGCGCTCGCGGCGTTAAACCGCGGCGAAATTGATTTGTTTATGGGGATAAACAGTTACTTGCTGTTGGCGTCGAATTTTTACGACTATTCCAATCTGAAAATCAACTACGTTTTTTCGCGCACGCCGCGGCGGCACCAGTTTACGTTCAGCCCGCGCGCGCCGCTCTTGCGCGACATTTTCAACAAGGCGCAGGCGCTGATTGATTTGTCGGATATTTTGGCGCAGTGGGAATGGTCGTCGTTCGACTATCGCGAAGAAGCGCGGCGGGAGCGGACCGGCTTTTATTACGCGATTGTCGGCTTGTTCGCGCTCGTCGTCGCGCTCGCCGGTTTGCTGATTTGGCGCAGTCGTCGGCTGACGCAAATAATGCTGATACAGGCGCGGATGCGCGACAATTTGGCGGCGAGCCGCGAAAAAGAAAGCCGGGTGCGCGACCAATTGCTCGTCCACGCTTCGCACGAAATCCGCACGCCGCCATCCCGATAATCGCGTTCAGC
>BNUQ01000058.1 GCA_025997475.1 Planctomycetales bacterium
ACTAAAAACTCCCGAATTACGAATGAAGAGCAGTTGATAGTTTGTAGTCGGTAGTTTTTAGTGGTGGAGTTTGACGGTCAAAGATTCGCTTCGCGCGCGCTTGCGGATTTGCCCGTAAAAACTCCACCACTATCAACTAAAAACTCCCGAATTACGAATGAAGAGCAGTTGATAGTTTGTAGTCGGTAGTTTTTAGTGGTGGAGTTTGACGGTCAAAGATTCGCTTCGCGCGCGCTTGCGGATTTGCCCGTAAAAACTCCACAACTACCGACTAAAAACTACCGACTATCAACTTTTTCGCCGTAATTTGGAAAGCACACTAACCTTCGCTTCGCTACGGTTTCGTAATTTTTGATTCGTAATTGCTCTTTGTTACCGCGCCGCCGCGTCGAGCGTCAGGTCGGCGAACTCGCCGGCGGCGAACATTTCTATACCCCGCGCCGCAATCATCACCGCGTTGTCGGTGCAAAGATTGAACGGCGGGATGGCGGTCTGACAGTGAATTTTCGTCGCGGCGACTTTGATGGCTTCCCGCAACGCTCTATTCGCCGCCACGCCGCCGCCGACGGCGAGCCAGCGCACGCCTTTTTCGCGCGCCGCGCCGACCGTGCGTTTGACGAGCGCGCGCACCGCCGCGAATTGAAAACTGGCGGCGGCGTCGGCGACGCCCTGTTCGTCAAGCAGCAATTCGCCGCGGCGTCCCGCCAACCCTCGCGCCGCGTAAAGCACGCCGGTCTTGATGCCGGAAAACGAAAAATCGCGCGGATTTTTGCGCGGCAGACAGGCGTCGCGCCAGTTGAAGGCGGCGGGATTGCCGCGCTCGGCGGCGGCGGCAATCGCCGGACCGCCGGGGAAGCCGAGCCCTAAAATTTTCGCCGCTTTGTCGAACGCTTCGCCGGCGGCGTCGTCGAGCGTCCCGCCGATTTTTTCATAGACGCCGACCGCCGGCACGTGAAACAGGTTGGTATGCCCGCCGGACACAATCAGCGCAACGTAGGGGTAAGTAATTTCAGGAAACGCGAAGGTCGCGGCGGCGAGGTGCGCTTCGAGATGATTGACGCCAATGAGCGGTTTATTCCACGCCCAAGACAAAGTTTTCGCCGCGGTAACGCCGATGAGCAAGGCGCCGATAAGACCGGGGCGGTGCGTTACGGCAATCGCGTCAAGGTCGGACGGCGCGATGCCGGCGGCGGCGAGCGCTTGCGCTATCAGCGGCAGAACGACTTCGAGATGGGCGCGGGCGGCGACTTCCGGCACCACGCCGCCGAACTGCCGGTGTAAATCAATCTGGCTGGCGACGAGATTAGCCAACACTTCGCGGCGGTCGTTGACGACGGCGACGGCGGTTTCGTCGCAAGAGGATTCGATGGCGAGAATGAGCATCGGCGTTCCAAATTAAATTTTGAGAAAGAATTCTTTTTCGCACGACGGAGGACCCGGAGAGATGGCGAGAGAACGCTCTATTCAATTGCCCCGCGCTTTAGCGCGGGGTTAGCGGTCTAAAAAAGAAACGGGCTTTAGCCCAAATTAGTTAAACCATTCGGCTAAAGCCGGTCATTTTTTAGCGCTATCCACGCCATAAAGGGCGTGGCAATTGAATAGAGCAACCGCGTGGGCGCGTGGGGAAACCAATTAAACTCAAACTAAACTATTCCGTGTCTATCGCGCCTCCGCGCGAGAATATAATTCCCGCCGCGAAAATCGCTATGACGCGCCGCCGCGCAACGCCTTGTCGCCGGTCGCGCGGCGATTACGCTTGCGCAACTTTTTGTCCCGACCGCCGACCGTCCGATGCTTACTTTTCACTCGTTTATTCCCGACGTTTTTTCTTCGCCGTTAGTGCTGGCGTGCGGCGTGTTTGACGGCGCGCACTGCGGGCATCAGGCGTTGCTCGCGCGCGCGCGGGAACTCGCGGCGAGCCGCGCCGCCGCCGCGGTTACGCTGACGTTCGACCCGCACCCGCGCGCCGTGTTGTCGCCGAACGAACCGCCAACCCTGTTGACCACGCTGACACAACGCTTGCGGCTGTTTGAGGAATTGGGAATCGGCGGTTGCGCGGTGGTGAATTTTACGCCGGAAGTCAGCCGCTGGTCGGCGGCGAAATTCGTCGATTTCTTACGCGCCGAATTTCCGCGGTTGCGCGGTTTGACGGTGGGCGCGGGCTGGCGTTTCGGGAGCGGACGCTCCGGCGATGTAATGGAATTGCGGCGGTTGGTCGGCGGTGGCGACGTTCATTTGGAGGTGTTGCCGCCGGTGATTTATCGCGGCGAGCGGATTTCCAGTTCGCGGATTCGGCGGACGCTCGCGACCGGCAATTTGGCGGAAGCGAAAATAATGTTAGGGCGCGATTTCACGCTCGCGGGCGCGGTGATTAAAGGACGGCAAGTCGGGCGGACGTTGGGCTTCCCGACGGCGAATTTGGCGGCGCGCGTGCCGTTGCCAAACGGCAGTTACGCGGCGCGGGTCGAGGCGGGCGCGTCTTATCCGGCGGTGGTGTATGTGGGACGGCGTCCGACTTACGGCGACGACGGCGAAATTTTGGTCGAAGCGCATTTGCTCGATGTCGAGGTTGACTTATACGGGCGGGAAATCGCCGTGCGCTTTATCCGGCAAATTCGCGGCGAGCGGCAATTCGCCAATGAGGCGGAATTGCGCCGCCGCATTGCCGCCGATGTCGAGGAAGCGCGAAGAGCAATTAACAATTAACAACTCATGCTTACGCGGCAAAAATAATCAGCGAAATTGCGGGATAAAGGGCGCGCGACTACGCTTTACGGGGGTAGCGCCCCTCCGCCCTGCCCCGTGGGTGTGATGGGCGGAGTTACCGCAGATATTGCAGGATATTTTCCCGCAACGCCGCAACGCCGATTTTTTGCAGAGAGGCGCGGAAAGCCGAACTCGTCGCGCCCAGCGTCCAGACGCTTTTTTTACCGGCGACCGCGCCGCGCAACAGCGCCAGACCGTCGGCGTTCGCGGCGGCATCGTCCAAATAATCAAACGGCAAAAATAGGACCGCTTCGCCGGCGGTCGTCAGCCCGATGAGGTTGCCCGCACCGACCGCGTAATCTTGCAAATAAAACTTGTCGCCGTTGAACGCCGATAAAAATTGCAATTGCAATTTCAGCGTCGTCGCGTCGCCGACCTCTGCCGTCGTCGCCAATTGTTGCAACACGGCGGATAACGCCGGCAAATTGCCCAGCCGCGCGAGATACGTCGCAATGTATGCCTTTTCGCTCGGCGTAAAATTCAGGTTGGCGCAAAAAGCGCGAAAGAGCAAAATTTCTTTATCCTGCGGCGCGACGCCGAGCGTCATCAACATTTTTTCCAATTCGCGATACAACTCCGTCGGCGGGTTGTCGCGAAGCAATTCTTCGGTGGCTTCCAAATACGCCCCCGGCGTCAACGCGCCGTTGATGGCAAAACTCGCCACGCTCGCCGTGAGCGCCGAGACCGGCACCGGCACCAGCGAAGTCGCCACGCCCACCGCCGCGCCGCCCGCCGCGCGTTTCATCGCGATTTTGTTCAGCATACTGCGCACGGCGGGATTGCGCGTGTAGGAGTCGAGTTTCATTTCATACGCGACCTGCCGCGCGACATCCGCCGAGAAAAAATTGCCGGCGCCGGATTGCAAATCCTCGCCGTCGCTACTGCGCTCGTCTTTGCCGATGCCTTTGAAAAATCCTTTGACCGCGCGTCCGGTGCGTTTTACCGACCGTCCAATCGCTTCCGCCGAGTCGCCGGGATGCGCGACCAATTGTTTCGCGCCGGCGACGGTGTTGCCGGCGGCGTCCTTCACGCCGCCCCAGACCTCGCTTCCCTGCGGCGTCGCGTAATACGTTTCCATCACCGTAACTTCGTGGCACTCTTTGACCAAATTGGCGATGCCATAGACGGGGTGCCACGGATAGTGCGGACTGCTCATTTGAAAGACGTACTCGCCGTCTTCCAACGCGACCTCGTCGGCGATTTGATAGTAATCGGCGCGTTGGCTGACGATGCCGTTCAGCGCGGCGATGCGGCTAAATTGCGCGTCCGCCGCCGTCGCCGTCGCCGCCGCGGTCAAACCGAGAAAAAGCAGGATGAGTTTTTTCATAAGATTGATTTCCCCAATTAGAGAAAGAAGTTTTTGCGGAAACGTGAAGGACGCGGAAATTATTAAACATAAACATTTTCACTCGCCCGCGGTTATCGCCGAAAGGAGCGCGCGTTCGTCGTCGTTCAGCGCGACCGATTTTTCCGTTTCCCAGTCGTAGCGCACCAACACCGTCGCGCCGGTCGCGCATTGCCGCCCGTCCTGCCACGCTTCTTGATTGACGGTGAACGATTTGCCGCCGATTTTCGCGGTGTAACTGTAAATTTGCACCGGTCGCCCGAAAAAGATTTGCCGGATAAAATCCACGTCGATATGCGCGAGAATCAACCGCCAGCGGCGCAGATTTAAGTCCGGCGTAAAAAGCCGGAAATACGGCGTTCGCGCCGCTTCAAACCACACCGGCAATTTCGTGTTGGTGATATGCCCCAGCGCGTCGGTGTCGCTGATGTTCGGCTCGATGGTTAAGGTTAGCATAATTCCCCCGCGAAACGAATTGTAAATTACAACCAATTTAAAAATTACAAATTACCATCTCAGGTTACGCGCCGCCGGATAAATTGACGGCGGCGATAAGTAGCCCTGCAAGGGCGGGATAATGAATAACCGGCGGTGGAGCGACGGCGCGGTTTGCCGTCGCGTAACCGCCGGACGGCGCCCCGTCGCGACAAACCCCGCAGGGGCGAGCCCCGCAGTGGGCGAGATTATCGGCGGGTGGACGGGGCAACGTGATTATCCCGCCCCGGCGGGGCTGATTTTTACCGGCGCAATCCGGCGGTTACGCGGGCGATAGTGCCGCCCGCTCCGCCGCCGGTTATTCATAATTTCGTCCCTGCGGGACTACTCTGCCGCGATTTTAAGGTTTTTTGCCGCGTAACATTGAGTTAAGAATTAAAAATAGTGGAGTAATTATTAAAATTACGCGAAGCGAATTTGCCAAGCCAACTCCGCCATTTTTGCTTTCTAACTTTGTAATAGACCTGTTCGACAACCAATTCGCGGCATCTTTTCGGCTAATTTTCCGTTCCGCCGCGTCAAAATTCCTTGCAATACGCTCGGTATTGCTTCGTCATTTCTCCTTGCGGAACGAAAAATTATGCCCGAAAATCTGTTCGCTCTCGGTTATCGAATAGGTCTAATTTTTAATTCGCCCGCTCAGTCCTTCGGTCGATGATAAAAATTTCCATACACGTGGTCGGTGCGCCAGACGTTCACGAACGCGGCGGGGTCGATTTCCCGAATTGCCGCCATTAGAGCCGGTGCCTCGTCGGTATCAACCACCGAATACAACAGCGTTTTTTCGCTTTTGGCGTGCAAGCCGACGCCGGTCAGCGCCGTCGCACCGTGGTGCAATTCGTCGCGAATGAGCGCGTAAATTTCTTCCGGCTTGGCGGTAACGATCAGCAACGTGCATTGCTGATATTCTTTGCACAAGCCGTTTAGCGCCAGCGTGCCGATGTATTGAAAAATGATGGAATACAGCGCCTGCTCCAACGTGAACAAATAACCGGCGACGGCTAACACCGCGCAATTGCCGACGAAAATGTAGTTCCACGCATTGCGGTGAAATTTTTCCGCCGCGTAAATCGCGATAAAATCCGTGCCGCCGGAAGTCGCGCCCACGCTTAAACAGGCGCAAATCGCCAGCGCGTTGACCAAGCCGCCGAACACCGCCGACAACAGCGTGTCGTGCAATTGCAAATAGCGCGTGAACATCGGCGGCATCGCGTCGGTGAAAACGCCGGTGAGCAAAATCATCAACACCGAGTAAAGCGTGAACCGCCGCCCGATAAAACAAAACGCCAACACCGCCGGCGCGGCGTTGAGCAAATAATAAATCGGACTGAACGGAATGGCGAGGTCGGCGTATTTTGCCGCGATGTCGCGCGTCAGCAACGCCACGCCGGTAAAGCCGCCCGGCAGAATGCCGCCGGCGTGGACAAAAGTGTTGATATTAAACGCCATCAACGCGGCGCCGAGAATCACAAAAATCAGCCGCCGCCAGACGCTCGCCGGATGATGTCGCAAGCGCTGATAATTACGGGTGACGACCGCCGGACGCATAGTCAGAGTTGAGAGTTGAGAGTTGAGAGTTTAGAGTTTAGAGTTTAGAGTTTAGAGTTTAGAGTTGAGAGTTGAGAGTTCGGAGCGGAGTTATCCTTAAAGACGCGCGAAGCGCAACCTTCGCTCAACTCTCAACTCTAAACGCTGAAAGGGACGGGTTTAATTATGCCGAAAATTCTCGCTCAACCCTTTTGCAATTCCGCGCCAATTTGGTCGAAGTCGGCGGCGCGTAATTCTTCGGCGGTAATCGCGGGCATATCGCGGAATTTCGCGAATTCCGCCGCGCGGGAAAATTCCAAGTATTCCCGATACGAAAAATCGCCGCGCTTACCGGCGACGCATTGTTGCAACGGCTCGCTTAATCCCTGCAATTGGCGGTCGAGGTCGCGGCTTTTCGCCGCCGCCTGTTCCAACCGTCCGGCGATTTTGCGCATCGCCTCGGCGTTGGTCTGAAAACGTTTTCCTAACTCGGTCAACAATTCGTTTTTGCGTTGTTCGCGTTCAGTCATCGTTCCGCCCTCGAAAAAGTAAAAAGAGGTCAAATTTTTATTCCGCCTACATCATCGGGCGCGGACGCGGGCGGCTTGACCATTTAATTCAATTTTATTCGGTCGCCGCGCCGCGCGCCGAAATTTCCGGCGGTCGCTTGCGGGCGCGGGCGGTTGGCTATAATGCGCCGCTTCCTGCCCGCGAGAGAACGGGCAACAGCGAAATTTACAAATTAAAAATTGTGGAGTTTGACGCTCAAATTCGCTTCGCGCAGGTTGCAGTCCAATTCGCCATTTTTAATTTTTAATTCGTGATTTTTTTAATTGCTCTTTTTTAACGGCTACCGACATAACTCTAACCAAAAATGAAAGGATAGTTATGAAAAAGTTTCTGCTCTTGGCGTTGACGCTGGCGATTTTAACCGCGACCGGTTGTGAGCGTCGCCGTGATTATTTGGTCCCGCAAACCGAAAATAAGGTCTGGAAAGCCACTTGCGAGGCGGCGAACGTGTTATTCCCGCTCGGCACGACGGCGAACATCATCGTCTCGGAAATGATGCTCGACGCGCAAGGACAAACCGCGAACAATTAACAATTAACAATTGACAATTAACAATCGAGGAGTTGCGTAAAAATTTCGCTCCGCGATTTTGAAAATAAATTCCACAATTATCTAAATTGTTAATTGTCAATTGTTAATTGAAGGAAACTATGTCCAGCAACAACCAATCGCGGCACGACCGCACCGAACTTGCGCTCGCCGAAGAGCGCTGTTTTTTGGTCGGTGCGGAAATCCCCGGTCGCTATCAAGCCGGCGAGGAACCGCTGTCCGAACTTGCCGAACTTATCGACACCGCCGGCGGCGAAGTGGTCGGGACGCTCACGCAAAAAATCGACCGCCCGACCACGCGCTACTATCTCGGCAAGGGCAAATTCTACGATTTGGTTGACGCCGCCATCGCCGCGCAAGCCGAGACCATCGTCGTTGACGACGATATTACGCCCGCGCAACTTTCGACCATCGAAGAAGCGGCGCGAATGAAAGTCATCGACCGAAGCGAAGTAATCCTCGACATTTTCCGCCATCGCGCCCGTTCGTTGCCGGCGCAGTTGCAGGTCGAACTCGCGCAATTGCAATACGAACTGCCGCGCCTCGCCCGCAAATGGACGCATCTTGAACGAGTCAGCGGCGGCATCGGCACCGGCGTCGGTTCCAGCCGCGGCGGCGGCGAAGCGCAAATCGAAGTTGACCGCCGCCTCGTCCGCAAACGGATTTCCCGCCTGCAACAAGAACTGACGGTCATCAACGAGCGGCGCAATCGCGAGGTCGAAGCCCGCGCGCGGGTCTTCAAGGTCTGCTTGGTCGGCTACACCAACGCCGGCAAAAGTTCGCTCCAAAACCGGCTGACCGGCGGCGAAGAAGCGTTCGTCGAAAACCGTTTATTCGCGACGTTGGACACCCTGACCCGCCAAATGACGTTTGTTACCGCCGAAAATAAAACCCGCGCCCCCATCGCGTTGTTGTCGGACACCGTCGGCTTTATCCGCCGTCTGCCGCACCATTTGGTCGCCAGTTTTCACGCGACGTTGGCGGAAGCGGCGCAAGCCGATTTATTGTTAATCGTGTTGGACAGCGCCGACCCGCGCGCCCTGTTGCAAACGCAAGCCGTCCGCGAAACGTTGGCGGATATCGGGATGGCGGAGCGCGAAAGTTTGTATGTCTTTAACAAAATTGATTTGCCGCGCGACGAAGCGACCTTGGCGCGGTTGCGGGAAAATCTGACGCCGGCGGTGGAAGTGTCGGCGCAAACCGGCGCGGGGATTGACGCTTTGCGCGAACTGATTTACCGGCGCGTCATCGCGCGGCAGAACCGCGTAACCCTGCGCTTTTCGTCCGGCGACGGACGGCGCTTGGCGCTGATTAACCAATTCGGCGCCGACCCGCAAATCGCCTACGACGGCGACGACCTTGTCGCCGAGGTAACGCTCGCCGCCGCCGACTTGGAACGGCTAAAACGGTTGCCGGGCGAGATGGCAATTAACAATTAACAATTAAGAATTAAGAACTCACGTTACGCGAATTTGTCATCATCGGCTCCGCCTCGGCGGACGTGTCCGCTAAAAGCCCCGACAGGGGCTTAATGTGAATAACGGTGGAGCGGAGAGGCGGTATCAGCCGCGTAACTCGGGGAAAAGCGTCCCCGCCGGACACAACGAGAGGGGTTGAACTATTTGTTGAACCCCTCTCGGGGTTCGGTCATCGGTCGGGGTTGTTCACATTTAGAACCTATCTCTTTATCAAGATTAGTTGCAACTGGTCGCGGCGATTGATCGATGCGCAGGGAAAAAAAAACCAAATTATCGGACTTGCATCGCCTCGCATTCGCGGCACTTATTTCCCAGAAATTGATAAAAAGATAGGTTCTTAACGCCTACGGCGTTTTTTAAGGAGTTTTATTTTTTTTAAGTCGGTTGCGATTTTTTGGCGCGCGTAACATGAATAAATAATTGTTAATTGTTAATTGTTAATTGTGAATTGCCTCTCTCTCACCAACAAGAAAGTCCTCAAAAATGGAACGTCTGCACAAATTTATGGCGCATTGTGGCGTCGCGTCGCGCCGCGAAGCCGAGATTTATATCCGCGACGGGCGCGTCGCCGTCAACGGCAACCTCGTTACCGAACTCGGCGTCAAAATCGACCCCGAAACCGCCGTCGTGCTGGTTGACGGCAAGGTCATCAAGCCGGAAACGCCGGTCTGTTATTTGGCGCACAAGCCGACCGGCTACGCCGCGACCGTCGAGGACGAACTCGGTCGCAAAACCGTGTTGGACTTACTGCCGGAAATCACCGAGCGGGTTTATCCCGCCGGTCGGCTCGACCTCGACAGCGAAGGGCTCATCATCTTGACCAACGCCGGCGACATCACGTATTTCCTGACGCATCCGTCGTGCGGCGTGAAAAAAATTTACGAGGCGACGGTCGAAGGCGAAGTCGAAGACGAAACCATCGAAATTTTATTAAACAAAGGCGTGTTTGTCGGCGCGGTCAAAATCCGCCCGCTAATGGCAAAAATCGTTAAGCGCTTGTCCGACGCGACTATCGTGCGGATTATCGTCGCCGAAGGCATCAATCGCGAAGTCCGCCGCCTCTTCGCGGCGTTGGGACACGAAGTAAAAAAATTGGTGCGGTTAGAAGTCGGACCGTTCAAAATCGACGGCATCAGCCGCGGCAAATTCCGCGCCGCGACCCCGCAAGAAATGAAACAACTGCGCGAGATGATGGAGAAAAAAACACCGACGCTCGACGGCGCGGAATCTGACGACACACCGGCGGCAAAACCGGCGCGACCGCCGCGACCGGCGAAACCCCGCCGCTTTGCGCCGGCGGCGGAAAACCAAAAACGGCAGGGCAAACCCGACCCCGCGCATCTCAACCAACGCCGTCCGGCGATGTCGCTCCGTCCCCGCCGCGACGACCGCCCGCGCCGCGACGATGCCAGCCCGCAACGAGACACGCCGCGTGAATATCGCCCGCGCGACGGTAAACCGCGTGAATATCGTCCACGCGACGGCGAGCCGCGCCGCGATTTCCGCGGTGAACGTCCCGCGACCGACACCCGCGAACCGCGCCGCGATTGGCGCGATAAAAAGAATTTCGCTAAACCGGCGTATCAAAGAAGAGACGACCGACCGCGCGACGATAAGCCACGCGAATACACACCGCGCGACGGCAAACCGCGTGAATACCAGCCGCGCAACGGCAAGCCGCGCGACGGCGAGCCGCGCAACGGCGAATTTACGCGTCCGGCGCCGCGCCGTGATTTCCGCGGTGAACGTCCCGCGACCGACACTCGCGAACCGCGCCGCGATTGGCGCGATAAAAAGAATTTCGCTAAACCGGCGTATCAAAGAAGAGACGACCGACCGCGCGACGATAAGCCACGCGAATATACACCGCGCGATGGCAAGCCGCGTGAATACAAACCGCGCGACGGCAAACCGCGTGAATACAAACCGCGCGATGGAAAGCCGCGCGACGGCGAATTTGAACGTCCGCAAAGAAACGCGCCGCGCGGCAAATTCCCGCCGAAAGGTCGCCCGTCAAGTAGCCGTCCGTCAACCGCGCCGCACTCGCGACCGAGCGCCGACCGGCGTCCGAGCGCCGACCGGCGTCCGGCTACCGACCGGCAGTCGGGCACCGACCGGCAGTCGGGCACCGACCGGCAGTCGGGCACCGACCGTGCGCCGGCGAGAAATTCCGCGCCGAAACCCTTCCGGCGTCCGCCGCCGCGCCGCTCGCATCCGTTAGGATAAGGTTTTGGCTCTATTCAATTGCCACGCGCTTTAGCGCGTGGTTAGCGATCCATAAGAAATGGGCTTTAGCCCAAAATAAAGAATGCATTTTAATTCCACCGGATTTAGCCGAATTATTATTTGGGCTAAAGCCCATTTTAGAGAGCGCGCTGTCCACGCCCTAAAGGGCGTGGCAATTGAATAGAGCACACTAACCTTCGCTTCGCTCGGTTTGAATAGAGCCGCCGCGTTTGACAACCCACAATCAAACCCTGCCGTTTTTTTTCGTCAAATTTTTAATTCGCTCATAAAAAAAAACGCCGGAGCATTTCGGCTCCGGCGCATAATTCCAACTACTTTACTCCAACTACTTTTACCGCCTGCGGCTACTAACCAATCAGCGACAGGGCGCTTTGCGGCAGTTGGTTGGCTTGCGCCAACATCGACGTTCCCGCCTGCACCATCAGTTGGTTCTTGGTGAACTTCGTCGATTCCGTCGCCATATCCGTGTCCCGAATGTA
>BNUQ01000059.1 GCA_025997475.1 Planctomycetales bacterium
AGAGTTCAAAGTTGAAAGTTGAAAGCGCGCGAAGCGAATTGGGGCGTGTTCACTATAAAATGGCGTGAAAAGCCTGTAAATCGTGGCGGAATGGATTTTACTTTTTCGTCCCGCTACGACGCGAGCGTTTTCATTGCCGATATTTCGGTAAGCGTTTGCCGCGCCGTCCGCGAATAACGGTTGCGGAAATTCCGGCGCGAGCCGTCGGCACAACAAGGCGCGTCGCGCTAATTTTTTTTCGGTGATTTTAAGGGTGAAGGGTGAATTGAAGATGACCGTCTTTCTCGCGCCGCGCCGCGCCACCGTGATGGGTTTGGGATTATTCGGCGGCGGCGTGGGCGTCGCCAAGTTTTTAGTAACGCGGGGCGTCGAAGTTACCGTTACCGATTTACGCGACGCGGAGACCCTGCGCCCGTCGATTACCGCGTTGCGGGATTTGCCGATTCGTTACGTTCTCGGTCGGCACGACGAACGCGATTTTATCGACACCGATTTAGTCGTCGTCAATCCGGCGGTCAAATTCGACCATCCCTTAGTCCAACTCGCTGGCGACCGTCACGTCCCGCGCCAAACCGAAATCGGTATCGTTTTAGCCGTTCACCGCGGCGCGCAACTCGCGGTTACCGGCGCCAACGGCAAGTCAACGACGACGGCGTTGCTCGGCGCGATGGTCAAAGCGGCGGTTCCCGCGACGCTCGTCGGCGGCAATATCGGCGGCTCGGTGCTCGAGAATTTGACGGAAAATCCGGCGGCGTTGACCGCGCCGCTGGTGCTGGAATTGTCGTCGTTTCAGTTGCATTATTTATCGGCGGAAAAATGGGCGCCGCGCGTCGCCGTCGTTACGAATCTTTCGCCCAATCATCTCGACTGGCATAAAGATTTGGCGCATTATTACGCGAGCAAACGGCGTTTATTGCGCGACCAAACCGCGACCGATTACGCCGTGCTGAATTACGCCGACCCGCGGTTGCGCGGCTGGGCGGACGCGGTCGGCGGCGCGGTTATCGCCGCGCAGGAGCTCGACGCCGGAACGCCGAACGCCGTTTTTTCGCGCGGCGACGAAATTGTTTGCCGCCTTGACGGCGAGGAAAAAGCCGTCGGCGATTGGCGCGATTTTCGCCTGCCCGGCGCGCATAGTCGGAGCAACGCTCTGCAAGCGGCGGCGGCGGCGGCGGCGTTTGGCAAGAACGCGGACGCGGTGCGGCGCGGATTAAAAAATTTCACCGGTCTGCCGCATCGGTTGCAAAAAGTCGCGGAAAGCGGCGGCAAAATTTTTATCGACGACTCGATAGCGACGACGCCGGAAAGCGCGATTTGCGGGTTGGATTCTTTCGCCGCGCCGGTCGTGGTCATCGCGGGCGGCTATGACAAAGGCAGTGATTTGACCGCGTTCGCGCACGCCGTCGCCGACCGCGCTTTCGCCGCCGTTTTAATCGGCGCGACCGCCGAAAAAATCGCGGACGCCGCGCGGGCGCGTAATCCGCAATGCCGGTTAATTATGGCGGGAACCGATTTCGCGCTGGCGGTCAAACGCGCCGTCGAAATTTGTCCGGCGGGCGGCGTGGTGTTGCTCAGCCCCGCCTGCGCGAGTTACGATATGTTCAGAAATTTCGAGGAGCGGGGGGAGAGATTTAGAGAAGAGTTGAGAGTTGAAAGTTAGAAGTTGAGAGAAGGTCGCGCTACGCGCGTTTCTCAACTTTCAACTCTTAACTTTCAACTTTCTCGCTATAAACTGCGCAACATTTTTCCGACTCCCACACCGTCACGGCGGACATTTGGACGGTCGCGGGCAGTTGAGGCGCAAGGCGGTGAAAAAGGTATTGCGCAATGCTTTCCGAGGTCGGATTGCGGCGGTCGAACGGCGGAATTTGATTGAGAAATTGATGGTCGAGGAGATTTAATTCGTCGGCGAGGATTTTTTTTAGGTCGCCGAAGTCCATTAACATTCCGTTGGACGGCAAGGCGGCGCCGCCAACCGCGACCTTGACGCGCCAGTTATGCCCGTGCAAATTTTCGCATTTGCCGCGATACTCGCGCAACTGATGCGCGGCGGAAAAATGGTCTTCGACTTCAAGCGTGAACATATTTTTTAGGGGGTAGAGTTTGGAGTTGAGAGATTAGAGTTTAGCGGCGGAGTTATTTTTAGTAACTCCTGTTACGCGCGCCAAGAAATCGTAACCGGCTTGATAAAAGTAAAAATCCTTAAAAAACGCCGGAGGCGTTTAATGCGCGAAGCGCAACCTCTGCTCAACTTTCAACTCTAAACTCTAAACTCTGATTACGCGACGCGCTTTTCTGCGGCGACTTCTTCCCATTGGCGCCGGAGGGCGCATTCCTCGCGGCAGGAGCAAACTTGCGAGCAATAGACGCGCCGCATCATTCCGCCGTAGCGCTGAATAAACTGCGCGACTTGCTGATTAAAATCGGCGACGAACGGCGTAGCGGCATAGCGCTGAATCATCGCCGCTTGCCCTTTCATCAGATTGCCCATTTGAGCGCATGGCGTAAGCATCGCGGTCTCCTTGGCGGCAAATTCCACTAATGGTTATCGGTTGGACGCGGCAATAGATAAGTATTTTTTTTGGCAATTTTTTCCGGCGAACGATAGCGGGTGTTGCAATTGCCGCGCCAGTAAAAAATGATGAAGTTGCGTTTTCGGCGCGCCTGAAGCCCCCTTAAAACTCTTGCCCCGCTTAAAAACTTTACCACTGTTGCCGGACTATTTTTTTACGATAATTTCGCCGACAAACTCGCGGACCTCGTTTCAGAAAAATATAGGAAAAATATGGAAGTAAAAATCATCCCCAATCAAATCGGCGTGCTGTTTCCCGAAGACACCTTGTATCGGGACACCACCGAGAATTTTCGCGACGCCGCGCAAAAACTCTTGCACGAGCCGTTGCCGGTCGTTGTCGTGTCGTTCGCCAAGGTCAAATCGTTGCTGAGCGACGGCATCCGCACTTTGATTGTCGTCGGCGATATGGTCGCGGAAGCCGCGCCGCTTAACGGCGTTGAGCGGCAAATGTTTATCACCGATTTGGGGCGGGAAGTGAAATACGCGCTCCACGTGAGCAACGTGTTGTCGTTGGTGAATTATTTGCCGACGTTAGGCGAGGTCTTGTCCAAATTTAATTTGCGCGAGGAAAATTTCATCACCGTCGTCGAGGAAGACGCGGAAACGGTGGAAGCCGTCGCCGTGGAAGACGTCGCGCCGCCGGTTGCGCCGTCCGCCGCCCAAGCCGTCGCCGCCCCAACTGCCCAATCTGCCGCGCCGACCGATACCGCCGGCGTTACCGGCGCGCAAGTCAAACGGTCGGGTATTTATGCGGATATTTTAGCGAAAGCCGCCCAAAAGGAGGCGGCGAAGCCCGCCGCCGCCGCGAACCCGACGCCGACGACGAGCGGCACGGCGTCAATCGACCAATTGCGGCGCATCATCAAAGCGCACGTGCCGGGGCGGATTTGTTTGGACGTGTTGCGGATTTTTTTGATGATGAAAAAGGATTTGGTCAGTTTCGACGACCTGCAAAAGGCGTTGCACAATATCCCCGCCCAAACGTTGAAAATCGAAATTCAGCGATTAATCACGCGCGGCACCTTGTCGAGCGTGGGCGGCGGAATGTATAATTTTTGCGTGTCGGGGGCGATACGGGGACAAATCACCGCCGTCGCCAACGCGCTCAACGACCGCGGTATGCACGCCGAAGTGCTGAAACTGCTGACCGCGCACGAGAAAAATTAAAGTTGAGAGTTTCGCCGCGGTTGCGCTTCGCGCGCTTTAAGACAACTCCGCTATCTCAACTTTCAACGCTCAACTCCGAATCGCTATGCCCGACTCTCCCGCTATCGCCGAAGAAGCCCCGGAGGCAATGGACGTCGGCGCGGAACCCGCCGACGAGATTCCAACCGCACTCACCGAAGACGAATTGACGGCGGCGACGGAAGCGTTGCTTTTCGCGGCGGCGGAACCGCTCAAAATCGAGACGCTGGCGCGGGCGCTCGGCAAAGGCGTCCGGCGGGAAGCCGTCGCGGCGGCGCTTGCGCGGCTGAATGAATTTTACGCGACGCGGGCGTTCACGCTCGTCGAAACGGCGGGAAAATTCGCGCTGATGAGCCGCGCGCAATACGCGCCGTTTATCCGGCGACTTTACGGCAACAAGGCGGCGAAAGAGGAAAAAATCAGTCCGGCGATGTTGGATACGCTGGCGATTGTCGCCTACAAACAGCCGGTAACCCGCGCCGAAATCGAAACCGTGCGCGGCGTCGGTTGCGGGCAGTTGTTACGGCAGTTGTTGGAGCGCGGTTTGGTGCGCGTTACCGGCAAAAAAATGGACGTGATTGGCTATCCGGCGCTTTACGGCACGACCGAACAATTTTTGCGCGAATTCGGCTTGCCCTCGCCGGCGGAACTGCCGATGTTGGCGGAATTGCGCCAAATGAAAATCATCGACGACGAAGCAACGGGGGAAACCCCGAATAACGCCGACGCTGAAAGCGAAAATAGCGCCGAAACCGCTCGTTCATCCGATAACGCGAGCACGACCTAAACTCTATTGCGCCAACTTCTCGCGCATCGCCGCGAAAATCGCCGCGCGCTCGGCGTCGGTCGGCAGGCAACTTTGCGTCGTGAGCAACGTCGGCGGAATCTCGCCGAGAAAACGGCTCGGCAGTTGCGCTTTCATTTTGCCGGAGTCGCCGCGCCCGCCGCGCCGCCGGCAATAACTAAGCGTCAATTCCGCCCGCGCGCGCGTTATCGCCACGTAAAACAAACGCCGCTCTTCGTCGATGCCGCCGGAGTTTTCCTCGTCGTCGTCATCTTCGGCGACGCTCCGGCGATGCGGCAAAATGTTTTCCTCGACGCCCGCCACATACACCACCGGAAATTCCAACCCCTTCGCCGAGTGCATCGTGATAACTTTGACGCCGGCGTCCGCTTTTTTATCCGGCGCTTCGCGGCGCGTGCGCGCCAGCGCGGTTTCGGCGAGATAGCCCGCCGCGTCGCCGCCGCTATCTAAAAATCGCGCCAAGTCCGAGCCGACTTCCCGCGCCGTTTCCATCCGCGCCGCCCGCGTCAGCGGCGTGTCGTAAAGATGTTCGACTTCGTCTTGATACGCCGTATCGGTTAGAATTTGTTCGACGACCGCGCGCGGATTTTCCCGGACGGTTTTTTGCCAGCGGGCAATTTGCGCGGCAAAATCGCGGCAACTTTTCGCCGCCGCCGGCGACAAATCGGCGTCCGCCGCCGACAGCAAGGCCGTCAGCGGACGATTTTTTTGCGCCGCCGCGGCGATTAAATTTTTCTGCGCCGCGTCGCCGATGCCGCGCGCCGGCGTGTTGATAATCCGGCGCAACGCGCCGTCGTCCGCCGGATTGACGGCGAGCGTCAAAAACGCCAGCACGTCCAAGACCTCTTTATGGTCGAAAAACGACACGCCGCCGATGACCGTGAACGAAATTTTTTCGGCGGCGAGTTGTTGGACGATGGGCGTCGTGAGCGCGTTGGCGCGGACGATAATCGCGAAATCGGCGGCGACGTTTTTTCCCGCCGCGAGCCGGTCGCGAATTTCGCCGGCGATTTGTTTGGCTTCGCTCTCGGGGTCGGCGCATTCCCACAGGCGCGGCGCCCCGCCGTCGCGCGACGAAAATAATTCTTTGGCGTGGCGTTGTTGATTATTGGCGATAACGGCGTTGGCGACTTTGAGAATCGCGTTGGTCGAGCGGTAATTCTCGCGCAAAAAAATAATTTTCGCGTCGTCCCAGTCCCGCGCGAAATTCAACAAATGTTGCGGGGCGGCGCCGCGCCACGAATAAATCGACTGGTCGTCGTCGCCGACGACGCAGACGTTGCCCCATTTTTGCGCCAGCGTTTTCACCAAACGATATTGCAATTCGCTCGTGTCCTGAAATTCATCGACGATAATTTGCCGGAAACGGGTGGTCCAATAATCCCGCACGGCGGCGTTTTGCGTGAGCAATTGATAGGCGAGCAACAATAAATCGTCGAAATCGACCACGCCGCGCAAGCGCAATCTTTCCTGATATTTGCGATAGACGGCGGCGAGCGCCGCGTCGCTTTCGCTGAACGCTTGGCGGGAAAATTCGGCGGGCGAGAGCGCCGCGCCTTTGAGGCGGCTGAGGCGCGTCAGCAAATCCGGCGGCGAGAGGCGCGCCAGCGTATTGACGTGGCGCGCGGCTTGGCGGACAAGCGCCAATTGCTCGCCCGTGCCGGCGATGGTAAAATTTTTTTCCAAACCGACGGCGGCGGCGTCGCGGCGAATGATTTGCAGTCCGAGCGAATGAAAAGTGCAGGCGAGCAGACGGTCGGCGGTTTGCCGCCGCGACAGGGTTTGTCGCAAGCGGGCTTTCAATTCGCCGGCGGCTTTGTTGGTGAAAGTAACGGCGAGGATATTTTCGGGCGGCGTGTGTTCGAGCAACGCGGCGATGCGGGCGATGACGGTATGCGTCTTGCCGGTGCCGGCGCCGGCCAACAACAACAACGCGCCGGACGGCACGGCTACGGCTTCGCGTTGCGCGGCGTTCAGCGGGGCGGACATAGCGGGTTACCGGTAATTGTTTATGATGCGGTTATTAGACCTGTTCGACAACCAATTCGCGGCATCTTTTCGGTTAATTTTTCGTCCCGCTACGTCAAAATTCCTTGCAATACTCTCGGTATTGCTTCGTCATTTTTCCTGGCGGGACGTAAAATTAGACACGAAAATTTGCTCACTCTTGGTTATCGAACAGGTCTATTAAAATTCCCTGCGGAAAATTTTATCGCGTTTAATTTTTAACGGTCAATCTTGCAAACGGGAGAAGTCGATGCCGCGCGTCGTTAAAATCATTTTTTTGCCGGTGATGCTCCTCGCCGGAATTTTCACGGTGGTGCTGATGGCGGCGCTGAATACGCCGGTCGCGCTGTGGCATCTTTACCGCGAACACCGCGGACGCAAGTCCGATTTGGCGCGCGCGCGCGCGTGGCGGCAAAAATTTTTAGCCCAATGCGCCGCCGAAACGGCGTCCTGACCTAAACCGCTCGCCGCCGCGAGCGCCAACGTGAATGATGAATATTTAACCGTAAATTGCGGAGCGTCGATGAAAACTATCGCGGTCATCAACTACAAAGGCGGCGTCGGTAAAACTACGGTTACGGCGAACCTCGCCGCCTATTTCGCCGCCGCCGCATTGAAAAAATATACCGTCGCGCAACTGCGCCAAATCGCGCAAGCGTTCGGCGTCGCCGCCGGCAAAAAGAAAGACGAGGCAATCGCGCTGATTGTCAATATCGCGTTGGGCGACGCGGTGTTGGCGCAGATTGTCGGCGGCAAAACCGCCCGCGAAAAAGAGGCATAACGATGCCCGCGCGCCGCTACGACCGCGACTTCACTTACGGACCCCAAGTAAATCTACACCGGCAAACGCCCCAATGGCAGGTCTAAACTCCGAACGCTCTCCCCCCGAAAGGACGCGCCGATGAAATTACGTCTATTTTTTTTGCTACTGAGCGTCGGTTTGACGGCGGGAATTACCGGCGCGGAAGCGCCGACAAATAATCAACCGCCGACCGACAACCCGTCGCCAAGCAACCGCGACTGGGAAAATAAAACGGTCGTCATTCCGTTGCACGGCGCGATTTTGCCGGTGAAGTTCGGCGGACAGGCGGAGGAATTTATCGCCGCCGTGCAAGCCGCGCAAAACGCGCGGCGCATTGTCGTGGATATCGACAGCCCCGGCGGCGCGGTGGACAGTTGCGACGACATCGCGAACGCCCTGTTGCGGAGCAAAGTCCCGACGGTCGCGGTCGTGCGGCATCAAGCCGTCAGCGGCGGCGCGATGGCGGCGACGGCGTGCGCCCAAATTTTTATGGTCAAGGGCGCGCGCATCGGCGACGTGCAACCGATGAATGTCGTCGGCGCCGCGCCGGACGAGCGCACGGCGGAAAAAATCGAAGCCGACGTGCGCGCCATTATGGCGGTCAACGCCACGCAAAACGGCTATCCGAAATTGTTGTTGGAAGCGATGGTGTCGCGCAGTTTCGAGGTCTATGAAGTGCGCTTCACCGACGGGAGCCGCGAATTTATGACGGCGGAGGAATTCGCGTTGCGGCAGAAAAACGACCCGCAAAAAGTCGTCGCCGGCGCGCCGCGCATCATCTCGCATAAAGACAAATTGTTGTCGCTGGCGGCGAACGAAGCGGTCGAATTGGGAGTGGCGACGAAAGTGTTGGACGACTTCGACGATATTTTCGCCGAGTTGGAAATCGCGCCGGCGACCGTCGCGCGGGCGACCGTCGCGACCGGCAGTTTCGACCCGCGCAAGTTGCTGGACAGTTTTTCGTTGGGGCGCGGTTTGACACTGGCGCTGGCGGTGTTTTTATTGCTCGGGGTCGCGGGGACGCTGGTGGAATTTCACACGCCCGGCTTCGGTTTGCCCGGCGCGCTCGGCATTATCGGCTTCGCCTGTTTTTTTTATTTGCTTTACAGCCACGACCGCGCCGAGTGGTATGAAATGGCGATTTTCGTCGTCGGCATAATTTTGCTCATCGTCGAAATCGCCGTCCTGCCCGGCTTCGGCGTCGCCGGCGTTACGGGCGCGGCGTGTTTGGTCGTCGGCTTGACGCTGGCGTTCGTGCCGGATTTGTCGAGCGATTATATGAAGCAAAATTTCTGGTCGGAAATTTCGACGGCGTTGGTGATGACGTTCGGCGGACTCGCGGCGGCGGGCTTGCTGTTTATCGCGCTCGTCGGCGACGGCGATAAATTGCCGTTCAGCAAACGCGCGTTTTCGTCAAACGTTTTGCCGGACTATCCGACCGCGCTCCATTCGCCACCGACGCAGTCAGTGGCGCAGTCGGCGGCGGCGACCGTTGCCGATGCCGATTTTGTGCCGGTCGCGGCGACGGCGACGACCGATTTGCGTCCGGCGGGCAAGGCGCAATTGGCGGACGGTAAAGTGGTCGATGTCGTCAGCGACGGTAGTTTTATCGAGAAGGGGCGCGCGGTGGAAATTTTCGCGCTCACCGGCGGGCAACCGGTGGTGCGGGCGGTATAAACCGTGGACGGTTTTCGGCGGCAACTTATTGCCGCCAATTGAAATGCGGCGAAGCCGTCATAAAATTCAGTCGTCCGCCGTTTTAACGGCGGATAAACCGGCGAAAAAATGCAAGGGCTTTAGCCCCAATTATTTTATTCGGCTAAATCTGTTTTTTTTATCCGCCCTCCGCTACCGCACGGGGCGATTAACCCGCCAACGCCATTAAGTAAGTGGTTGTTGCCCGCTGTTCACGCCGCGAAAATATTCTTTTTATGGGGAAACAACTCTAATGAGCGAAGCCATTTTGACGATTAGCGGCGTAACCAAAAATTTCAGCGACGGCGAGCGCGAATTGCGCATTTTACGCGGCGTGAATTTGACCGTGAACGCCGGTGAAACGGTGGCGATTATCGGGCGAAGCGGCACCGGCAAAAGCACGCTTCTCGCCTTGCTCGGCTTGCTCGACCGTCCCACCGGCGGCTCGATTAAATTGAAAAACTACGAAACCACCGAACTCGGCGAACATCAGCGCACGACGTTGCGCGGCAAGGCGATTGGTTTTATTTTTCAACAACATCACTTGCTCGCCGATTTCACCGCGCTCGAAAACGTCTGTCTCGCCGGCAATTTCGCGCGGCAAAACGCCGGTAAAAAACGGGCGATGGAACTGTTGTCGCAAGTCGGTTTAGCCGAGCGGATGCATCATCGTCCGGCGCGAATGTCGGGCGGCGAACAACAGCGCGTCGCGATTGCGCGGGCGCTTTACACCGAGCCGGCGTTGTTGTTGTGCGACGAGCCGACCGGCAATCTCGACCCGGCGACCGGCGTGGCGGTGATGGATTTGGTTTGGCAATTGGCGGGCGAAAAACGCACGGCGATGATTTTGGTAACGCACGACTTACAAGTCGCCGCCCGCGCTCCGCGCACGCTGACCCTGCAAGACGGACAATTGGCGGGGTAGAAGGTTCATTTATCAAGCATTGCCGAGAGGTTCGCTTTATGTACACGACCAATTTGCGACAAATTAACGGTGCGACGATGTTAGAAATTCCGGCGACGCTGGTAACGGCGGCGCGTTTGGCGCTGGGCAAGCCCGTCAATATCGCCGTCGCTCGCGACCGAATAACGATTGCGCCGCCGAAACGCCCGCGCTACACGCTGTCGGAATTATTGGCGCAATGCGCCGCCGGACCAAAATTTTCCGCCGAAGAAAACGAGTGGTTGTCGTCGCCGGCAAGCGGCACGGAGCAAATATAATGGAGCGCGGTGATATTTATTGGGTTTCACTAAACCCGATTTCGGGGCACGAACAACAAGGGCGGCGTCCGGTGTTGATTGTTTCGCCGACGGAGTTTAATCGAATTACCCAAACGCCGGTGGTGGTGCCGATTACGAGTGGTGGACAATTTGTGCGCAACCTTGGGTTTGCCGTCGCGCTGAATGATTGCGGGACGAAAACGACGGGTTACGTCCGATGCGACCAGCCGCGAGCGCTTGATTTGGCGTCTCGCAACGCGCAAAAATTAGAACACGTCCCCGATACCATAATAGAGGATGTTTTGGCTAAAATATCCGTATTGTTCGCGCGGGAGTAGTTTTACCGATG
>BNUQ01000060.1 GCA_025997475.1 Planctomycetales bacterium
GATATTTTCAGAATTCCCTCGTAATAACCGTCAATGTGTAAAATCTCATAGGCGGTGTGCAGGTCGCGCGCCAAACGCCCGTCGATTTTCGCGGCGTTTTCAAGGTAATATTTAATCGACTCGCGCCGATTGCCTTTCGGCGGCTTCACGTCGCGCAACTTGAAAATCGCGTCCATCGCCAACAACACGCCCAAATACGCCGTGCCGCACGCGACCGACACGTATTTTTTATCAGCAAACCATTTGCCGTCCTGACCGGCTTTTTTCAAAGTGTCTTCGGCGTTGCGCAAATAACGCGCCGCCTCGTAGTGCGCGTCCTGCTTCGCCACTTCCTGCTCGTCTTTGATAGACATAAAATCTACTCCGCGAGGGAAAAGGGGTTTATTTAGAGTTTAGAGTTTAGAGTTTAGCGAGCGGAGTTTTATTTTTTAAGACGCGCGAAGCGCAACCACCGCTGAAATCTAAACTCTAAACTCTAAACTCTGAACGCTAAAACAGCCACGCCGCCAAGCGCCCGACCCACGAACCGCGCCGCCGCCGCGCCTTATATTCTTCGTCCGTCAATTCCCGTTCGGGGCAAATGCGCTCGACAATTTCATACGTCCGGTCAAAGCCGTCGCGAATCGTCGGCACGCTCAAATTGCCTTCGTAATAGCCCTCAATGTGCAAATTACGATAGACGATATTGAGGTCGCGCACCAATTTGCCGTCGAGTTTCGCGGCGTTTTCAAGGTAATACTTAATCGACTCGCGTTTGTTGCCCTTCGGCGGTTTCACGTCGCGCAACTGAAACATCGCGTCCATCGCTATCAACACGCCTAAATACGCCGTGCCGCACGCGGTCGAAACATATTTCCGGTCAAGAAACGACTTGCCGTCCTGACCGGCTTTTTTCAAAGTGTCTTCGGCGTTGCGTAAATAACGCGCCGCCTCATAGTGCGCGTCCTGCTTCGCCGCTTCCTGCTCGTCTTTGATGGACATAAAATCTACTCCGCGAGGGAAAAAGTTTTAAGGGAATTAAGGATTTTAAGCGAGCGCACTCTCAACTCTAAACTCTAAACTCTAAACACTGAACGCAGAACTCTCGCTTTGCACGCGGCGGAAATTGTAAAATCTCCCACGCCGATAAGCCAGCGATAACCACGCGAGATGCGCGAGAAGAAGAGAGAAAAGTTCGGGAATGAACGGGGCGGCGTGAAAAAACGACGGCGGCAAAACTATGCCGCGGAATGATGATTTTTAGGCGGGCGAAGAGCGATAAGAATTTTAAGATTCTTAGAAATCGCCAACGCTTTTTTACCGGTAACGGGCGCATCGCCTCCGACCGGCAACTATTGAATGGCAACCGCGCGTTGAGCGCGGACTACCGCTCGGCGGCGGGCTCGTCTGGATTGGGGCGGCTGAGATAAAAACCGGCGATGGCGAGCGGCAAGACGACAATCAAAAACGCCATTCCAAATAAATACATGGCTAACTCCTTTTAACGAGAAACCAAAGACCAAGCGTTGAAGCAGAGATGGCGAGAACTAAACCGGCGGCGATAACGACTTCCGGCGAAGCGTCAAGTTTCATAAAACCGCCGATGACCACGCCGCCGAAAGCGATTTTACCGAGGTCGATTAGCGTCTTGCCAAAATTTTCGCCGAATTTTTTATGCTCTGCGTTGGTCATTGCCACCGCTCCTGTGAACAAGGCGGAAAACATAATTGCGGCGCGGGGATTGTCAAACAGGATTAGACCTGTTCGATAACCAAGAGCGAGCAGATTTTCGTGCATAATTTTTCGTTCCGCAAGGAGAAATGACGAAGCAATACCGAGCGTATTGCAAGGAATTTTGACGCGGCGGAACGGAAAATTGGCCGAAAAGATGCCGCGAATTGGTTGTCGAACAGGTCTATTGAATGAGGATAAGAATTTTAAGGGATTTAAGGGTTGACCGCTTGGACAAAATAACGCGCCGGACTTTGGCGTCCGGCGCGTTATTTATTTTTGGTGGAGAATAGCGGGTTCGAACCGCTGACCTCCTCGCTGCCAGCGAGGCGCTCTCCCAACTGAGCTAATTCCCCGAAATTGTAACGGAAAGGAAAAAAAGGTTGGGTAAGAAGTCGGGTATTTTAGGGGAAAAAGACGAAGGGAAAAGAGCGGCGATTAAATTTTTTTGCATCGCTTAAAAACCTTTCCCCGTTCACACGCTTCGCGTCAGCGCGGTTTCGCCGCAGTCGGGAAACAGCGGGCAATGCGTGCAGTCCTGCCAGACCTTATGCGGCAGTTCGTGGCGGTCGATGACCGCGAAACCGTGCTTCTGAAAAAATTCCGGCACGAACGTCAGCGTAAAAACTTTCGTCGCGCCGATTTCCCGCGCCTCGGTCAGCGCGGCGTCGATGAGCGCGCTCCCGTAGCCCTGCTTTTGCCGTTCGGGGCGCACGGCGAGCGAGCGGATTTCCACCAAATCTTCCCAAACAATATGCACGGCGACCGCGCCGATAAGTTCGCCGTCAACTTCCAACAACAAAAAATCGCGCAACCGCTCGGTCAAATTCCCCAGCGGCAACGCCAACATCCGCCGCGCCTCGGCGAACGGTTTGATGAGTTGGTGAATGGCGTTGATGTCGGTGATTTTCGGCTTGCGAATGCGCATTGCCTCTCCTAACATTCAGGCGGGGAAAAGTTGAGCGTTCGGCGTTTAGCGGCGGTCGCGCTTCGCGCATTTTTCAAATAACTCCACCTCTAAACTCTAAACTCTTTCATATTAGCGGGCGCGCGGCGATGAGCAATGAGTTGGAACTTTTATACGAAGACGCCGATTATTTGGCGGTCAACAAACCGGCGGGGATTGAAACCGTTGCCGACAACGGCGACGATTTAACGACGCGTGTTCGCCAAAAATTCGGCGCGGAAATTGCACCGGCGCACCGGTTGGACCGCGACACGACCGGCGCGGCGTTGTTCGCCCGCACCGCGGCGGCGCTCGCCCAAACCGTCGAAGCGTTCAAACGGCGGCGCGTGGAGAAAATTTACCGCGCGATTTGCGTCGGCGTTCCCGCCAATCCCGAAGGAATAATTCGGCGGAATTTGAGCGACTGGCAGGGCGGACACCGACCGGTGCGCGTCGTGAAAAAAGGCGGTTTAACGGCGGCGACGGCGTATCGCTTGGCGGCGGCGAACGCGGAATTTCCGGCGTGTCTGTTGGAATTTTACCCGCGCGAAGGGCGGACGCACCAAATTCGCGTCCACGCCGCCGCGTTCGGGCGCCCGATTTTGGGCGACGACCAATACGGCGACCGCGCGGCTAATCAACGCGCCAAACAACTAACCGGCTTGCGCCGGCAGGCGTTGCATGCGTGGCGTCTGACCTTGCCGAGTAACGGGGCGACCATAACCGCGCCGTTGCCGGTCGATTTACAGACGGCGATTACGGCGTTGTTTGGCGGGGAAGAGCCGTCGATAGTCGGTGGTTTTTAGTTGGTGGTGGTGGAGTTTTTGTTAGCAAATCCGCCAGCGTCCGCGAAACGAATCTTTGACCGTCAAACTCCACCGCTAAAAACTACCAACTATCAACTACCGACTGCTCGTAATTTTTAATTCATAACCGTCGCGGCGACAACCGCCGCCTTTACCGTGAGGACCCGATGACCGCCGACAACGAAGTTACGCTGTTGCAAGTTTTGAGTTACGGCTGGCAAATCAACGCCGTGCTTGGCGTTTTGCTGTTTGCCGCGCTGTTTTTAATCGCGCATATTTTGCTCGGCACGCGGCGGCAACGCATCGCGCCGGAAAGTTTGTCGCGACGGCTGTTGGACGACCTCGCGAACCACGACGCGGACGCCGCGCAACGCCACGCGGAAGCCAGTTCGTCGGCGTTAGGCGCGCTGGCGCTCGCGGGACTGCGGGCGCGACGGGAAACGTTCGACCGCGTAACGGCGGCGATGGAAAGCGCCGGACGGCGGGCGCTCGCGCCGGTGCGGCAGGAAATCAATTATCTCGCGCACATCGGCACGTTAAGCCCGATGCTGGGTTTGCTCGGCACGGTGCTGGGCTTGACGAAAGCGTTCAACGCGATGGGCGCGGAAGCGACCGAGGGCTTGCGGAGCGCGATGATGACGGCGTGTATCGGCGAGGCGTTAGGCACGACGGTCGTCGGTTTATTGGTCGGGATTCCGGCGATGGCGGCGTATTATTTATGCCTGTCGCGCTACTCGCGCCTCGGCGACGAATTGGAAGCCGCCGCCGAAACGTTCGCCGCCGCGTTGCCGCGCAATTAACAATTAACAATTAACAATTAAGAATTAAGAATTGAGAATTAGGAATTGATTATCAAAATCGCTTCGCGAAATTTTGACAATCATTCCACCGTTCTTAATTCTTAACTCAGGTTATGCGCGCCAAAAAATCGCAACCGGCTTGATAAAAGTAAAATTCCTTAAAAAACGCCGTAGGCGTTTAATTTGAATAACCCCGACCAAGCGACACGTTCTATCGTCGCGCCGGTCGGGGATAACGCCGCCCAATCACCGAACCCCGATAGGGGTTCAACCATCGTTCAACCCCTTCGGGGTTGTGGTTGGTGGTGGCGCTTTCCCCGAGTTGCGCGGCGAAAACGCCTCGCCGCTCCACTCGGGGTTATTCACATTAAGCCCCGGTCGGGGCTTTTAGCGGACACGTCCGCCGAGGCGAGTTGATGATGACAAATTCGCGTAACATGAGATTCTTAATTCTTAATTGTTCTTAACTGTCCACTCGGCTTACGCAAACAAATTGTCCGCCGCCGCGCCCGCGGGTTCCGCCGCCGGTGCGATTTCTTTCGCCGGACTTTCTCCCGCCTCGCCGTTCGCCGTCTCGGAGTTCGCCGCCCCGCCTTTGAATAACGCAGTCGCCAACATAAACGATTTCGGCGTCCAGCGGCTATTGCCGTTGTCCTCGCCGATAAGCCGCGCGGCGGCGACCGTTTTGGCGTCGAGGTTGTCGAGGTGATGCAAAGCGAACGCTTCGGGAACGGCGGGCAAAACCGGCGAGCCGTATTCCATTTGCCCGTGGTGGCTCAAAATCAAATGTTGCAACAAGTATTTTTTCAGCGGCGGAAAATGCGGCAACGTCGCGGCGCGCTCTTCCACCATTAAATTGCCGATGGAAATATGTCCGAGCAGTTTGCCGCGGTCGCTGTATTCGATGCTCGCGCCCAGCGCCAATTCCTCGATTTTGCCGACATCGTGCAAAATAATGCCGGCGGTCAGCAAATCGGCGTTCAGGCGCACCGCGTTTTGGGCGAGAATCGCGCGACCGTAGCGGAGGATGGTCGCGGTGTGTTCAAGCAGTCCGCCGACGCAGGCGTGGTGAAACGCCCGCGCGGCGGGCGCGCGAAAAAATTGGGCGCAAAAATTTTTGTCGGTGAAGAAGGCGTCGAGCAACGCCCGATAATCGCGGTCGGCGAGCGCCGCGACCGCCGCGAAAATTTCTTGTTCGAGCGCGGGCAGGTCGGCGGAACTGACCGGCAGAAAATCGGCGGGATTGACTTCGCCCGCGCGCGCGGCGCGGATTTTTTCGACGCGCAGTTGCAGTTGGTCACGATAACTTTCGACCATACCGGAAATTTTAACCGCGCCGCCGACGGTCAACGTCGTCAGGATATTTTTCGGCGCGTCCCACAAATTGCCGCCAATCGCGCCGGTGGCGTCGCCGAGCGACAGCCGCAAATACGGCTTGCCGTTTTTGGCGACGGACAGCGACGCCTCGCGCAACGCATAAAATCCCGCGACCAATTCCCCGTCGGTAAATTCATTGATGGCGCGGCGCATGGTCGCCCCTTTTTTAATAGACCGGTTTCCTAATTTTTCCGCGCACGCGGCGGCGCAGTCAATTCTGCATTCTTAATTATTTTTAATACCGGTAATAATCCGGCTTATACGGTCCTTCGACCTGCACGCCGATATAGTCCGCCTGCGCTTGCGTCAGCGTCGTGAGTTTCGCGCCGAGTTTCGCCAGGTGCAACCGCGCCACTTCTTCGTCCAATTTTTTGTCCAAAGTATAAACGCCGACGGGGCGATGATTTTTCCATAAATCTATCTGCGCCAGCGCCTGATTGGTGAAACTGTTGGACATCACAAACGACGGGTGCCCAGTGGCGCAACCGAGATTGACGAGCCGCCCTTTGGCGAGCAGATAAACGCTGTGTCCGTCGGGGAAAGTGTATTTATCGACCGGTCCGCCCGGCGTTAAATCGTCCTTGATGACCGTGTGTTTGATGCCGGGGTAATTCGCCAATTTCTCGACTTCGATTTCGTTGTCGAAATGCCCGATGTTGCAAATAATCGCCTGGTCTTTCATTTTCGCCATTTGCTCGACGGTGATGATGTGGCAGTTGCCGGTGGTCGTCACATACAGGTCGGCAAGCGGAAGCGCGTCCTCGACCGTTACCACGTCGTAGCCCGACATCAACGCTTGGAGCGCGCAAATCGGGTCCACTTCGCTGACCATCACCCGCGCCCGCTCGCCCGCGCACGCCTCGGCGCAACCTTTGCCGACATCGCCGTAGCCGCAAATCATCACGATTTTACCGGCAATCATCACGTCGAGCGCGCGTTTGACGCCGTCCAAAAGCGAATGGCGGCAACCGTAAATGTTGTCGAATTTACTTTTCGTCACCGCGTCGTTGACGTTAATCGCGGGGACGAGCAATTTTTTCTCGCGCTCCATTTGATACAAGCGATGCACGCCGGTCGTCGTTTCTTCGGACACGCCTTGCCAGTCGGCGACGACTTTATGCCAATGTTGCGGGTCGGCGCTTTTGACTTTTTTCAGCAGGTCTTTGATGCACCCCTCCTCTTCGTTGGCGGCGGGCGTTTCGACCCAGTTGTCGCCGTTTTCGTAAGCGTAGCCCTTGTGAATGAGGAGCGTCGCGTCGCCGCCGTCATCGACGATAAGTTGCGGACCTTTGCCGTCGTCCCACGTCAGCGCCTGCAACGTGCACCACCAGTATTCGGCGAGCGTTTCGCCTTTCCACGCGAAGACCGGAATGCCGTCTTGGGCAATCGCGGCGGCGGCGTGGTCTTGCGTCGAAAAGATATTGCACGACGCCCAGCGAACGTCGGCGCCGAGCGCTTTCAGCGTTTCAATCAGCGCGGCGGTTTGGATGGTCATATGAAGCGAACCGGTGAGGCGGACGCCGGCGAGCGGTTGCGCGGCGCCGTATTTTTCGCGGGTCGCCATTAAGCCGGGCATTTCGTATTGGGCGATGTCGAGTTCGCGGCGCCCCCAGCCGGCGAGGTTGATGTCGCGGACTTTGTAGGGCAGTTTTTCGGAGATGGAGGCCATCGGTTTCCTTTCGTGAAAAGAGTAGGGGTAATGGGGTTTATAATTCGTAATGTCCCGCCGCCGCGATGACGTTGACCGTTACCGTTTGGTCGTTGACGGCATAGACCAACCGGTGTTCGCGATTGATACGCCGCGACCAGTAGCCGGATAAATTCATACTCAACCGCTCCGGTTTGCCGGTGCCGGTGTAAGGGTGTTCGCGCAATTCTTCTAACAATCGTTCCAATTTACGCACCAAAGGCAAATTGCCGCTCTTTTCGTGCGCGGCAATTTGCGACTTGGCTTCCGCGAATAATTCGACCTTGTAACTCATTGGCGGCACCGGCGGAAAATTGCCTGCAATTCTTCGTCGTCCAAACTCACCACTTGTCCCGCTTCAAATTGCCGTATCCCGTCCATAATGTCCGCGATATTGCGCGGGTCGTCGAAATACGGGTCGCCGCTGGGACTGGGATTATGCGGATTTTTCGATTTGCGCGTCCGCGTCCGGCGCGGCGGCGATTTTTTCACCGCCGCCGCCTCGCGGACGGTAGCCGACTGCAAGTCGGTAGCCGACTGCAAGTGAAACTGTTTGCCGTCGGGAAAGTCAATAACCACTTTTTCGCGCGTCGCCGCGGCGAACACCGCCGCTAAATTTTTCTCAACCTCGGCATAAGCGTAGTTTGGCATCGTCGCGCCTTTCTGCAGCTAAACCCCGTAAATCGCCATTATTTTATCGTAGAAAATCGGATAGGCGAATTGTCGGGCAAACGCCTGCCGTGCGTTTTCGCCAAGCGTTCGGCGCAAATTTTCATCCGCCAATAAGCGGGTCAATGCGGCGGCGACCGCGGCAACCGAGCGGCGCGACTTTGTCGCGAATAATTTTACTGTCGCCGGAAACCAACGTTAAACGATGACCGGCTTCCATCTGCCGACTCGCCAAATCAAAAACATACTGCTCGCCGCCGCCCCAATGACGCGAAGCAAAAAGGTGCAAGATGTTCATAGAAAGTATCTCCAGCGCCGCGCCGCCGCCCTCGCGCGTTTAGTTTCCGGCAATGAACGGATTGGTGATTTTTATGCCGTGCATAATTTGTCCGGCGTTTAAGTTCTTCGACGTCCGCCCAATTCCCCACTTCTCCGTCCACGCAACCCCCACCAGTGTAGCCAAACCCCCGCCGCGGGCAATTGCGGACGCTTCGCGTCCGCGCCGCGCCGCGCACGCTTCGCGTTGCGTTTTCGCCGGTCGCTTTTACAATCCGCCGCTTAAAAAAATTCGGGGAAAAATTCGGGAGAAGGACGCTATGAGCAAATTTATCTTCATCACCGGCGGCGTCGTGTCGTCGTTAGGCAAAGGGCTGACCGCCGCATCCATCGGTTTGTTGCTCCGCGCCCGCGGGCTCAACGTCAGGATGCAAAAACTCGACCCTTACATCAACGTTGACCCCGGCACGATGAATCCCTTTCAGCACGGCGAGGTCTTTGTTACCGACGACGGCGCCGAGACCGACCTTGATTTGGGGCATTACGAACGCTTCGCCGGCGTCCGCGCCAACCGCCAGTCCAACTACACCACCGGTCGGATTTATTTGGACATTATCGAACGCGAGCGGCGCGGCGACTTCCTCGGCGGCACCGTGCAGGTCGTGCCGCACGTTACCAACGCCATTCAGGACGCCATTCTGAAAAACGCCGCGCCGGAAGTCGAAGTCAACATCGTCGAACTCGGCGGCACCGTCGGCGACATTGAAGGTTTGCCGTATATCGAGGCGTTTCGCCAATTTTCGCTCGACCGTCCGGTCGAGGAGGTGATGTTCATTCACCTGACGCTCATTCCGTATTTGCGCGCCTCCGGCGAAGTTAAAACCAAGCCGACGCAACATTCGGTGCAGAAATTGCGCGAGTTCGGCGTTCAGCCGGATATGCTGATTTGCCGCGCCGAAGTGCCGATTGACGACGAGCAACGGCGCAAAATCGGGATGTTCTGCCACATTCGCACGGGCGACGTGATTATCGAAAAAGACGTTGACCACAGTATTTACGAAGTGCCGCTGTTGCTCGAACGCGAAGGCGTGGCGGACAAAATTTGCAAGCGTTTTAATCTCGCGACCGGCGCGCCGAATTTGACGCAATGGGAGGAAATGGTAACGCGCGTCATTCATCCGGCGGGCGAGGTCGAAATCGCGGTCGTGGGCAAATATATGACGCTGACCGACAGTTACAAATCGGTCTATGAGGCGCTGGCGCACGGCGGCGCGGCGAACCACGTCCGCGTGAAAATCCGCAAAATCGAAGCGGAAGACCTCGAAAAAGACGGCGTCAAAGCGCTCGCCGGCGTCGGCGGCTTGCTCGTGCCGGGCGGTTTCGGCAAGCGCGGGGTCGAAGGGAAAATGCTGGCAATTCAGTGGGCGCGGGAAAATAACGTGCCGTTTTTGGGCTTGTGTTACGGGATGCAATGCGCGGTCATTGAATTTGCGCGCCACGTTTGCGGCGAGGCGGGGGCGCTCAGCGGCGAATGGCTCGAAGGCGGCAAGGGCAACGAAAATCAGCCGGAATATATTACGATTATGCCCGGGCAAGTCCGCGTTACCGACAAAGGCGGCTCGATGCGGCTGGGCGCATATGCCTGTCAGTTGAAACCCGAATCGAAATCGCGCCAACTCTACGACGCGGAAGTGGTGCGCGAGCGCCACCGCCACCGCTACGAACTCAATCCCGAAAAAATCCCGACGCTGGAACAACACGGGATGCTCATCGCCGGACGCAATCCCGACAGCCGCTTGGTCGAAATTATCGAATTGCCGGCGCATCCGTTTTTCATCGCGACGCAGGCGCACCCGGAATTTCGCAGTCGCCCGATTAGCGCGCACCCGCTGTTTGCGGGCTTCATCAAAGCGGCGATGGCGCAGGGGAAAGTTGAAAGTTGAAAGTTGAAATTGCGCGAAGCGAATCTGAAAATCAAACTCCAAAATTCTTAATTCTTAATTGATGTTACGCGATTTTGATAATTTATTCCGCCAGTCGCCCCAACGGGGCGAAATATATCAGCCTATGGTAAGCGGCGATGCTCTATCAGCCGCGCCACCATAGGTAAAGACGGCGCGGAGCGTCAACCGCAATTGGACGGTTCGCCGCGTTTTGGCGAACCG
>BNUQ01000061.1 GCA_025997475.1 Planctomycetales bacterium
GAAGCAATCATGCTCGGCGCGCTCGGCGATTTTCGCCATCGTCGCGACCGCCTCCACCGGATATTTGCCGTTGGCGCTTTCGCCCGACAACATCACCGCCGACGTGCCGTCGAACACCGCGTTCGCCACGTCGGAAATTTCCGCCCGCGTCGGACTCGGATTGTTGACCATCGACTCCAACATTTGCGTCGCGGTGATGACGATTTTACCGGCGCGGTAACAGGCGCGGATAAATTTTTTCTGAATGCCCGGCAACCTTTCAAAGTCAACTTCGACGCCCATATCGCCGCGCGCCACCATAATGCCGTCGGCGCTCGCCAAAATTTGGTGAAAATTCTCGATGCCTTCGATGTTCTCAATCTTGGCGATGATTTTGATGTCGTGTCCGCCGTGATAGTCCAGAAATTTGCGAATCGCCTGCACGTCCTCCGGTCGCCGCGTGAACGACGCGAAAACAAAATCCACGTCCTGCTCGATGCCGAAGCGCAAGTCGGACTGGTCTTGCTCGCTGAGATACGGCATCTCCAAATGCGAGCCCGGAATGTTAATGCTTTTATGGTTGCTCAACACGCCGCCGTTTTGCACGGTGCAACGCACTTCGGTTTCGGTGCATTGGTCAACGGTCATCGCAATTTTACCGTCGTCGAACAACAGGCGCGAGCCGGGTTTGACCTGCCCCGGCAATTCTTTCCACGACACGGCGACGCGCTCGGCGGTGCCGTCGATTTCGTCGGTGGTGAGCGTGAACGCGGCGCCGCTCACAAGTTCCACTTTGCCGTCGATGAAATTGCGAATGCGGATTTCGGGACCTTTGGTGTCGAGCGCGACGGCGGCGGGGACGCCCAGCGCGTCGCGGACTTGGCGAAAAGTGGCGATGGTCGCCGCGTGCGACGCGTGCGTGCCGTGCGAAAAGTTAAGCCGCGCCACGTTCATGCCGGCGTGGAGCATTGCCCTAATCGTGTCGGCGCTGTTGCTGGCGGGACCGAGGGTGCAAACGATTTTGGTGCGACGCATAGTTTTTCTCCTTGATTGAATTTAAATAAAATTGTTTCCAAAAACTGCAAATAAATTTAGTTTGCCATTTATTGCCATTTATTAACGCGGTTGTTCTATTCAATTGCCACGCCTTTTAAGGCGTGGCGGACGGTCAAAAAAGAAAAGGGCTTTAGCCCCAATAAACCATTCGGCTAAAGCCGGTCGTTTTCTAACGCTATCCACGCGCTAAAGCGCGTGGCAATTGAATAGACCTGTTCTAAACCTACGAGCGAGCAAATTTTCGGGTCTAATTTTCCGTCCCGCCAGGAAAAATGACGAAGCAATACCGAGAGTATTGCAAGGAATTTTGACGTAGCGGGACGAAAAATTAACCGAAAAGATGCCGCGAATTGGTTGTCGAACAGGTCTAATAGAGCATCCACTCGCTTCACCGGTCTTGCAACGCCGCGGCGACGATGGCTTCCAACGTCAGCGTCGGGTCAACTTTGAGAACTTTTTCGACTTTGGCAAGCGCTTCTTTATTGCTCATTCCCAGCGTCTCCAACGCCAGCGCCGCGTCGGCGGCGACGCCGCGCAATTCGCCGCCGCCGGCGTCGAGTTGCATTTTTGCGCCTTTCAATTCCAAAATAATCCGCTTGGCGGTTTTCTCGCCGATGCCTTTGATTTTTTTAAGAAAACTCGCGTCCTGCTTTTCAATCGCCAGCATAAATTCGGCGGGCGACACCGCCGACAAAATTTGATTGGCGGTCGTCGCGCCGATGCCGGACAAGTTAATCAGCCGCCGGAATAAATGCCGCTCCTCTTCGGTGATGAACGCATACAGCGTCAGCGCGTCCTCGCGCACGAGCAAATGCGTCAGCAACAAAAATTCGCCGCCGGCGCGCAATTTGCCGGTCGTCGAAAGCGGCGCCAATAATTCATAGCCGACGCCGCCGACTTCCAAAATAATTTTCGCGGGCAAGACCGAAACGACCGTCCCGCGCAGGTGGTTATACATTGGAGGGTATCCTAACGGCGAATAAGGGGCGGCGGCGAACGCCGCGCCAATTGAATTAAGAATTAAGAATGGTGAAGTATTTATAAAAATAACGTTTGGCGAATCTGAAAATTAAATCCCGAGATTCTTAATTCTGCATTCTTAATTCTTAATTGGTCTTAAAATAGACCGCCGTTTTTTGCAACCGCCATTCGCGCCAGTCGTCGCCGACTTTTTCCGCCAACCATTTGGCGATGTCGTCGAGGCGTCCGGCGCCGGAAGCGGTGTGAAGCAACGCGGTTTTAATCACCTCGCCGTCGCGGGCGATGGCGGCGAGATACGGGCGAATATCGACCGAGTGCGTTTTTTCCGCATGCCCGCGCATAACCGGCAACGCCGCCGCCGCCAACATTTCCGCAACGGGCGCGTCCAATTTTTCCGGCGCGGCAAAGCCGGTAATTTCGTAATCGCACCGGAGGACGGCGTTGCCGCTTTTGACCGGACGCATCGCCTCCGCGCCCAAAAATTCGACCACGCCGCCGTCGGCGTTTTTCAGCGCCGCGAAAATTTTCGCGAGCGGCTGTTCTTCGCAAAATTCGATTTCGACCGTTTCGCAAACCGACGCGACGCCGAGCGGCAACGGGTGCGGAAAAACCAAACGCGGACGCGGATTAAAACCGGCGGTCAGGCGCGGACGCAAATCGGCGCGGCGCAAGGCGCGGGAAAAATGCCGCAACAAATCGAGATGCGACAAATAAATCGCCGCGCCGCGCTTGGCGAAACGAAAGTTTATTTTTTGCGCTAAAAGTTCGCGGTCCATTGCGGTCCCCGTCAATTAGAGTTGAGAGTTAAGAGTTAAGAGTTGAGCCGTGGAGTTATTTTTAATAATGCGCGAAGCGCAACCTCTGCTAAACTCTCAGCGCTAAACTCTGCTCTCTCAACTCTGCCTCAAAATTTCCCCGCGAGAAAAACTATGAACGTTAAACACGACAAATTATTGACCGCCGTCGGTTTAATCGCGCTCATCGCCGCGATTTATCTCCTTTGCTTCGCGCTCAAAACGGTCGCGGCAAGCACGGCGGACGCCCCCGTCGCGGCACTTACCGCCGCCGCAGGAGCGCCAACGTTTCCCAGTGCGGCGTTTGCGGAAACATATCGAACAGCATAATTTTTTCCGCGACGTAATGCGGTAGTAAGATTTTCAGGTCGTCGAGCAACGTCAGCGGATTGCACGACATATAGGTCAGGCGCGGCGGCGCGACCGCGAGCAACGCCGCGACGGCGCCCGCCAAACCGACGCGCGGCGGATTGACCACGACGGCGGAAAATTCCCCCGCGCCGTTTTGCTCGGCGCGCGTCGCGGCGTCCCGCAAAAATTGCCCCGCGTCCGCCGAACATAACGACCAATTGTCAAGACGGTGCGCGGCGGCGTGTTCCCGCGCCAACGCTAAATTCTCCGGCACGTTTTCGACCGCGACGACGTGGCCGCAAGTCGGCGCCAGCAAATCGCCAATCACGCCCGACCCCGCGTAAATATCGCCGAGGAGCGGCTCGCCGCGGTTCGCCGCGACAATTTCGCCGTAGGCCTGTTCCGCCGTCAGCGCGTTCGCTTGCGCGAAAGTGTTCGGACCAATCGCAAAATCCTTGCCCAAATAAGTCGCGTAAATCACCGGTCGCCCCCAGAAGCGCACCGGCGCGCCGAACGACAAATCCGCCGCCGATTCTTGGCAGAGCCAATGGACGCTCGCGGCTAAACCTTCCGCCAACAACGTCGTCGCGATGGTTTCGATTTTGTCGGCGAATTCCGGCGTTTTGGTAACGAGGTTGAGCATCACTTCGCCGCGCCGCGTTTGGCGCACGACGAAATAGCGCAAAAAACCGGTGTGGCGCAAATAATCGTAAGCCGGCAAATCGGCGGCGACCGCCAAATCGCGCGCGCGGACGAACGCCCGCCAACCGGCGTCGCCGCACAACGGACACGCCGTCAGCGCGACGACGTGCTTATGCGAACCGGCGCGGCGCAAACCGGCGTTGCCGAACGCAAACACGTAATCCATCCGCTGGCGATAGCCGTATTCGGCTTGACTGCGCGCGAGATGCGCCTCCGGCAGAGTTAGTCCGGCGTCGGCGACGAGGCGCCGCCAGACGGCGGCTTTGGCGGCGACTTGCGCGGAATAGGCGTAATTTTGATATTCGCAACCGCCGCATTCGCCGAAGTGCGGACACGGCGGCGCGACGCGCGGCGCGCCGGCGAGCGCTTCGCGCAGGTATTGTTGCAACCGTTCGCGGGGACGAATTTTTTTCATCGGCGGCTCCTTATTTTTTGACAAAGAGTTCGCAATGGCAACGCCCGTTTTGCGCGATTTCGTCCCGATGATAAACGCACGGACAGACGATTTTTTTATTGGCTTCCGCGTCGGCGCCGACGAAGCGGCACGGACAATAGCGAAAACCGGTCTTGCTTTCCCGCGTCGCCAAACCGCGCACGACGCGCTCGACGATTTTGTCGTCGGGGTTGAATTGAAAATCCTGCCCCGCGACGTAGGCGGTCAAGTCGGCAAGAATTTTTTGTTCGGCGGGGGATGGCATCGGCTTCTCCTTTGCAAGTGGGGGCGTTCGGCGAACGCCCGATTGATAATTTCGCCGGTCGCCCCGTCGGAGCACAATGTCGGCGGAATGCTTTATTCGATATTTAACACCTCGCGATGCGTTCCGGTGCCGTATAGTTCGAGCCGGTTATTTTTGCGATTGACGCGGTAAGCCAAAATCCAATCGCCGGAAAGATGGCAACCGCGGAAGCCGGCGAAATTGCCTTTGAGCGGGTGGTCGCGGTATTTTTCCGGCAAAATCTTTTGCTTTTGCAACAAAGTGATAACCGCATTTAACTCGTCGAGATTTTTGTTTTGTTTGCCCAAGCGTTTAACATCTTGCCGGAATTGTTTGTGCGGCTTGATTTCAAGAATCGAGGCAGTCGCGGATAAGTTCGCCGGCGCTAAAATATCCTTTTTCATTTTCGACTCCTTCCTTGAAACGAGCGACGGTTTCGCCATTGGGTTGATAATCAGCGCGCGCGCAAGCCGGACATTCCGCTTTTTTTTGCCGCAAGTTTAGCGTGGGCGGAAGCGTCCGCGGCAACGGCGCCGAACGCGGTTTTCTTTCAAGCAGAGCGGGCATTTTTTTCTCCTTGTTTGTTTTTGCACGGAAATTATAGCGGAACTATTTCATAAATCGCTCCGCGCTATTTCAACTCTAAACTCTCAACTTTCAACTCTGCTCTTTCAGCGCCCGCTCAATTCTTTTTATCACCTCCTCGCGACCGAGCAAAAACAGCGTTTCGCCGATGCCCGGACTGACCGCCGCGCCGGTGCAAGCGACGCGCAACGGTTGCGCGACTAAATTTAAGGATAACGGCGCGTCCGGATTTTTTTCGGCGTAAAGATGCACCGCCGCCGCGAGCGGCGCGATTTCCCATTCCGGCAAGGTGCGGAAAATTTCCGCCAAATCCGCCAAGACGCGCAAGCCCGTGTTATTCTGTAAATTTTTCCTCACCGCTTTTTGGTCGAACGCAAAATCGCCGGCAAAGAAATACCGGCAACGCGGAATAAAATCGCCGATTTTTTCCAATCGCTCGCGTTGCGTCGCCGCCAACACTTGCCACCAATTATCATCGTGAAGTTCGGTGGCGAAACCGTTTTTTGCGGCTTCGCCTTTCAGCGCGGCGATAAAGTCGCCGTCCGGCAATTTCATCAGATATTGCTGATTCATCCAATTCAACTTGGCGCGGTCGAATTGCGCGGCGGCTTTGCTCACGCGGTCGAGCGAAAACGCTTTGACCATTTCCGCGCGCGTCATAATTTCGCGGTCGTCGCCCGGCGCCCAGCCGCACAGCGCGAGAAAATTAAACAGCGCGTCCGGCAAAAATCCCTGCGTCTGAAAATCGCCGACATAAGCGTCGCCGTCGCGTTTGGAATACGGCTTGCCGCTCTGATTAACAATCATCGGGAAATGCCCGTAAATGGGCGGGGTCGCGCCGAGCGCCTGAAATAAAAACAAATGCCGGAACGTGTTTTCGACGTGGTCGTTGCCGCGCAAAATGTGGGTAACGCCCTGAAAAATATCGTCGGCGACATTCGCCAAATGAAAAATCGGCGAGCCGTCGCTCCGCGCCATTGCGAAGTCGCGAATGCTGTCGAGCGGTTTTTCGCACCGCCCCAACACAAGGTCGTCAAAGAACACATAGCGCCGCCGAAATTTCAGCGCGACGATTTTTCCCGCTAAAATCTCGGCTAACGGCACGGTCGCGGCGCCGCATTTTTCCCGCGTCGGTAGCGCGTCGATTTCCTCGCCGTCTGCCAACAAAAAGCGCGGCGCGGTGAGCGTGTCCCAGTTGACCGGCGTGATAAATTCCTCGCCGGACTTCGGCGAAATAACGGTATGAAAAATCGTCGTCGAGTTGGCGGTAAGGACGCCGTTTTGGTAATCAATCGTCGCCGCGTCGCGGGGTTCGCCGACAAAATTCGGCGCGAAAAGTTCTTTGCCAATCCGCAACACGACCGGCGATTGGGCGTCCCGTTGATACGCCACGCCGGCGGCGAGCATTTTTTGCACGGCGGCGGCGTGCGCCGGACGCCGCGCGGTTTGGTAGAGCGGCTCGCCGTCATAGTTCAAGCCGAGCCAATGCATCGCGCTTTTCATTTTGTCGATGGCCTCGGCGGTCGAGCGTTCGAGGTCGGTGTCTTCGATGCGCAAAATAAATTCGCCGCCGTGATGACGGGCGAACAACCAATTAAAAATCGCCACGCGCATATTGCCGATATGCACATTGCCGGTCGGACTCGGCGCAAAACGGACTTTCATCGTGAGAACTCCTTTTTTAGAGAAAAGTTGAAAGTTTTTAGAGAAAAGTTGAAAGTTTTTAGAGAAAAGTTGAAAGTTTTTAGAGAAAAGTTGAAAGTTAAAAGTTGAAAGTTGAGAAAAGCGCGAAGCGCAACCACTCCTTTTCTCTCTCAACTTTCAACTTTTAACTTTCAACTTTATTATCTAAACGCCCGCATCTCTTTACTGTGCGTCCACGCCCGATACGCGGCAATCAATAATACGTCCGCGCTCAGCCACGCTAACGGATTAGACAAGCACGCGCCCCAGAAACCGAGGAGCGGCACGAGCAACAACGCGGCGAAGACGCGCGCCGCCATTTCCGCCAGCCCCGCCAACATCGGCAAAATCGCCCGTCCGACGCCCTGCAAAACGTTGCGATAAACAAAAATCAAACCGAGGAGCGGATAAGTAATCGCGTGCGTCAACAGAAAAATTTCCGCCAAATTCAGCACGTCTTCTTCGACGCCGCCGATGAAAAAAATGATCAGCGGTCGCCCGAACCCCACGATGACCACGCTACCGAGAACGCAACCCGCCAGCACGACTTGCTGACATTTGCGCACGCCCAATTGAATCCGGTCGTAATAGCGCGCGCCGTAATTTTGCGCCGCGTAAGTAACCATCGCCATCCCGACGGAAAACAGCGGCATAATCGTGAACTGGTCGAGTTTGCCCGCCGCCGCGTAAGCCGCGACCGCCGCCGTGCCGAGCGAGTTTAACACTTTTTGCAACACCACCACGCCGAGCGCCGTAATCGAAAATTGCAACGCCATCGGCACGCCAATCAACAAATGTTTTTTGACGGCGCGCCAATCGAACCGCCAATCGGCGCGGCGCAAATGCAACAGCGGCAGGCGCGGATACACATACCGCAAACACCACGCGGCGGCAAGCAATTGCGACAAATTCGTCGCCCACGCCGCGCCGTCCACGCCCGTTTTCAGGACGCCGATAAAAAATAAATCAAGCGCGATGTTGATGAGCGAGGCGATAATCAGCGCGATAAGCGGCGTTTTGCTGTCGCCGAGCGAGCGTAAAATCGTCGCCACGAGATTGTAAAAAACGCCGGTGAGCGTGCCGTAAAAAATCACGCGCAGATACAATTCGGCGTCGGCGAAAATGTCGGGCGGCGTGTCCATCAACGTCAAAATCGGTCGCGTTCCCCACGCGCCCAAAACCGTGATGACCGCGCCGAGCGCGATACTGATATAGGTTGACGTGGCAATCGAATGGCGCACGCCGGCGTCGTCGGACGCGCCGAAACGTTGCGCGGTAACCACGCCGAAACCGCCGGTCAATCCGAAAAAACCGCCGAAAATCAGGAACATCACCGAGCCGGTCGAACCGACGGCGGCGAACGCCCCGACGCCGAGCGCGTTGCCGACGACGACGGCGTCGGCGAGGTTGTAGAGTTGCTGAAAGACGTTGCCAATCAGCAACGGCAGGGAAAAGGCGACCAACAATTTCACCGGGTCGCCGACGGTCATATTTTGCGTAGCCATTTTTTTCAGAGTTAAGAGTTGAGAGTTAAGAGTTGAGATGACGTCGACGCGCTCTAAACTCTCAACTCTAAACTCTCAACTCTCACGATAAAGGGTGTGCCGATGCCGCGTCCGACTTGGGATGAGTATTATATGACGATTGCGCGCGAAGTCGCGACGCGAAGCACGTGTTTGCGCCGGTCGGTCGGCGCGGTGCTGGTGCGCGATAAACGACTGCTCGCCACCGGCTACAACGGCTCGCCGCGCGGCTTGGCGCATTGCGAAACGGTCGGCTGTATGCGGGAAAAATTGGGCATTCCGTCCGGCGAGCGGCACGAACTCTGCCGCGCCCTGCACGCCGAGCAAAACGCCATTCTACAAGCCGCGACTTACGGAGTGCCGATTCAGGGCGCGACGCTGTATTGCACGACGCACCCCTGCTCGCTGTGCGCGAAAATGCTGATTAACGCCGGCATCGAAAAAATTTTTATCGCCGAGGGCTACCCCGACGAATTCGCGCGGTCGCTGTTGCGCGAAGCGGGAATACCGGTGATAGAAAGTTGAAAGTTGAAAGTTAAAAGTTGAGAAAAAAATGCGCTTTCCATTTTCCATTTTCCATTTTAACTTTTAACTTCCATCTTGCCGTCGCACAAAAATATGCTGGGCTTCGTTGTGATGGAGCGAGATGCTGGCGCCCATCACGTTGACCCGCAACAGTCCGCCGAACGGCGCGCGGCTTTCGACTTTGATTTTTTCGCCTTTGATGAAACCGACATCGGCGAATTTTTTCAAGCCGCGAATTTCCGCGCCGACTTTGCTGATGACGCCTTCGTCGCCAATCGCGAGTTGCGACAACGGGACGGGCGCCGATTGCGATTTATTCATAACCGATTCTCCTTAAAAAAACCAAAATTATTCCCGCACGTGTTCGATGCCGTGGATGATAATCGACTCGACGTGCGAGTCCGCGAGCGCATAGACCGAGGTTTTGCCGGCGCGGCGAAATTTCACCAGTTTGTTGGTTTTAAGAATTCGTAGTTGGTGCGAGATGGCCGATTGATTCATTCCCTGCGCCGCCGCGATGTCGCCGACGCATTTCTCGCCTTGCGACAAGGTGAGCATAATTTGGACGCGCGTCGAATCGCTGAAAATCTTGAACAAATCGGCGAGTTCAAACACTTCGGCTTCGGACGGCACGGCGGATTTTTTCATCGGACTTCCCTCGTCAAGGGGGCGCCTAAACAGGCGCCCCTGAACAGACGCGTCTGAACAGACGCGTCTGTTCGCTAAAACAAAACATCATTTGAACACTTGTTCACATCTTATAGTAAAAAATTTGGGCGCGTCAACTCTATTCAATCTGTCGCGCCTTTTAGTTAGGGCGTGGTCGGCGAACAAAAAAAAAGCGACGCGCGGCGCATCAAATTCCCCTCTACGGCGGGGTGGCGGCGAATTGTCCGCCGGCGTTTTCTACCGACACCCCGTCCCGACGGGACGGACGTAAAGGTTCCGTAGGGACATAATGTCGGTAGAAAAAACGATTGCATAAATCGCGTAGCGGGACGCAATGTCGGTAGCGAGACCTTTCGCCGATTGACCGGCATTCCGCCCTTATCGGGGCGTTCGGCGGCAAATCAAAAGACCTATTCCGCCGCCGGAAATTTCAAATACTTCGCTAACTGCTTTTGGACGCGGTATTCTCCGCCGGCGAGGGAAAGATGGTTTGCGTCGCGATACAACGAATCTCCATTCTCATCGAACATTACGCACTGCCCGTTCGGACAAAATAAATCAAGTGAATCAAGCACCGTCGCGCCTTTGATTTCCGATAAAATTTCAAGAACAACACGCATTCGTTCCTCAATTTCGGCGCGTGAAACGACCGGCATTTTTCTCGCCGGAAACAAGAACGAAAGCCACGCCG
>BNUQ01000062.1 GCA_025997475.1 Planctomycetales bacterium
TTTGAGAGAGGCCAGGGAACCAAAAAAAACCCCGCCCACAAAATAAGGGGGCCGTTACCGGAAATTGTGGGAGGGAAAAAAACCCACTTCGGGTCGTTAACTTTTCGCCCCCAATTTTTTTTTTATTTTTAATTCAAAAAGAAAAGTTTTGTATTTGTTTTTAAAATTTTTTTTTTTTTCTTAACCCCAAAAAAGGGAAAAACAAGCCCCCCCCCCCCCCCCCCGAAAAACAGATTGGCTGGTAGAAAAATTAAGCGAATACCTCTATAACAGTGCCGTAAAAGACATTGCAAAAAACAATGTAATTACGTCTTGGACACGCAAGAAATTAAAGATTATCGATAGAATTTTACGGCAATCAGACCCTGTCGTAAATGTGTTTGTTGGAAACACAAAGTTGAACATGCATTTATCACAAAAAACGCCGCTCTATTATGCGCAATACCCCTTGTATGACAGAGCATTACCTCGAATTTGCAATAAAGTAAAAGAAATCGATAACAAATTGTTTTTAATTGACATTGGCGCAAACATCGGTGATACGGTTGCGTTGGTGTCAGAATTAGTTGATGACGCGTCTATACTTTGTGTTGAAGGCAACACTGAATTTTTGTATTTTCTGAAACAAAACACCGCTTCTATTAAGAATAACCAAATAACTATCGAATATAAATTTTGCGTTGAAACGCTTGTCGGCAATCAATTTAAGGCTGAAACAAAAAACGGCACCGCACATTTAAGTGTAGCCGACGATACTGTTATCGAAAATATCGATACATTGGATAATATGATTGAGAGGAATCGTATTTTTTATCAAACAAACATTCTAAAAATAGATACAGACGGCTTTGAGATAGCAGTGTTAAATGGAGCAAAAAATTTCTTAAATCAATCGCGCCCAATCATATATTTTGAATTCACGCCCGATGCCTATGTGCAAAACAAGCAAAACCCCATGGATTTGATTGACCTATTAGTGTCGTTAGGTTACAAGAAAGCGTTGTTTTATAACAATTTCGGACTACCGATTGGTGTGTACGATTTTACAGATAAAGGAATAATAAAAGGACTTATTGACAAAATAGATCTTCGCGAAATACATTACTACGATATATTATGCCTGTTCGACGATGATTACGGCAAATACTTATCTGTTATCAGTAATGAATTGTCGTATGGCGATAATAAAACAATTCTTAATTCTTAATTTTGCATTCTTAATTTGCGCCCATGCCTCACTTCCCCCTCTTCGTTTCGCTTGCCGAAAAATTATGCGTGCTGGTCGGCGGCGGCGCGGTCGCGGAAAAACGCGCCGCCGCGTTACTCGCGTTCGGCGCAAAATTGCGGGTCGTCGCGACGGCGCCGACGGCGGCGATTAGTCAACTTGCCGCCGACGGGCGTATCGCGCTCGCCACCCGTCCTTACGGCGGCGGAGATTTGACCGGCGCGTTTTTGGTTTTCGTCGCCGTCAACGACCGCGTCGTCAGCCGCGCGATTGCCGCCGACGCGCGGGCGGCGGGCGTCTTGGTCAATGTCGCGGACGCGCCCGAACTCTGCGATTTTTATTTTCCCGCGCTCGTGCGGCGCGGCAATTTGGTGGCGGGAATTTCCACCGCCGGCGACGCGCCCGCTTTTGCCGCGCAAATTCGCCGCGAACTGGACGCGCATTGGTCTGCCGACCTCGGCGAAAAATTAGAAGCGCAACGGTTAGCGCGAAAACGCGAGGAAAATTTGCCGTGAAACGAACCGTCCGCTTCGGTTGCCGAGAAAGCGCGCTCGCCGTCGCGCAAACGCGGTCGGTGATGGCGGACGTTGCCGCGGCGCATCCCGAACTCGACCTGCGACTCCTCACGATGAAAACCCGCGGCGACCTCGCGCCGGACGCGCCGTTGGAATGCGGCGGCAAAGGATTTTTCACCGACGCGCTGGAACGCGCGCTGACCGGCGGCGCAATCGATGTCGGCGTGCATTCGCTCAAAGATATGGCGATTGCGGATAATCCCGAACTGCCGATTGTCGGGATGACCAAGCGCGCCGACCCGCGCGACGCGCTGATTTTACCGCCGCACGGCGACGCCGGCGGCGGCGAAAAATTGGTTGATTTCGTCGCGGCGGGTGAAAAAAAATTAACCGCCGAGATGCCGATTGGTTGCGGAAGCAGGCGGCGGGCTATTCAACTACAAGCGCTTGCCGACCGTCTCGCGCCGCGCGACCGTCTCGCGAGCGGTTTGAAAATCGCCCCAATTCGCGGCAACGTCCCGACCCGTCTTGCCAAATTAGACCGCGGCGAATACGGCGCGATTATTTTAGCGGCGGCGGGCTTGCAACGCCTCAACCTGCAACGCGCGGGCTATTATTTTTCGGCGCGGGAAATGGTGCCCGCCGCCGGTCAGGGAATTTTGGCGATGCAGGGACGGCGCGGTGAAAACTATCATTTTCTCGACGCGGCGCGCTCGGCGGCGACGGAAGAAGTCGCGGCGATTGAACGCCGGATTATTCGCGCGCCCGGCGGCGGTTGCGGCTTGCCGACCGGCGCGTTGGCGCCAAGTCGCGGCAATGAAATAAATATCGTCGCGATGTTCGCCGCCGCGGACAACCCGCGCTCGATTGTCCGCGACGAAATTTCCGGCGACCGCCGCCGCGGCGCGGAACTCGCCGACACGTTGGCGCGGCGGTTAGCAAGTAACGGAGCGGTAGCAATTACGAAACCTTCGCTTGGCTACGGTTTCGTAATTGCTACCGCTCCGTTACTTGCTAACCGCCGCGAACTGGACGCGCATTGGTCTGCCGACCTCGGCGAAAAATTAGAAGCGCAACGGTTAGCGCGAAAACGCGAGGAAAATTTGCCGTGAAACGAACCGTCCGCTTCGGTTGCCGAGAAAGCGCGCTCGCCGTCGCGCAAACGCGGTCGGTGATGGCGGACGTTGCCGCGGCGCATCCCGAACTCGACCTGCGACTCCTCACGATGAAAACCCGCGGCGACCTCGCGCCGGACGCGCCGTTGGAATGCGGCGGCAAAGGATTTTTCACCGACGCGCTGGAACGCGCGCTGACCGGCGGCGCAATCGATGTCGGCGTGCATTCGCTCAAAGATATGGCGATTGCGGATAATCCCGAACTGCCGATTGTCGGGATGACCAAGCGCGCCGACCCGCGCGACGCGCTGATTTTACCGCCGCACGGCGACGCCGGCGGCGGCGAAAAATTGGTTGATTTCGTCGCGGCGGGTGAAAAAAAATTAACCGCCGAGATGCCGATTGGTTGCGGAAGCAGGCGGCGGGCTATTCAACTACAAGCGCTTGCCGACCGTCTCGCGCCGCGCGACCGTCTCGCGAGCGGTTTGAAAATCGCCCCAATTCGCGGCAACGTCCCGACCCGTCTTGCCAAATTAGACCGCGGCGAATACGGCGCGATTATTTTAGCGGCGGCGGGCTTGCAACGCCTCAACCTGCAACGCGCGGGCTATTATTTTTCGGCGCGGGAAATGGTGCCCGCCGCCGGTCAGGGAATTTTGGCGATGCAGGGACGGCGCGGTGAAAACTATCATTTTCTCGACGCGGCGCGCTCGGCGGCGACGGAAGAAGTCGCGGCGATTGAACGCCGGATTATTCGCGCGCTCGGCGGCGGTTGCGGCTTGCCGACCGGCGCGTTGGCGCAAATTTGCGGCAATGAAATAAATATCGTCGCGATGTTCGCCGCCGCGGACAACCCGCGCTCGATTGTCCGCGACGAAATTTCCGGCGACCGCCGCCGCGGCGCGGAACTCGCCGACACGTTGGCGCGGCGGTTAGCAAGTAACGGAGCGGTAGCAATTACGAAACCGTAGCCAAGCGAAGGTTGGCGGGCGTTCCCGATTACGAATTAAAAATTACGAATGGCGGAATTTAATTGGCAGAAATGAACGAAACCGGCAAAGTTTGGTTGGTCGGCGCGGGACCGGGCGACGCCGGACTGTTGACCGTGAAGGGGGCGGAACTCCTCGCCGCCGCCGACACGGTGGTTTATGACCGGCTCGTCTCGTCGGCGTTGCTCGCCGCGTTGCCGCCCGCCGTCAAATTGATTGACGTCGGCAAATCCGGCGGTCAGCCGCGACAAGACGAAATCAACCGCCTTTTAATCGCCGAAGCGTCCGCCGGAAAAAAAGTCGTGCGGCTCAAAGGCGGCGACCCGTTTCTTTTCGGGCGCGGGGCGGAGGAATTTTTCGCGCTGAACGCCGCCGGAATTTTTTGCGAAGCAATCCCCGGCGTCAGTTCCGCGCTCGCGGCGCCCGCCGCCGCCGGTATTCCGGTAACGCATCGCGGCGTCAGTTCGTCGCTCCACATCATCACTTGGCATCATCAAGACGGCACCGCGCCGTCCCGCGAACGCCTGCGCGGCTTAATGAACGCCGGCGGGACGGTGGTTATTTTGATGGCGGCGGCGGGAAAAAATATCGGCGACGAGTTAATCCGCGCCGGTTTCGCGCCGGACACGCCGGCGGCGATTATCGAAAACCCACGAACGCGCCGTTTAACTTTGGCGGATTTTTCGCGCGCGGTGGAAAATGACCCGCCGCAATCACCGGCGTTGGTGGTGGTCGGCGAGGTCTGTAAATTAGACGCCCGCTCGACCGTCCAAAATTCGCCTGACGCGGCGCGTCTCGGCGCGGAACAGTGCGGCGAGACGCTTCTCGACGAGAATCGTCTCGGCGAGAATCGTCTCGACGAGAAGCGTCTTGCCGGCGCGAGGATTGTTGTAACGCGCCCCGAGCCGCAAAACGCCGCCGCCTGCCGGGAAATTCGCGCGCGCGGCGGCATCGCCATTCCCCTGCCTCTGTCGCGCCGCGTCCCGTTGCCCGTCGATGGGCAAACGCTACTCGCGGCGGCAAATTATGCGTGGCTGGTCTTTACCGCCGCCGCCGGAGTGGATTATTTTTTCGCGGCTTATTTTCGCGCCGGAGATATTCGGCGTTTGGCGAATTGCCGCTTCGCGGCGGTCGGCGCGGCAACCGCCGCCGCGCTACGCGGGCGGGGTTTTATTGCCGACTATGTGGCGGAACGCGCGAACGGACGCGATTTAGGCGAGCATTTACCGGCGACGGCGGCGGAGAAAATTTTGCTAATTCGCGGCAAACCGACCGCGGCGGGCTTGGACGAGGCGTTGCGGGAACGCGGTCTTATTTATGACGAACTCGCGGTTTATGAAAATGTGCCGCTCGCGGAAAATGACGCGACGCGGCGAATTATTGCCGAGCGGAATTTTGATTTTGTTTTTTTCGCCAGTCCGCTCGCGGTAAAAATTTTCACCGACCGTCGGCAAAAAAACGCGACCGAGCCAACGGCGGAGCAAAAAAACGTAAGCGGACGCGCCACCGCCGTCATCGCTTTATGTATCGGCGGCGCGACGGCGGCGGCGGCGCGGGAAGCCGGTATGACCACCCACACCGCGCAGACCTCCTTCGCCGGACTGTGCCGCTTGGCGGAAGAATTGTGGCGCCCGATGGGGGTGAGCGAAAAAATTAGCGATTGAATAATCAAATCCCTTATTTCCACGCCGGCGTCGAGGTGTCGTAGGCGTAACTGGCGGCTTGTTTTTCCGGCACGGGGTGCGAATAGCGGTTCCAGTCCTGGTCGAGTTTCACCGACGTGCCGGTGTCCGGCGCGCGCTTGACTTCCGCCCAGTTCTTCGGCGTCAAACTCACATACACCGTCCAGTCGTTGTCCACGTGGTCGTGCGCGTAAGTCAACCCCAAATCAAACGTGTCCAAATCGCGAATGAGCGAAATCCGCTGGCGTTGCAAGCCCTGTTGCACCTTGCCCGTGAGATAGTGGTTTTCGCCCATCACGTCGCCCGCCGAGTCGTTCCACTGATAACTCAAACCATACTCGACCGCGTAATGGCTTAACTTGTCCCACAACTGCGTCCGCACCGCGAACGACGTGGTGTTCGACGCGTTGTATCTTTTTTCATACGTGTTCGCGTCGTAGCCCGCGTTGTAATAATGTTTAAGGAAAAAACGGAGGCGCTTGCTAAACCAAAAGTCCGTGCCGACCGCCGCCGAAGTAACCGCGTCCGCCGCCGGACTATACACCGTGTTGCCCCACAGCGACCACGTTTCCGTCGGATACAGCGAGGCGTCCAACGCCACGTCCGCGAGCAGGTGATTATTGTTGTATTTTTTCGCTTCGTTGTCGTCCAACACCATACCGGTGCGCAAATTCGCCGACGCCAACACGCGCTCGCCGCCGCCGGCTTTATTTTTCAACAGGTCTTGGTGCAGATTGAACATCAACATTCGCGATTGGCGATAATTGTCAATCGCGTCGAGTTCATACAATTTTTCGCGGTCGCGCACCGGCGACTCGTGATTGAGCCACGAAATTTGCGGCTCAATCAGATGCGTGAAATTGTCGAAGTAGCCGAAGAAGCGCGTCGATAAATCCACGCCCCATTTCGCCGCCGCGTTAAATTCGCCGCCGGTGGAATTTTGCGTCGCCGGATTGTAACCCTCGCTGTAACCGGTCATAAAACCGCCGACCCACGGGCGCACCGTCAGCGTTTTGATATCTATCGGCGCGGCAAGCGTCGCGTCTTCGTTGAGCCGTCCAATCCACGGCGTGTCGCCGCTCTGTCGCGTGCGGTCGGTCGGCGTAATCAAATCCAACCGGCGCAACATTTCGTCCGTCCGCCGCCGCACGACCGCCGCCTCCGTCTTGCTCTCAAAATACACCGGCAAGCCGTCAATCAATTGAAAGCCGGGCAGGTTTAACTGCCAGCGCGGCAGATATTCGGTTTCGGAACGGTATTCGTTCAGCCGCATTTGCACCGCCAAGTCGGACGAAAACACGTCGCCCAAATAGCGCAAATCGACATTGGTCAACTTCTGCTCCGACCGCGCCCAGTAATCGGGAAAATACTCTTTGTAAAAATCGCGGTCGGAAAAGCGGTGCAAATTCGCCCGCAAATCGAGACCGTAATCCAATTGATGCGCGTGTTGCCACTCAATCAAATAACGCGCGTCGTTGGCATACAATTCCGGCGAAAACCCTTGATGTCCGCTCCAGTAGTCGCTCCGAAATTCGACATCTTCTTCGGCGCGCCGCCGGTCTTCTTTGCCCATCGTGTAAATTTCGCTGATTTCGTAAAGTTTTAGATTGCCTTTGCCCTTGCCGAGAAAGTCCATCGAATAATCGGTTTCGCCGCCGACGCCCCAGCCGCGCAACGAGCGATAATCGCCGTCGATAAAAATTTGGTCGAGTTGAAAATAGCGTTTGACGCGGTCGCCGTTTTCGTCCACCGCGCGCCCGTCGGCGTCGGTCGGATTGGAAAAATTCCAACCGAAACGGTTCAAACCGTAAATCCCCTGCTTGCTGTTACTGCCGTAAGACGGACGGTAATAGGGCCAGTTGTAGCGCAAGTCATAGACCAAATACGGCAGATAAAACACCGGCACTTTGCCGATTTTGAACCAGTTGTCCCACGCTTCGACCTTTTCGTCGGGACGGACGTGCGCGGCGCCGGAACTGATGCGCCAGTGCGGCTCGGCGTAATTCGACGGCGACGCCCATGCCCGCGTCGCCTCAAAGTGATTGCGGGAAATGACGCGCATATCGTCGGCGGCGATGTTGATGCGTCCGTTGACGATTTTATCGTCGTCGGCGGCGGCGGAATCGCCGAGAAGCGCGTTGCGCTCCGCGCCGAGGTCGTCGAGCGATTTACCGGTTACGTCGATTTCGGTAATCGGACCTTCCTGCTGTCCTTTGACGCCGCGCATTTTGACGCCGAGCGCCCGCCCGCGCCAATCGCGAACGTCAAAATAAACTTGCTCGCAAGTCAAAAACGAACCGTTGCGGTCTTCAAATTTGACGTCGCCTTCGGCGTAAATCCGCGCGACCTCGACAAAATAAACAATATTGCGGGCGCTGATTTTTCGCCCTTGCAACGTAACCGTCGCGTAGTCGCGGATAATGACCGCGCGGCGGTCCGGCGCATACCGCAACGAGCCGCCGTCCACCTTAAAATCGGAACCGAACATTTGATTAAAGACCGCGCGCCCGTCGCCGGCTGACGCTTGCCGGTAGTCGTCGCCGTCGCCGCCCCACTCGTCGGAATGGGCGAAAGCGTCGGCAATCACGGCGCGCGGTTCGACGTCCGGCGACAACGCCGCCGCGTTAAATTTTTTGACGGCGGGCGCGGCGGCATTGGCGACGCGATAATCCTCGCCGTCGCCGCCCCATTCGTCGGCGGCAGTCGCCGCACCGGAAAATCCCGCCAACACGGAAACGAGCAAAGTTAGAAATTTTTTCATGGTTGAAACCCCGGGAAAACAATTAAGAATTCAGAATTAAGAATTCAGGTTACGCGATTTTGTCATCATCAACTCCGCTAAAAGCCCCGACAGGGGCTTAATGTGAATAACCCCGAGTGGAGCGGCGATGTTCTACCGCCGCGAAACTCGGGGAAAAACGTCCCCGCCAATCTCAACCCCGAGAGGGGTTGAACGATGACCGAACCCCTTCGGGGTTCGGTCATCGGGCGGCGTTATCCCCGACCGGCGCGACGATAGCGCGTGTCGCTTGACGTTATTCAAATTAAACGCCTACGGCGTTTTTTAAGGATTTTTACTTTTATCAAGCCGGTTGCGATTTTTTGGCGCGCGTAACATAAGTTCTGAATTCTGAATTCTGAATTAGACAAAGTGCCTTCAAACTCCAATTACCGAATCCGGCAAATATCTTTCAGAAAAAATTTGGCTTTGAAAGCCCATTTTCTAAAATCCGTCAACTCTTGCCGTCCCGATTCGATTGTGCCCAATGTTTTTGCTTGCCGCCGAGACCGCCGAAGTTACCGCCGCCGCCACCGGTTTCGACTGGCGGTTTGGGTTGGTGTGTTTCGGCGTCGTGATGATGCTGGTCATTCTGCCGCGGTTGACGCGCCGCAATTTCAACGCGCGGCGGCAACGCGAAAAAAAAATACAACGGGAAATGGACACCTCGCTGGAAGTCAAACGCGGCGCCGACCGGATAATGTTGGACTTGGCGGAAGCCAGCCGCGAAATCAACGCCCAAATCGACACGAAAATCCGTATGCTCAACCGGCTAATTCGCGAAGCCGAAGAAGTCAGCCAAAAATTAGAACGGGCGATGAGCGAACCAGCGCCGCTCGCGCCGGTCGCGCCGCTTGCGCCCCCAACGGTCAATCCAGAGCCGGTCGGTCAGGACTACGCCCAGCGGATAATCAAAGAATTTGCCGCCGCCGCCGTCCCCCCGCCGGTTAATCACAAGAGCGACAGCGTGCGAATGTCGGCGCGCCGCCGAGTGGCGACGTTGCATCGCGACGGCGCGGAGGCGTCGGAAATCGCGCGGCGTCTGCAAATTTCGCTCGCCGAAGTGAATCTGATTATTGATATGAAAGATAAACCGGAATTTTCCCGGTAGAACAAATTACAAATTAAAATTGGAGTCGCCCAATGCCGCCGCCGAAAAAATTTCCCGCACCGCGCCGCGCGTCGCCGGCGAAAAATAAAAAACCGCCGCTCGCATATCCGCGCTGGTTGGTGGTGTTCGCCGTCGCGTTGGTTTTAAGCGGCTTGGTTTCGGCGGGGATGTGGCTTTACAGTCGCTACGGCGTAACCGACGAGGAGCGAATTCGCCATTCGCTCGCGACGATTGAATTGGCGGTCGAAGCGCGGCAGACGCGAATGCTGATGGGACAGGTCGCCGACGACTACGCCGACCGTTACGGCAATAATTACGCCGTTTTATACGACCGCGCCCGCGGCTGGATGGCGCTCAATTTGACGCGCAAAGTCGAGTTTGACCTGACGGATATCAACATTGAAATCGCCGACGACGGCAAAACGGCGCGGGTAACGGCGACGGTCGGCGGCAACGAACCCATCCAACGAGTGCTGTCATACATTCGCCCGCAAAACAACCGCGTCTATCTCGATTACCGCAAAAACGCGCTTTGGCAAGTGGTAAATTGCCGCGCCGAGCCGTGAATTCCGCGTGGGCGGGCAGACGGTCGCTCTATTAGAGCGTGTTGACAAATTATTTAATGGTTGTCGGATTTTTTAGGGTCAGGTAGCGGAGCATATTTTTGGTCATCGCAATCCGCATAATATTTTCCGCCGTTAAGTGCTGACGCTCGTGATGCCGATTGAAAATTCGCCAAAAC
>BNUQ01000063.1 GCA_025997475.1 Planctomycetales bacterium
TTCGTGCCGCAAGGAAAAATGACGAAGCAATACCGAGAGTATTGCAAGGAATTTTGACGCGGCGGGACGGAAAATTAGCCGAAAATTTGCCGCGAATTGGTTGTCGAACAGGTCTATTGTTAATTGTTAATTTTTAATTGTCAATTGAACGCCCTACCCCGCCGCCAACAGCGTCGCGCTATTCGGCGCGATATTGGCGCTACCGGCTTGCAGGGTTTGCGCCGGCGCGTTGATGAAGCCGAAAATCACGTCGCCGGTAACCGCCGTCGCCATTTCCCGCGAATTTATCGGCTCGACGTTGAGGTTCGCGCCGTTGGCGCTACCGACGAATTGTCCGATGCCCGCCGACAGTTGTCCGGCGCTTTGCACCGCGCCTTCGAGCGTCGCCGACGCCGCGCTTAATAAATTCCCCTGCACCGTTTCAACCGTGTTGCGCACCGCCGAAATGTCGCGCGCCGCGTTCGTCGAGACCTGCGCCGCCAATTCCGGGTCGTTCAGTTGCGACGCCCGCCCGTCGCTTCGCAAATCCTGCAAACCGATAGTCGTGGTCGGGTCGTTCGGGGCGGGCGTGTTGCCCAAATCGCGCAACACCGAATTGACCGGCGTCAGTTCGCCGGCGTTGACCGACCGCAACTGATTGCTCTGCGCGACCACGCTTTGCACCGCCGTGGTGATTGCCGTAACCGCGTCATCGACCGACCGCTGATTGTTCAGCGCGTTCCCCGGCGTGCGAATGGAGTCGAGCGACGCATTGTAAATGCCCGTGCTTTGGACGCCGATGTTGCTAATCGAATTGTTCATCGCGTTGAACGTGTAATAGTCGTTCTGCAAATTTTGCGTATCAATCAGCGCGCTCGCCGAATTTGCCACCACGGGCGAGACGTTGTTGACATACGCCGTCGGGTCGAGCGTCATCCCGCTGGTCAAATTGCGCATCGCCGCGGAGCGCGCCGAAGCGTTGACGCCGCCGGCTTCCGCCGCCAAATTGACGGGCGCCGCCGCGCTCGCCGGATTTGATATATTCGCGGGCGTCGTCGGATTGGCGGGCAACGAAACGTTGTCGTTATTGATGCTCGTCGGCACCGGCGCCGCGTTCGGCGCTTGCGTCAAATTCTCCACGTTCGGCGCGGGCGCGGCGATATTTTCCGCGCCGAAAATTCCCCGCAACGCCTGCTCCCGCGCCAGCGCGTCCGCGTCGAACGACTCGTTCGGCTCGTTGGTCGCGGCGTAAGTTTGCGCCGCCGTCAGCGCGTTGACTTCGTTATAGACCGGCGCGGTGTTTGCCGCATACGCTTCGGCGGAAGCGGCGAGTTGTTGCTCGGCGGCATAGCGGTCGTCCGCCGTTTGCAGTTGGTCTTGGCGATATTCGCGGGTGTCGAGCATCGCCTGCATCGCGTCGGAAACCGGCATCGGCGCGGCGGAAAAATCAAACCGCCCGTAGTCGGGACTGTTGTATTCCTGTTCGGCGCGTTCGGACGGCGTCGGATTGTTCCGTTGCCGAAGCGCGTCCGTCAGCGGCGAATTGTCGCGGCGGGTTTGCATCGCCGTGGCGCGCAATTCTTCGAGTTCGTTGACGCGTTGACGGCGGGCGACGCCCTCCTGCTCGGCGGCGTTGTTGAGTTGTTGTTGTTCGGCGGCGAGCGCCGACGGCGACGCTTCCGGCGGCGGCGTCTGATTGGCGGAAGCCAGCCGCTCCTGCCGCGTAATCGCCACCGGCGGCAACGGATTGCCGATTGCATTGATGCTTGCCATGAGAGTGCCCTCCGAAACCAATTAAGAATTAAGAATACGAATACGAACAGTAATTACGGGTAACTAATTTTTCATTTTTCCGCCAACGGGTCGGCGACGGTCGGCGCGTCGAAAATTTTGAACGGGTCGAGGTCGAGGCATTTATACGGGTCGCGATTGCCGCCTAAATCCCACGCCACCGTGTCGTTGATGACGGTCAATTTTTCCTTGAAGAAATTTATGTCGGCGAGCGGCGCAAAAACCGTGTCCGGCTTAATCAACGGTTTTATCTCCAACCGCCGCACCGCGCCGTCGTTGCAATACGCATACACCGCGAAATCGTCCGCCGGCACCGCTTGCCAAACCTTCGGGAAAAAATGCGGACTGAATTTCATAATTTCACTCCGGTTAAAACAGCGGGTTAATCCGGTTTAGCGGTTGTCCGTCGCGGGCAAGTTCCCAATTTTGCATCAATTCGTCGCGATGAATTTCGCCCCACGCCAACACGATTTTCAACTGACGCCCCGGCAAAAAACCGTCGTCAACCACGCCGTCAACAATCCGCACCGCCGCCCGATGTTCGGCATAACTCGCGTGAAAATGCGGCGGATTATGCTCGCTAAAATTCATCGTGATGCGAATACCGTAAAAAATACTGATTTCCGGCATTGGACGCTCCTTTTATTTTCACGCGAAACTCGTCGCCAACCGCGAGGCGACCACGGCGGAACGCGCCATACCCGACCGTTTGACTTCGGCGTCAACCGAGTTAAGCAACCAGCGCGGCAAATCAATTTCGATTTTTCGCAATTCTTGATTAGGACGCCGCATTTGCGAAAAGTCAAGATACGGGGTCATATCGACCGCGCCGCTATCAAACATCTCGTCAAATTCATCTGCCGTCATAAATAATCACCTCCTCTTTGCGCGAGCGGCGAACCGAAATAATCCGCACTTTTTCGCCGCGATAAGTGAAAACGGCAGTGTAATTTTTGTCGCCTATTCTGCCATACGCCAAGGAGCGCATTTCGCCGGCGGTTTGCGCGGGGGAACGGTCGCTAACCGCTCGTCGCGCCAAAGTTGTTGCGCCGCGACAAAATCAATGCCGTGTTTTTCCAGATTTTTGGCGCTTTTGTCCGGGTCAAATTCAAATGACGGCGAAATCAACATCAGACCTCTCCATTCATTTTTCTTCGGCGGTCATTCGTAATACTCGTTGTTTAATCATCGGCGTTTCGCCTTGCCGCCGGTTTTAGCCGACGGCAATACAAAATTTGCCGAGGTCGATTGCCCGCTACGCCAACAGGTTCGCCAACTGGATGCTGTTGCCCATATATTGTCCGCCGTATTGTTTGCTGGCGCTAATCGCGTCCATACGGCTACTTAACACACTGAGCAACGCCGAGGTCTCATTATCGTCGGCGGCAACGAGAGAACTGTAACGTTGCGAGGAGGCGTTGACGATTCCCGTCATCACATTGTTGTTCGCGCCAAGAACATTGTTATACAACACGCCCGCCCGCGCCGAGTTGTTCGCCAACGAGCCAATCGCGCCGTCAAGCCCGTCGATGAAATCGGTGCCGGTGCCGGCGGTAAAATTCGCGGCGATAATACCGGAGGTATCAACCTCCTCAAACGCTAATGCATAACTTCCATTCGTCGTATTATTGGCGTTTATGGCTCCCGCATTCGCCGTAACCAAATCTTTACCTTGGAACACCGCGCTTTTCGCCAAAGTTGCAAACGATTTCAAAAGTTCGTCGGCTTGCGCTTGCAAGGCGTCGGTAGTTTTCTTGTCATCGCCGGTGGCGGCGCTTCCGCCGAGCGCGTCGTATTTGCTCTTGACCTCTTTCAGCGTGTTAAACTGCGCCAGCAATTCCTTTTGACCGGTCATATAAGATTCCAATTCGGTCTGATTTTTCTTGTTGCGGTCGGTGGCGATGTCGTTGCCGTTGACTTTTTGTTTCAAGCCGGTGCTCTCAATCACCGCCGCCACGTTTTCGTGGACGTATTGATACTTTTCGCCGGTTTCCAAACGATTCAACATACTGTTGACCGCTTTGTTGACCTTTTCGCTGTTTTGCGTGGCGCGATAAAACGACCCGCCCATCGCCATACTCAGTCCAATTTCCATAGAGATACCCTCCCTGTTTGTGAGCGCGTCCCCGCGCCCGCCCGATAAATCCCCGCCGCCGACCTTGGCGACGGGAGTAAAAATTGTGGTTAAAGGGGTTCAAGAAGTATAAATGACCTCCTCCCCTTACTTTATGCCGACCGATAACAGCGACGTTACCATTTGCGCGTAATTGGCGTTCGCCGACAGCGCCGACATTCCCGCTTGTTGCAATATCTGATACCGCACCACTTTCAACGTCTCTTCCGCCATATCCGCGTCCGCCAAAATACTCCGCCCGTCCGCCGTCGAACTCTCCAACGCCTGCAACACCTGCGTCGTGCGGTCCAATTGATAATTCATAAACGAACCGAGCGCGCCGTATTCCGTTTGCACTTTCGCGATGGTCGAGTCGATGAAACTGAGCGCCGTCGCCGTGTGTTTATCGAGCGACAACGACGAATGGTCGTTCATCAATTGGCTTAACCCTAAACCCGAACTGGTCAAATCCGCGAAACCGTAACGAATGCTGTCATAAAAACCCGCGCCGTCGCCGGTGTAAAAATTCACGCCGCCGCGCGCCTGCGTCGTGAACGCGAAATCGTCCGCCGGATACTCCACCCCGCCCGACCGCGCCGTCGTTACTTTGTCGTAATCAAACACCAACGCCGCCGTCATTTCCGGCTTGACATAATTAACCCGCAAGCCGTCGCCGGGGCGATAATCGCGCCCCGTAACCGCCGCCTGTTGAATGTGGCTCGCGAACAACGCGCCCGCGCTGTCGGAAAATTCAAGCGCCGCGCCGACGCCGGCTTCGTCCGTCGAGAATTTCAATTCGCCGTCGGTTAATTCCGCGCGAACGCCGAGTTTTTTAACGTCGTCGTTATTGTTAATCGCCTCAATCGCGGCTTGGATTGACGCCGCCGTAAAACTCGCCAATGACGCCGTGCCGTTCGCGGTCTTAAAATTCAAATCCGTCGTCGTCGTGCCGTCATACGCCAAATCCGCTTTGCCGCTGACGACGGCGTTTTCGGCGGCATAATTGTTGTAATCGCCGAACAGCGCGTAATTTTCCGCGTTAATCCGCACCTGACCGGTCGCGCCGGCGGCGCGGCTCGCCGCCGCGCCTAACACGCCGTCGCTGATGTTTTTGTATTCGATGTTGTAGCCCTTGCCGTAGCCGTCGGTGTAAAACGCGATTTGTTTCGCGCCGCCGTCGTCGGTGTAAATTTCGGCGCGCGCGCCGATGCCGGCGAGCGTTTTATTGATTTGTTTGAGCGCGTCGCCGTCGCTGACGCCGGCGGACAGTTGCACCGATTTCGTGCCGAACTGCGTGGTAATCATAAACGCCGACGCGCCGACGGTCGGCGCGGTGTAATTGCCCGCGACCCGCGCCTGACTTGCCGCGTTTTTATTATCGAACGCGATGCTCAAATAAGCGTCGTCGCGCACGGTGCGGACGACCGTCCCTTTAGCGTCGAGCGCCCGCGCCGCGTTACTACCGAGCGAAATTTGGCTCGCGCCGTTGAGCGCGGTTTTGCCGCCCATACTGACGGAATGGGCGAGCGTGTCGATGGCTTGCAGTTGCGCGGCGACGGTTTCGACCAACGTTTGGCGAAGCGTCGGGTCCGTCTCGCCGTTCAACCGTTGCGCGTTATTGCGGATTTCTTGCAGAACGCCCAAAATCCCTTTTTGCGCGCCGTCCACGCCGGTCAGTTCGTTGAACGAGCGTTGATTGTTGTCGATGGCGACGCCGAGCGAGTTCAGATTGGTGTCGGCGCGCGCGATGGCGACCGAAGCGGACGGGTCGTCGGCGGCGCGATTGACGCGGTAACCGGTGCTGATGGCGTAAAGCGTTTTTTCGAGCGACGAGCCGAGCGAGCGCATATTGCCGAGAACGCCGACATTAAAGCCGCCCAAACCGTTGCGGCTGTTGCCGCCGCCGCCCATAGAATTGAGAAACATAGCAAACCCTCCTTGAGTATCCCCGACCTCACGCCGCCGGTCTCCCGACCGGAGCGAATATCCCTATTCGCGAACGGCGATAAAAAATTTTCCCTGATTTATTTTTCCCGCCCAAAAAATTCATTAAAAAAAAAATAAAAAACCGTTAAAGACCGAGGCGCCCGCGTCCGAAAACTATACCCGTCTTGAGAACCCGATCTCAGGCTTTGCCACATCCTCCGGTTTGAGCGACCTATCCAATCGCGATGACAACCGGCGACCTGTCCGAGCGACCTATCCAATCGCAATGAACGACGGGTCAAATTTCAACCCGGGGTTGCTGACGCCGATTATTTGGCGGAAGCAGCCCTTTTTTTTGCGCCAACCGTTACGGTTTCCCGCGAATAAAGTGGAACGCTCTATTAGACCTGTTCGACAACCAATTCGCGGCAAATTTTCGGCTAATTTTCCGTCCCACCGCGTCAAAATTCCTTGCAATACTCTCGGTATTGCTTCGTCATTTTTCCTTGCGGCACGGAAAATTAGACACGAAAATTTGCTCACTCGTAGGTTTAGAACAGGTCTATTCAATTGCCACGCCCTTTAGGGCGTGGATAGCGTTAGAAAATGACCGGCTTTAGCCGAACGGTTTATTTGGGCTAAAGCCCCTTTCTTTTTCAGACCGCCGACCACGCCCTAAAGGGCGTGGCAATTGAATAGAACCACCGCGTTTTGAAAACCACTCTATCATTTTCAATTCGTAATTGCTCTTGTTAAAAAAAATCGGTGAAAGGCAAGTCCGACGCTTGCCTGACCGTTCACCGGCGTTTCATTCGGCGTTGCGTTGACAAACGGGGGTTCGTCAAAAAGGGAGGTTTCGCAACGCCCTGCCACCGGAAAATTCGCCGTTGCCGCGGCAAATAAACCGAAAGCGAAAGTTAATGGCGAAGGTCGGAAGACCCGCAGGGGCGTCTTCGCCGCTAACCGTTTAACCACGCAAAACACTATGCGGCGTGGCACGCGCACATCAATCACGAAGGAATCAGTTTGAGAGGAATTCTCGGTGGGATAGTCAAGCATCGCGTGTTCGACCGATTTTTTTCGCACCGCGTCCCCGCGGGGAATCAATCAAGTCAAACGGTCACGAACCTAACGGAGGGTGTGAAACTTTCCCGATCTCAGGCTCCGCGACATCCCTGTCCGCGCATCTTCTCGGTAGAAATTATTTACCACTTCTTTGGCGATTTTTCCGCTTCCGCCCTTTTCGCGCCTCGTGCGCTATCCGGCGGGGAAGCGACCGCGTAACTTAAAAAGCGCCGACCGCCTGTCAAGAAAAAACTTTAGCGAAAAGTCCGTTTTATTGCAATTTTTTTGGCTCTACATTTTAACGCTTTAATTTCAATCGCTTGTAGCCACATTTTTCCGAACGGGATTGAGAAAAATTAACAATTCACCGTTAAAAATTAACAATTAAAAATTTTGACATTGTTAATTGTCAATTGTCAATTGTTAATTGCGCTCACCGCTTGGGCGTCGCGCGCGCATACGCCGGCGTCCCTAACGCCGCCAAGTCGTCGCCGGCAACGGTAACCGCGCCGCGCGGGATTTTCGCCAAGTCGAAACCGGCGATTAAAGCGGCGGGCGTCGTCGGTTGTCCGGCGGACAAGCCCGATATTCGGGCTAAATAGCCGACGACTTTTTGCGGCGCAATGCCGGCTTGTCGCAACGTTGCGAGGCGCGTGTCGCCGTGCCGTTTGGCTAAACGCCGACCGTCGGCGCCGACCAATAACGGCAAATGCAAAAACTGCGGCGGCGACAAATTCAGCGCGTCGTAAAGCGCCAGTTGGCGGAACGTGCTTAACACCAAATCGTCGCCGCGAATCACTTCGGTTACGCCCATCGCCGCGTCGTCAACGACGCACGCCAATTGATACGCCGGCGTCGCGCCGCGCGCTTCCGCCAACGCGCCGCGCGCGACGACGAAATCGCCGCTGAATTGTTGCAAGTCGGCGCGCTCCCGTCCGCGAAAATTGTCGATAAATTCCCGCTCGCCCGCCGGCGCGATAAAACGCCACGCGGTTTTAGCGTTAATTTGCGCCGACGGGATTTTTTTATCGCGGCACGTGTTCGGATAAAATAATTCTTCACCGGCGTGCGGGGCAAGTTGCGCGTTTTCGATGTCGGCGCGCGAACAAACGCAAGGGTAGAGGTTCCCGCGCAATTGGGTCAGCGCCTCCCGATAAAGCGGCAAACGTCGGCTCTGGGCGTAAGGCGCGTTGCCGGTCGGGCAATCGTCGCCTTCGTCCCAGTCAAGCCCCAACCAGCGCAAATCGGCGTAAATTTCCGCGACCGCCGCGGGTTTGACTTTTGGGTGGTCAAGGTCTTCGACGCGCAAAATCACGCGCCCGCCCGCCGCCCGCGCCCGCAACCACGCCAATAAAAAAGTCCGGGCGTTGCCGAGATGCAACGCGCCGGTCGGACTGGGGGCTAAACGGGTTACATACACGTTATACCGGCTTGATTTGACTGGTTGCCGAACTTCTCTCTGCGCACGAAGGCACCGCGGACGCGGAAAGAATCTACTGGGGAAACCACTCCGTTAGAATTTCATTGACGCGCGAAACGTTTTCGTCTATGGTGGGGGGCGGGAAAATTTTATCCGCCAAAAGGAGAACGCCATGAGGTCGTCAACCGTCATCAACATTCAGTATGCGCACCGGTTTCTAAACTTCGCGGGCGAAGCCCAGTATCTGCACGGGCACACCGGCAAATTGGTCGTCGAAGTCGAGGGCGAGGTCTCCGCTGAAACCGGCTTTGTCTATCCGTGCAACAGCGTCAAAACATTGGCGTGGAGTTATTTGGTGAATTTCGACCACGCCTTGATTTTGCAGGAAAACGACCCGCTCCTGCCGGAAATTTTGCGGACGTATGAAAAACAGGGCATCAAAAACGGCGCGCCGACCAATAAATCTTTGGGCCAGCCGATTGACACGGCGTTAGCAAAAGCGTATCCCGAATGTCGTTTGGTGGTGGTCAAAAAAGTGGCGACCTGCGAGAACTTGCTCGAACTGTTTTACTCGTTGCTCAAAGACCGACTGAACATCAAAAAATTGACGTTCAGTTCCGGCGACAACAGCGCCGTGGAAAGGTATTAGCGCGCGGTCTTTGAAAAAAAATCGGCGGTATGTTTGGTCGGCAAACATACCGCTTTTTTATGGCAAAATCGCCGCTAATCGGCGCGGTTCTAAATTGCCCGCAACGCGGTCAATTGTTGCCGCGCCAGCGCCCGCGCCAGCGCCCGTTCGGCGCGCACACAATCAAGGTCGTTTTCGGACGGATGGCGATGCGCTTCGCTATCGACCGTTTTTTCCAAACGTTCGCGCGCGCGCTTTTCCGCTTCTTTGGCGCGTTGCACGTCAACTTCGTCGCCCCGCTCCGCCGAATACGCAAACACCGTCGCGTTCTCGCCGTCCATATCCAAAAAACCGCCGCAAATAACCAGCGAATTCGTATGCGTTCCGCCGCCGTCCTGCAACGTCGTTATTTTCAATAAACCGATTTGCAACGGCACTAACGCCGGTTCGTGCCGCGGCTGAACTTCAAATTCGCCGTCCGTCGCCATAAACAGCGCGTCGATAACTTTATCTATTTTCGCCACCGTCCGCGTCGGCGTTACGACCGTGCAAGAAAAAGTCGGGGTCTCATTTTGCTCTGCCATCGGAATTCTCCTTTATGTTTCATTATCGCCGGTAAGTTATTGCGGCATCGCCCAAATATCAAAGTGCGGATATTTAAGCATATCATCGCGATTTATTTTAACTTTTACGCCGCCGTTCTTAAAGTTTTCGAGGTAGAATAATTCATACCCTCCCACCCCCCCCCCCCCCCCCCCCCCCCTCCCCCCCACCCCCCCCCTCTACCACCCCTCCCCACCCCCCCCACCCCTTTACTAACCTCACTTCCATCAACATCAGACCAGACACTAATAAACGTATATAACTATTTATCTTGACTTTTCTTTTTTTTTTCTTTATTTTCTTTTTTTTTTTCTTCTTCTTTTTTCTTCT
>BNUQ01000064.1 GCA_025997475.1 Planctomycetales bacterium
ATTTGATTGAATACTAGAATGTGATTGAGTATTTCCATTATAAAATGTGTATGAATATGGTGTTTGACCTCCTATTGGAAGAATTTGTATTTTCCCATCATTTCCATCATAACAAGAAATATCATCTTTTAACACATTGATTTCCAATTCATTAGGCTCTACTATTGAAAAGTTTGCCGCTGTCGTACAACCTAAAATATCTGTAACGACAACAGAATAATTTCCTGCTGGAATATTGTTTAAATTTTCACCTAATCGGTTATTGTTCCAAATATATGAAAATCCACCTGCACCTCCATTAGCAAGCACATGTAAAGCTGCCGAAACATCACCATTACAAATAATCGGATTTGTTTGTGTAATTTCAACTTCAATAGGAAGTGGTTCATCAATATTTTGAGTAGTTGTAGCTGGACAATTATTAGCATCTTTTACAACAAAAGTATTCAAACCTGCTGAACTTTCAATATTTCCTACACCTGTATATGGCTGTATTCCACCTGCTGCCGTAACTAAAATGGTAGCATTTTCTCCTGCACACTCAATTTGTTGTAAAATAAAGGAAGTTGCTGTAAGTTGTGAAGGTTGTGAAATCAAAGTATTAGATGCTGATACACAAGCATTTTCGTCTGTAACATAATAATTATAATTTCCAGCAGTAACTGCATAATTACCAATTCCTGAGTAAGGAGATGTCCCTCCTACTGCTGAAACCGAAATTATCGCTTCTTCACCAAAACAATTTATTGGTTTAATAATTTCTATATTTGATTGTAATTCAGTAGGTTCTGTAATTAATAATGGCGTAGTATTAGAAATACATCCATTATTATCTGCAACAAAATAAGTATAACTACCTGCAAACTCCGAAAAAGTTCCAACGCCTTGATATGGAGTAGTTCCTCCTGTTGCCGACACTTGAATTGTTGCTGATAAGCCATAACATTTTATTTGCGAAGTAATTGCAGAAGTTGCGATTAATTGAGCAGGGGAATTTACGGTTATTTCAGAAATTGCTACACAACCTTTTGCATCAGTAATTGTAAATAAATAAGTTCCTGCATTAACATCGAAATTTCCTATTCCTGAATATGGAGCTGTGCCTCCTGTCGCTGAAACCGCTACTGTTGCTTTGTTTCCAAAACATAAAATTGGTTGTATAATTTCCACATTAGCAACTAATTGCGCTGGTTCTGAAAACAAAATATCACCTGTATTTATACTACAACCTCCGTCATCGAAAATTGTAAAATTATGAGTTCCAGCTGAAACATTATATATTCCTGTTCCAATATATGGTTGTGTTCCGCCATAAGCCGTTACTGCAATGGTAGTACTTCCACCGAAACAATGTATGTTTCCTGCAAGATAATTTAATTGCAACGGCGAAGCCTGATCTATCAAAACGCTTGTTGAAGCAGTACAACCATTATACGCATCTGTTACGATTACTTAGTAAACTCCGGGTACAGATATTGAAATTGTTTGATTTGTTCCAAAATCTCCGTTCCATAAATATGAACCACCACCAAAAGCAGTAAGCTCTATTGTAGAATAATTACAATTTAAAGTTGTTGTTGGAGAATAAATACCAAGTATTGGAGGAGTTATATTTTGCGTAATTATAATACTTTCAACACTTGTAGAGCTTGAAAAACAGCCATTTGCACCAATTGCTGTTACTGTATAAGTGTTTGGTTGTGAGACAGTTATAGAATTTGAAGTTTCACCTGTACTCCATAAATAAGTAACACCACCCGAAACGGTTAAAGTAATTGAAGTAATATCACAAGTTAGTTCATTTGCAGAATTATCGCTTGAAATTAATACGTTTGAAGGAGTTGAAATATCTTGTGTAATTTCGTGGTCAGAACTTGCTGTACAACCGTTTGCGGGTGTTGTTACTGTTACAGAATAAATTCCGGAGTTGTTACATTTATGTTTGATGTAATTTCAGAAATATTCCACAAATAATTTCCGCCACCTGTTGCTGTTAATTCAATTGTCGGTTCATAACAAGTTAATTCTGTTATCAAACTTGAAATATTTACCGTTGGAGGAGTTATATTTTGCGTAATTACAATACTTTCAACACTTGTAGAACTTGAATAACATCCATTTGCACCAATTGCAGTTACAGTGTAAGTGTCTGGTTGTGAGATAGTTATAGAGTTTGTAATTTCACCGGTACTCCATAAATATGTAGTACCACCACTTGCGGTTAATGTTATTGATGTTGTTGAACAAGTTAATTCGTTATTTGCATCATCACTTGTAATTGAAACATCAGAGGGAGATGAAATATCTTGTGTAATTTCGTAGTCAGTAGTTGCTGTACAACCGTTTGCTGGTGTTGTTACTGTTACAGAATAAATTCCTGGAGTTGTTACATTTATGTTTGATGTCGTTTCAGAAGTATTCCATAAATAACTTCCGCCACCTGTTGCAATTAATTCAATTGTCGGTTCATAACAAGTTAATTCTGTCGAATTACTTGTGATAAATACATTTGGATAAACAATTTCAGCATCAATAGTAATAGAATGAATTTCAATTTTGTTACATAAGTTACTTGTAATTGTAACCGTGTAAGTTCCGTGTTGAGTTACCGTATTTTGAGCTTGATTTGGATACAAGCCACCACTCCATTGGTAGGTATTTCCACCATAAGCCAATAAATCAATTGCCGAATTGTAACAATCTAATGTTGTGATTGAATCCATACCAGCATTTGCACCTAATCCATCAGTGATAGAATAAACTCCACCCTGATCTTGAATAATAAAACTACCTGTTTCCAAAAATACGGCAGAATCGTATTTATCGTCTCCTGCATCGCCAACCGCTATTTTTATGTGATAAGTTTGTCCGACAATAACATTAGCTGTCGCAGTAAGAATTATAGAGGCGCCATCAAATTGAATTGAATTTCCATAAGTTAATCCTGTTGCTCCAGTACTTGGAGAAAGTGCTCCAACGTAATAACCTTGCGGATAAAGTCCTGAATTATAAATATTAGTGATAGTCGCAGGAAGTCCATTTGGCAATTCAGCAATAATTATCGCATTATTTGTAAAAGAACCTGAAATTCCACCTGGAGATGAAATTCCGGGTCCTGAAAGGAAAAATCCAAAAGCATCATTATACTGAGAATTTGCATATTCAGGAAACTCTTCCGAAGCAAAAATATATCTAAACGAAATTGGAGAAATACTTGGAGTAAAATCAAACTCGATTTTTGCTACATCTTTAATTTGATATCCTGCGAGCATTTGTAAATCTGCGTCTGTAACTCCACAAGTAATTCCACTCGACATATTTGGTACATTATCGGGACCAGGCGCACCTGTATATCCTCCTGTTGTTAATAAAATTCCAGTTTGAAAAGGAAATGCCGAACCATGTTGATTAAAATATGAAATTTTACTAGTACAATTCGGTGTTGTAATATTACTAATAACATTTGAGTTACAAACTGCTATCAATGTGTCGTTTATCAATGTCTGTAAAGGAACATTTGCTACTGTAATGTATGGCTGACAATAAATCAAGCTAATATTTATTAAAAATACCGCTAAAGCTAAAAATTTTTTCATCTATATAGTGTTTTTAAGTTATTATTTGTATCTTGTTCACTCTTTAAAAAGTATTGCAATTTATTGAAATAAAAAATTGGTATTTTCCTCTTTTTTTCTTTTTTTTGAAATATTTTTTTCATTATTTATATATTTTTCTTAAAAAATTAATATTTTATCCTTATTATTTTTTCAAAAAACCAAAAATTTAGTTTATCCAAACGCTACTTATCGTATTGAAAAGTTGCAAAATTTACTTTTTTAAATTTTTAAATATTAAAACTTTTAGTTAAAAGACAAAATATTTTAGAGTAAATTTATTTTTCAAGATTATTAAATTCAAGTTTTTTAACATTCTTTCTAAAAATTTTTACAAAAATAATACCATTTTAAAAAAAACAACTTTTTTTGCAAATAAAATGCAAATTAATAATAATTAATAGCTAAATTATGTAGAAGAATTCTAAAAAATTAACCAAAATTTTAGTAAAAAATAAGGAAATAATAATTATATATCGTTGTTTGTCTGATATATATAAATATATACAACAAAATTGAAATTAAATGAAGAGAATAAAAAAATAAAAAAACTGTAAATAAACATAAAAAAGTAATAGATTTAACAATTAAAACAAAATAATATCTAAATAATTGTATGTTATTATAAAAATTAAATTAGTAAAAAATAAAATAAATGTAAAATAAGTAGTATTTTTTAATAATAAGTCTTAAAATCGATAAAAACGATTTTAACATTTTGTATAAATTTCAAATGTAGGTAAAGAATAAAAATTTTAAACGCTAAATTACTGTTTATCAGCAAATTAAAAATATAAGTATAAATAATTTTAAAAATAATAAAATTTTTTTGGAAAATAAAAAAAAAGATAGTAATTTTGTACTCCAAAATAAACGTTGGTACCTTAGCTCAGTCGGTAGAGCAATGGACTGAAAATCCATGTGTCCCTGGTTCGATTCCCGGAGGTACCACAAAAGCAAAGAGAAAATCTTTGCTTTTTCTTTTTTATAGAAAATACAAAAAAAAGGGACAAGTAAGCAATACTATATGTCTCGTGTCTTGATACTTGATACTTGATACTTTTTTGGAACAAAATTTGTAGGTATTTATATTAACGACTTTACAAAAAAATCCATAAAACACCCATCAGTTTGCCTGCGTTTGCGAAACTTTTACTTTGAAAGCTACAACTTAATTTTGTTTGTTACATATTTTGTCCCCAACGGGACAACCCTTCACCCTTTACCTTTCACCCTTCACCTTTTATCCCTTGAATTACTCCAATGTGCCTTTCACGCTTCACGTAAATTACTCAAATTAGTCTTGATACTTGATACTTGATACTTGATACTTGATACTCCACTCATAATTACTCAAATGCAACCTTTCACCCTTCACCCCCTGAATTTCTCATTTCCCTTTCGTGCTTACACAAACAATGATAAAGTTTCGCATTAATTTAGTTGTACAAATTTTAGGAATTATTAAAAAAAAATTAAATAATTCATTAATATTAATCAAATATAAAAAAATATTTTGAAATAAGTAAAAAAAGTAGTAATTTTAAAAAATATTTTAAATAAACTATTAATTATCAATCAATAACAAAAAGATTGTTAAATGAAAACGCGAATATTAACAATAATTTTAATAATAATATTTATCTCAAATGGGAAATATCTTTTCTCACAAGTAACGAGATATGTATCAAATGATGGTGTTACAACAAGCATTGACGCTACGAATGCCACCTCATGGGCGACTGCCTGTAACGATTTACAAGCAGTGATAGACGTTTCTACGGCAGGCGATTCCATCTTTGTGAGATATGGATTTTATAGACCAACACACAGTTCAAATAATTGGTCGGAATTGACGCCAACTGGTGTAAATGCAAATTTATTAGATAGAGAAAATTCATTTTTACTAAAAACTGGCGTAAAAATTTTCGGAGGATTTATGGGTACAGAAACAAATATCAGCGAGCGCATTCTAAACCTTAATTTAAGTAGCATTCTCACTGGCGACATCGACAACGACAACGAATTATATAATAATTCATATCATATTGTAATTTCTGTTGGAAACGATTCAAACACAATTTTAGACGGATTTACAATAAAAGACGGAAATTCCAATGGCTCCAGTTTTGTATTCGTAAATGGCGTTGCAGTTGCAAGAAATCAAGGTGCAGGAATAATATCAATAAATTCAACTACAATATACAGAAATCTACAAATCGAAAGAAATTCATCATCAAATACTGGTGGCGGAATGTCAAATCTCACAAACTCTAACATTACAATTATTAATAGTATTATTTCTGGGAATTATGCAAATAATGGTTCAGTAATGCTAAATAATTCATCATCACCTATAATTATCAATGTTACAATAAGCGGAAATTTAAAGGGAAACGCAGATGGAGGTTGCATTTTAAATTATCTTGGCTCTTCACCTGAAATTTATAATTCAATAATCTGGGATAATAGTACTCCAAATATTGAAGATAATTCAGGTTCAAATACAGAGTGTTATTATTCGTTAGTTGAAGGCATAGATTTAACTTCTTCTTTTGGTTTAGACGGGACAAATCCTTTAAACGCACCTCAATTTTATGGAGTACTATTGCCTACCGAAGCTCCAAGTAGTTTGGGTCATTTTATACTCAAATTGACAAGTCCTTGTATCAATGCAGGAAATAATTCTTATAATTCTTCAAATTACGACATTATTAGTACGCCAAGAATAAAAAAAGGCATAATAGATTTAGGTGCTTATGAAAGCACAATTCCAAGTCCAAATTCTGAAGGAATATTATTTGTAAAAGAAGACGGACAAGGGCAAGCCGATGGGAGTTCGTGGGCAGATGCGTATCCAAATTTAGCCGACCCACTTTTTGTAGCAAACACAGATAATACAATAACACAAATTTGGGTCGCAACAGGAACCTATTACCCAGAATATTTAATGGGAACAGCGAGTTCGGATAGGGAAAAAGCATTTGTTTTAGTTCCTGACCTTAAAATTTATGGAGGTTTTATTGGCACCGAAAACGCTATCGAAGACAGAAATATAACGGGAAACGACATGAATAATGTTTCACAAACAATTTTGTCGGGCAATATTGAAAATTATGAAACAAATACCAACTTTTGTTATCATGTGGTCGTGAGTAGTGGAAATGTTGGAACAGCCACATTAGACGGTTTCACAATTACAGAAGGAAATTCTGATTCGCCATCATCATTTTCATTAAATGGGAACCAAATTAACAATAATTATGGAGCAGGAATTTCAAACATAAACTCCGCCCCTACTTATACTAATTTAATAATTTCAGATAATTATTCAAGCAATGCAGCAGGAATTTATAATTATCAATCTCTGAGTATCAAATTTGAAAATATTATTTTGAATAATAATTCAGCAACAGCAAATGGTGGCGGAATTTATAACGAATCTTCAATAGCTACTTTCACAAACATCTTATTATCAAACAATTCGGCAACAAATGGAGGCGCTATTTACAATAAAGCCTCTTCCTGTATTTTTACAAATAATACGATGGCAAAAAATACCGCAACAAACGGAGGAGCTTTATATAATTATTCGGGCACTACTACGATAAATAATTCAGTAATTTGGGGCAATCTCAATAATAATGTTTATACAAATACCGGAACTATAAATTATAATTATTCGTTAATAGAAAATCTAAATCCGCCATCCGAACAAGGAAATCTAAATGGACTAACGACCTCGCCCCTATTTGTCGATTTTACAAACAATGATTTTCAATTAACCCCTTGTAGCTCATTAATAAATGCTGGTTCAAATCAAGATTATTTAAACGTTTGCGACTCGCCAGTATTTATCTACGAAACCGATATTTTAGGAAACCCACGTTTGATAAATTCAACAATAGATATTGGAGTTTATGAATGCTCGTTATCACCACCAACAATAACTATTCATTCAAATCATAACATTTGTCTCGGAGACAGTGTGGCTTTATTTGAATTTACTGGAAATGCTCCTTGGTCGGTAACTTATAACGATGGAACATCAAATCAAACTATTTCAAATATTTTGGTTTCACCTTATTATTATACTTTCAACAATGTTGGCACATCTCACTTTGAATTAATCAGTTTTAGCGACAACGATTGCACAATAAGCTCAATTTCAGGAGTTTGTGAAATAACAACATATCCACTTCCAAACGTAACACTAGCAACTTCGCAAAATATTTGTCAAAACGATACTATAATTTTATTTAATTTCAGTGGAACTCAACCATGGACTTTGACCTACAACTTAAATTCTATAAATCAAACAATTTCAAATTACACTGAAAACGATTATTATTTTTCGGAAACTAATAGCGGAATTTACAATTTTGAGTTAATAGAAATATCCGATAATAATTGTAGCAACATTATTTCCAATAATACAGAAATTACAGTAAAAGCGTTGCCAAACCTATCAATTGCAAATTCACAAAATGTTTGCTCCGAAGCAAATATCGAATTATTTAATTTTTCTGGCGAGCAACCTTGGGCAGTTACATATTATGACGGAACTGAAACTCAAACGATTTCAAATATTTCAACAAACAGTTACTATTTTTCCGAAAATCAACAGGGCACATATACATTTGAAATCATCGAGCTATCAGATAATTTTTGCACAAACGACACATTATCAGCAAGTACTACAATTACAATAAATTCTCTTCCAGAAATATCAGTAGCAAATTCTGAATCAATTTGTATCGGTGCGAATATCGAATTGTTTACTTTTACAGGCAACCAACCCTGGTCTGTTACCTATTTTGACGGCACTTCAACTCAAACAATTTCAAATATTACCACAAATCCGTATATTTTTAATTCTCCAAATCCAGCCGATTGTTTTCCATAATCCATCTTGTAGTTTATTGATGATAATCCGCCACCTAATTCAACTGTAAGTTCGCTATACCGTTGTCCAAAACCGATTAAAGTAGAAATTATGAAAATAAGTATTAAAGATGTTTTTTTTGCCATTATCTTACAATTAATTTTGTAGTATTATTATTGATTTTAACAACGTAAGTCCCTGATATAAAGATGTTTGGAATTGTAGTCTTATTTCCTTCCATTTGAAGAATAATCTTCTTCCCTAATTCATCGTAAATTTCAATTATTCCGTCTTCCATAATTTCTCCCAAATATTCTATCGTCAAAGTTTGATTGACTGATATAGGATTAGGATATATTTTTATTGATTTTGCCTTTTCTAAAACATATATTTTATTTGTAGAAACCTTTTGCCCTGACGCTGTTTCAATTTCAAATCGGTATATTGCTCCTCCAATAAATTTATCGGAAATATTATTTCCTTTTGAGTAACTCATTCCTTCTCCTAATAATATATCGTTTTCATACCATAAGCAATTATTTGGTAATAAATTTTCGTTTTCTAATTTTCGTAAATTTAAGATAAAAATATTATCCCATTTTGTTACAACATATTTATCAAATGTTAATAAAGAAGTGTCTTTTACGGTTATCATTGTTGATAAATCAAGGTTTTGCGAACAAAAATTATCGCTTATTGAATTAACATTATAATCAAAAATTCCACTTGATGGGGGCGTAAAAAAATATGAATTATTGTTTGTAAATAAATTTTGGTTTTCACTGTTTAATGTGTAATTTATCGACCAAGGCGAAGTTCCTATCATCGTAAATAATTCAATTGAGTCCCCAAGAATAATCATTTGTGGTGGAGTTAATGAAATTTCAGGAAATGGATTTACAAAAATTGTTGCTGTCCCAGAAATATTTCTGGGACAGCAACAATTTTTGTAAATCCATTTCCTGAAATTTCATTAACTCCACCACAA
>BNUQ01000065.1 GCA_025997475.1 Planctomycetales bacterium
TTCTCCCGCCTATTGTGGAAAAAGAACGAAAATCCGCCTATTATCGTTATCTTGAATTCGCCCAAATTCACGGAAAGTTTGATAATCTTGAACTATTACTGGCGGAAAGCATTCTTAACCTTTCTCTTCCATAACCCGAAAAACTTTTCACTCAAAAACACCGAAAACTCGCAATGGCACTATTTTTAGAACAACTTGAACATCAACGCCAAGCGCTCAACGCCGTGCTGAACGCACCAATAAAGAGGGGGCGCGGGCGTGGGGGCGGGCGAAATGGAAAAATAAAGTGGAGTTCTAAATTGATGGCAATACAATCAGGGACCGGAAATTCGTGGACACATTTTTACCAAACCCATAAAAGCAGGTAACCGATGATCAGTCAACCGCGCGGCGAGACCCCCCGTTTTAACGACTTAAAAATTGTCGGCGGCGGTCTCGGTGCCGCCGTCACTGCCAACGTTGGTGCCACTGTCGGAAGTGTCACCGGCACCGTCCGCGACCCCGACGAAATCCGCGACGGTTACCAACTCCGCTTCATCGGCAAGGACTACGCCAAACTCCAAGCGGGCTTGAAAACCGAAACCGTCCTCGTCCCCGACACCGCCCATAACGCCGCCCCCGAAAATCGCGACAGCCAAAATGTCTTTATCGCCGGCGACAACCTCGACGCCCTCAAACACCTTGAGAACGCCTACACCGGCAAAGTGGATGTCATTTACATTGACCCGCCCTACAACACCGGCTCGGACGGCTTTGTTTACGGCGACAATTTCAAGTTCACCGACGAGCAGTTGAAGGAAAAACTGGGCTTGACCGACACCGAAGTCGCCCGCGTCCGCGCCCTCACCGGCAAAAGTTCCCACTCCGCGTGGCTTACCTTTATGTATCCACGCCTCGTCATCGCCAAACGCCTGCTCAAAGACACCGGCGTGATTTTTGTCTCCATTGACGACAACGAACAGGCGAATTTGAAGTTGCTGATGGATGAGGTGTTTGGGGGCGATAGAAATTTTGTAGGGCAAATAATATGGCAAACAGCGACAGATAATAATCCAACTCAAATAGCGACAGAACACGAGTATGTTTTGTGCTATGTAAAAAATGTTCTTTCTCAAGATTATTGGGAGATACCTTCTGACAAAGGGAAAATAATTCAGACCAAATATGAAGAATTAAAAAAACAATACTCTAACGATATTGAGAAAATACAGAAAACATTAAGAGAATGGATTAAAATTACCGACGATGATTTATCAGGTGTTGCTCATTATTCTTATGTTGATAAAAAGGGGGTATTTTATCCGGGTAATTCTGCTAACACAAAGCCCGGCGGTTATACATACGACATTATGCACCCTCTTACAAAAAAAGTTTGCGCAAAACCAGAATATGGCTATAGGTGGACACAAGAAACATTTGAGAAAGCAAGTAATGTAAGCGATGTTTTATGGGGTGATGATGAAAAAATTATTCCAAAAATCAAGAAACGTCTTGATACTGTTACGCAAAAACTCAAAAGTTATTATTATGAAGATAATAGAGCGACCACTTCACAATTAAAAGACCTTTTTGATGGCAAAAAAGTATTTAACAACCCGAAATCTGTTAGGTTTATACAACATATTCTGCGTTTCACAAGCAACAAAGACAGTTTAATCCTCGACTTCTTTGCTGGCTCTGCCACGACTGCCGATGCCGTGATGCAACTCAACAAAGAGGACGGCGGCAACCGCAAATGGATTCTTTGCACTTTGGACGAAAACTGCAACCCCACCGGCGAAGCGGTAAAAGCGGGCTACAAAACCATTGACGAAATCAGCCGCGAACGCATTCGCCGCGCCGCCGCAAAAATCGGCGACACTTCGGGCTTCAAGTCGTTTTATCTCAAAACGCCGACAATTCAAACTCTTGATAAAATTGACGAGTTTGTTTCAACGGAAGGGCAACTTATTCCCGATGATATGCTCACGCCGTTTTCTGCAAAAGAATTGCAACTTGAAAACACCGCGAAAGAAACCGACCGCAACAAAGCAAGCGGAACAGAAACTTTGCTTGCTACTTGGTTGATTGACGACGGCTTTGGTTTTGATACGAAAGTTGAAGCATTAGAATTTGGCAACACGAAAAAAGCAACCGCCTACCATACGGGACAACGCTTGTATATTCTTGATGAAAACTGGGACACTCCGGCGACAAAAGCATTGCTGAACAAACTCGGCAAAAACGAACTGCACCTGCAAATGATTATGGTTTATGCGTATTCCTTGCGTTTTGAAGTTTTGACGGAATTAAAAAACAACCTCAAAACCAATTTGGACGACGACCACAAGATTGAAATCACCGAACGTTTTTAACCGACCATAACCCGAAAAACTTTCGCCGCCGGAAGCTTTTACCGGTCATAACCAGAAAAACTTGACAAACCGCAAAAACTGTGGAACGCGAGTTTGCGCCGTTGGCAAAAATCACCGACGGCGAAAAACTCGTCCTGACACTTGAAAAAAACTTTGCCTCGCCCGACAACACCATCTCTCACCACAACTTAACAAACTGGCTAACGGAGGGAAAAAACTGAACCTATGGCAATCTTTTTAGAACAACTTGAACACCAACGCCACGCAATAGACGCCGTGCTGAAAGCAATGGCGGGGTGCCGCAACATTGTCGCCGGCGACGGTGGCGGCGACTACAAGGACGTCTATGCGAATCCACAAATTCGTTTGGACGACGGGCGTTTGTGCGCCGCACGACTGCCCGAAAGCAACGGCGGCAAAAACATTGATGTCAAGATGGAGACAGGCACCGGCAAAACCTACGTCTATACACAGTTGATGTATGAACTCTACAAGAATTTCGAGTTGCAAAAGTTCATTATTTTCGTGCCGTCGTTGCCAATCAAAGAAGGCACGAAAAACTTTATCACCGCCGATTACGCACGACAGCATTTTTCATCGCTGTATGAGAATGTCAAAATAGATCTCGACATTATCAATGCCGGGAGTTTCAACACGAAAAAAGGAAGAAAGACACTGCCGAGCGAGTTGATTGATTATTTGGAAGGCAGTCGCAACCAGCAAAACACAATCAAATGTTTGCTGATTAACGACGCAATGTTGATGAGCAAAAGCATGACAAGGGACGACTACGACCAGACGCTTTTCGGCGGCTTGAGTTGTCCCGTGGCGGCATTGAAACAAACACGCCCTATAATAATTATAGACGAGCCGCACCGCTTCAAAAAAGACGGCAAAGCCTATCAAGCGATTGTCAATTTGGAACCGCAGTTAATTATCCGTTTTGGTGCAACGTTTCCCGATGTCGGTGGCGGCAAAAAGGACTACGAAAACCTTGTCTATAACCTCGGCAGTGTGCAGGCGTTCAACGGCGGCTTGGTGAAAGGAATAGACATTCATTACCCGGAAGTTGACGAAGCCGCAGCAGACCGGCAATACAGAGTCCGCGCTGTCAGCAAACGCGAAAAGAAAGTGGAGTTGATGCGCAAAAGCGATAGCAAAACGTTTGTAGTCAAATTCGGCGACAGTTTCCCAAGTGACTTCGACGGCGTGGAACTCGGTCTCGACGAAGATAACGACCTCGCCATCAACGCCTTGAAACTCTACGAGGGGCAAGTTTTGTTACCGGCACTGTTCGCAACGAGTTATCAGGAACTCCTGTTGTCGCAAGCCATTGAAAAACATTTTGCCAAAGAAAGAGAAAATTGGCGGCGCGAAAAAGCAGGCGTGAACGCGCCTAAAATTAAAACGCTGTCACTCTTCTTCATTGACAGCATAAAAAGTTATCGCAGCGAAGACGGCTGGCTGAAAGTCAAGTTCGAGGAACTGCTGCGCACAAAGATAAAATCTTTGCTCGCGGGTGAAATCGACACGCAATACAAAGCGTTTTTAGAAGCGTCGCTCGCACATTTGGGCGAAACCCACGCCGGTTATTTTGCCGAGGACGCTGGCAAGGGCGACGAAGCCTTGCAGCAAGAAGTGGACGACATTTTGCGCAACAAAGAAGAAATGCTTTCCTTCAAACGCAAAGACGGTTCGTGGAATGTCCGCCGGTTTTTATTTAGCAAGTGGACACTTCGCGAGGGTTGGGACAACCCGAACGTATTTGTCATCACAAAATTGCGCACCAGCGGCAGTGAAATCAGCAAATTGCAGGAAGTCGGACGCGGCTTGCGTCTGCCGGTGGACGAAAATGGCAAACGGTTGTCCGCCGAGGAGTTTCGCCTTGATTACATCATTGATTGGAGCGAAAGAGGTTTCGCTAAAAAATTGGTCGGCGAAATCAACGACGACGCGCCGTTGAAACTCGACACCGGCAAGGTGACAGAAAAGACCATAGAGTTCATTCTCCGTTCGCAAGGCGAAGATGTCGCAAAACTCAAAACTGACACTGCTGCGTTTTCGGAAAAAAGAAACGCTGTTTTGGAAAAACTTGACGACGCTGGTGCCATTAAACGCGACAACACTTTCAAAGAAGGCGGTTATGAAAAAATGCTGGAAACTTTCCCGAAGTTGGAGGAAACCCTGCGCGTCCAGAAAGGCAAAGTCACAGACAATGCTGGTGGAAAAAATCAGCGTCCAATGGTGAAACTGCGCAAAGAGAATTGGGATAAAATCCGCGATTTTTGGGCGAAAGTGACACACCGGTATATGCTCGAATTTGAGAAACTCGGCACCGGTGAACTGGAGGCACTGCTCGATGAGGTCTTGAGAACAAGCAATGAAGGCGTTGAGACCACGTTTGTTAAAGCGCGAACGGAAATTCGCACGGACTCCGTTCGCCGTCAAGAAAACGAAAGCGGTGAAAGCGAGACAATGGCACTTATGGAAAGCAACATCTACGCAGACAGCGACTTTTCCACGCTCCCGTATGGCAAGTTCCTGAGGTCAATTCACGAACAAACGTCTCTGCCGGTGGCACTGTTACACAGAAAAATCGGCGAAAAATTATCGGCCATGACCGCCGCCGGTGCCACCGCAAAACTTCTCTTGAACACGAAAAGTGCCACTAATTTTGTTTTAAAGTTTCGACGCGAATTTCAAAGAGTTTTCCAACAAAAATACACCTATCGCGCCTTGGACTTTTCGGCGCGAACTTCTGTTTTTGACGCCGGTGGCACTTTGCGGGCGGAACTCGATGCCGGCGCGGTTGGCACGAACGAGGCGCGGGACGTGAAAGATGATGTGCGCAATTTATACGCGCCGCCGTTCCGCTTTGACTCGGAGTTGGAGCACGAGGTTTTGAAATTGGAACAACGCGACGAAGTTGTCGTTTTTGGCAAGTTGCCGCGCCGCTCCATCAAAGTGCCGACCTACACCGGCGGCACGACCACGCCGGATTTCGTGTTTGCCATCCAGCGCGAGGGCGAGGCGGACATCTCCCTGCATTTGATAGTCGAGACGAAACCCAACGATGTCCGTGGCGCGGAGCAGATCGCCATCGCCGCGCAAAAGAAAGCGTTCGACCAAATACTCGGCGTCAAATGGGACTTGGCTATTTATGCAAGCGATGTCGAAGGTATGTTAACACTTCTCATTGACGGGAAATAAACTTTATGGAACTAAACGAATCGCAAAAACAATTTATTAACGCGGATAGTGAATTTATCCGCCTGCTCGCTCCGGCAGGCGCCGGTAAGACGGCAAGTTTGCTTCATCGGTGCGTGCGGTTGGTAACCTATGATGCCGCGCGGCGTATTTTAATCGTTACTTTTACCAGGGTGGCGCGGGCGGTTTTGCAAGAGCGAATAAAGAATGACGCGGAATTTGCCTTATTGCGCGGGAAAGTGGAAGTTAGCACGTTAAACTCTTTGGGTTTTAGAATGGTTAAAAATGAGCATTCCAGAATCGCGGTCATCAACAAATCAGACCGGAAGAGCGCGTTTTACAACTGGATGAAGCCGGTGTGGGACCAGAAAAAATATGAACGGATACAAAAGATTATGTCGGCGAGAAATTATCTATACTCAATACGAATTGGTTTGCGGAAAAGTCATTTGCGTAAATACGCAACAGTCCACGTTTCGGTAAAACAAATCCGCAAACCAATTCGTAATGAGTATAAAACAAGCCGAAAAATTGTTTGATATTATGGATGCGTTGAAAGAATTAGGATTCGGTATTGCGGTTGACCCGCAACACTTTACCGCGCATTTTAATTTTTTAATTAAAGAGAATGTTCGTTTTTTCAAAACCCAACTATTTGAATTGTGCGCTTATGGTTTTATTACCAAAGTAGCGTTTGACCATTGGGACACCGAAAAAATAATCGAAAATATGTTGGTGCGTTGGTATCCGTTTTATTGCGAATTCTCATCCCGGCTTTTTGCGTCGGATAAAATTTCGCTCAATGACCAGAAGTTTCAGGCAAACGCCATTTTACAACAAAAAATCAGCGAAGGTAGCCATTCGCGCAATGTATATACCGATATATTTGTGGATGAATTTCAGGATGTTAGCCCGTTGGATTTGCAGTTTATTAACTCATTGGTAACCCATTATAAATCTCATTTGGTGGTGGTTGGCGATGACGACCAAACTATATTTGAATTTCGTGGTTCGTCGCCGAACTTTATCATTACGCCCGACCGGTATTTTGCCGGACAATTTTCTACTTTCACCTTAGGAGTCAACTATCGTTCTCCCCGAAATATCGTTGATATATCGCAAAAACTCATTGTTCGCAATAAAAATCGGGTGCCTAAGGCGATTTCAACCTCATCGGTTAATGACGCGGAAATTGCGGTGGTGGAAAAACGCGATTCTGCCGAATTATTTGAATATGTTATGAATGCGGTGAAAACAGAACTCAACGGCAATCTCCACCAACGAATTGCCCTGATTGCCAGAAAAAGGAGTCAGTTGTTGCCCTACGAGGTGTTGTTCACCAAAGAAGGGATTGACTACTTTACCCCGGACGATTTGAATATGTTTCTTGACCGGGCGTTTTCCGAATTGAGTAACTTACTTGAATTGAAGAAAAAACTTTTGCAACATCCTGAATGGGTGTCGAGTTCTGATATTATGGCTCTTTGTCATAAAGTCGGACGCTATGAAATTAAGAAAAGCGACAAACTGCAATTATCAACTTATCTGGAGCAAAAATTATCCGCAAAAACGCCGGATGAGGTTTATTTTACCCTAAAAGGAAGCGGCGGATGCTGTCAATTTATGAATAGAGATGCGGGGGAAAAAACCAAGAAAGAAAAATTCTCTGATGCATGTGCGCGAGCCGTAAGGGATTTTTTGAACGCCAAAACTGTTTCGGGAACAATTCAGGTTTTTTCCGAAGAATTTGAGGGTTTCGCCAAGGATTACGGAAAAAGCGACGACGCCATTTTTTATACCGACCCGCCGTTTTATCATCTCATTGATTTTGCCGCGAAATATAAAGCGGATTTCGATGTGTTTTTGCACGATATTGAGTTGACAATTGCAAAATCGCGGACAGTCAGTTTGCGAAATGACGATGATGCCGGCAATGCCAATGTGAATAAACGATTGCACTTGACGACAGCGTTGCGCATCAAAGGCGAAGAATATGATGCCGTGTATGTTTTGGATGCCAATGCTGAAATATGGCCGAACAAATTTGCCAAAGAATCGGATGAACTTGAAAGCGAGCGCCGGTTGTTTTATGTCGCGACAACCCGCGCTCGTAAAAAACTGCTCTTCGCTTATTCTACCTGTATGCGGGAAACATTAGTGGCGCCGTCGCCGTATCTAAACGAAATGGGGCTAATTTAATTGACAGAAAGAGGTTTAATTAAAAATTACAAATTCGTGTTACGCGGTCTTCGTTGGCGCGGTTGCAACGAAGAATTTGAGAAATCTCCGCCAGCCGCCCCAACGGGGCGAAACATATCAGCCTATGGTAAGGCGCATGCTCTTGGCGCCGCCACCATAGGTAGCGGTTCGCGGAGCGAACCATCCGACAGTTCCGCCGCGCGGTTTGCGGCGGCAAACGCGGCGGCGGCGAAAGCGGTTCGCCAAAACTCGGCGAACCGTCCAATTGCGGTTGGCGCTTTGCGCCGTCTTTACCTATGGTGGCGCGGCTGATAGCGCGTCGCCGCTTACCATAGGCTGATATGTTTCGCGCTTTCAGCGCGACTGTCGGAATAAATTATCAAAACAATCAATCGCGTAACTTGAGTTAAGAATTGTAAATTGTTAATGATGTATCAGCATTATCGCGGCAACGATGGCGGCGGTTTCCACGCGCAAGATATAGTCGCCGAGTTGTAGCAGTTGCGCGCCGGCGGCGACGCACGCGGCGACTTCTTCCGGCGTCAGTCCTCCTTCCGGTCCGATTAAACCGACCCGTTCCGCCTTTTTCCGCACTTCCCGTGCCGCCGCATCGCCGCCGGTCAATTTTTCGCCTTGCGGGTCGGCTAAAAACAAGTCGGCGTCTTTGGCGGTCGCTAAAAATTTCGCCAACGTCGTTTCCGTTTCGATAACCGGCAACCACGCGCGGCGCGCTTGTTTGCCGGCTTCGATGCTCCAACGCGCTGCCGCCGTGATTTCAATGCCCGTCACCACGCTACGCGCGAATTTGAGCGGCACGATTTTTGTCGCGCCGATTTCGGTCAATTTCTCGACGAGTATTTGCCAGCGTTTACCTTTGGGAATGGCGGTGGCAATCGTCAGCGGTCGCGGCGGCGGCGCGGTTTCGAGACGCGCAATTTCGACGACCGCGTCGCGCTTGCCAAGCGCGCTAATTTCGCCGACGCCGATGCCGCCGCGCCCGTCGAAGAGCGTAACCGCGTCGCCCGCGTTCAGCCGCTTCGCCGCGCCGGCGTGTTGGGCTTCCGCCGCCGACAAATGCACGGCGCCCAAATTTACGCGCTCGGTAAAAAACCACGGTGCGGACATATCAAACCTGCGCCAAAGAATGAGAACCTATCCGGCTATTAACGAGCATCGTCCCGCTCGGGACGCGGTCTATTTTCCGACATACCGTCTTACGGGACTGCGTCCCCTACGGGACGGTCGTCGTTATACCCCAGAATCGCGCAACGAATAGACCTGTTCGCAGAGGGGGATTAAATTTACCGCGCCGCTCGCCGTCAACCGTTGTCGAAATTCTGCGCGGCGGGCATTTATTTTCCGCCGATAAACTTACAATTCATACGTTTCAAGCCCAAGCGACATTTTTCCCGCATTAAAAGGAGATGACCGATGAGATTTACGCATATTTTTGCCGTGTTAAGTTTGGCGGCGCTACTGGCTTTGGGGAGCGGCTGTTCGCGAAGTTTGCGCGAGGAAAATCAGGAATTGCGCAATTTGGCGACGCGCTATGAACAGGAAAATCATCGATTA
>BNUQ01000066.1 GCA_025997475.1 Planctomycetales bacterium
GTGTCTAATTTTTCGTGCCGCCAGGAAAAATGACGAAGCAATACCGAGAGTATTGCAAGGAATTTTGACGCGGCGGGACGGAAAATTAGCCGAAAATTTGCCGCGAATTGGTTGTCGAACAGGTCTACTAACCTTCGCTTCGCTCGGTTTCGTGAAAATTCGTGGATACGTTCTTTCTTTTAGTCAATGTTTATTTTTTGCCGGTCAACGCGCCGAGGTCGAGCCCCAGCGCGTTGAGGTCGATGCTGTCGGTGAGGTCTTCGATGTTTTCTTTTTGCGCGTCGGTAACTTTGGCGGTGGCGTCGTTCACGGCGGCGATGATTAAGTCCGCCAACAGTTCGCTGTCGTTCGGGTCGATGACTTCTTTTTCGATGTCGAGTTTGACGATTTTATTGTCGCCGTTCATCACGACTTTGACCATACCGCCGCCCGCCGCGGCTTCGACGCGCAACTTTTTCATCCTGACTTTGTGTTGCTTGGTTTTCTTGTCCAACATTTCGCCAAAGGTGTGCGCTTGTTCAAGCATTTTGGAAAAGTCCATAAATCCTCCACCGGTTAAAATTTGGAAACGCGCATTTTAAGCCAAGACCAAAGCGTGGCAACGATAATCGTAATTTTTTGTAACGGGGCAGGGCGGAGTAATCGGGTGCCGGCAATAGATAACCGGGTTATTTTTACCTGATTTTGGTTATAAAATTTGAGCCATTTTTTGAGTGTTTTCAACTGCTCTTCGGCGTTGCCGTAATTGAATCTAAACTCGCATTCTTTCAAAAATAAAGGAAACGCTTTTCACGGTATGCCGTTGAATTTTCGTAAGTGCCTTATATTTTTTACGCAACAGATCTTACACAAGACCTGTTCGATAACCGCCGAAATAAAAATGGGCAATCGGGGGCATCGTTTCGACAAAATCAGGTTTTCTATATTCGCCAAGGAACTTGCTGTCCCGACAACGCTTTCGAAGTTTCCTTTTATCGTAACATCAATAGTTCGAGAGCATTACATGTTAAAGAACTGACGGTTATCGAACAGGTATAATGTAATTCGGCGAATTTCAAGCGTAAAGGAGAAGGCAATGGTTGAGCGTCGATACAACATTCAAATGGAGATTGCCGGCGACGGTCCGACGACTTTTTACGCTCATTCGCTTGCCGATCAGCCGCCGGAAAAATGGCAGACGCTCGCCGAACATCTTAACGCTGTTGCCGATATTGCCGCAGAATTTGCAATGCCCTTTGACGCCGCAGATTGGGTGCGCGGCGCCGCTTTGTCTCATGACCTTGGCAAAGCCCGTCCGCAATTTCAATCAATGTTGGCAGGTGAACGCTCCAAAGGCAAAGACACGCAACACGCTATTTATGGAGCGGAGGTGGCGTTTTCTCACGACTCTTTACCGCTTGCGTTCGCTATCGCCGGTCATCACGCCGGACTTCATAATCTTGCCGATTTGCAAAACGCAGTTAAAAAAGCGAAAGACGGAAGCACTGCCCTGATTTCCTCGCTTACAAGTCAAATTCATTTTCCGTCGGAAAACGAATTGCCGGAAACAGTGAAACGAAAAGATGGCAAGACAGAACAAGATTTTTGTTTATCACTGGAGTTTTTCACACGACTAATTTTCTCTTGTTTAGTTGATGCCGACCGTTTAGATGCCGCTTATTGGGAAGCACTCAAAACTAATCCGGCGATATTGGCGGAGCTCTCGTCAAAACTTGATGCGGAAAAATTGCTAACTTGCGTCCTTGCCGAGCGCGACCGCAAGCGACGCGCCAACCCCGATAGTCCACTGTCTCAAACGCGCAATCGCATCTTTGATGACGCGCTTACCCAAGCCGAAAAACCGCGCGGATTTTTTTCGCTCACCGTTCCCACCGGCGGCGGCAAGACCCTTGCCGCAATGGCATTCGCGCTCGCGCACGCCAAACAGCACGGTTTGCGCCGCGTCATCGTCGTTATTCCCTATCTTTCTATCATTGAACAAAACGCCGCCGAATACCGGAAAATTCTTGACCCCGATAATCAAAATTTGGTGTTGGAATGTCATTCGTCGGTCAAACCGCGCGATAACGCCGATGAAGAAGAAAACAGCACGCTTGAGTTGCTCACGGAAAATTGGGATGCGCCGGTGGTCATCACCACTTCCGTGCAGTTTATCGAATCACTTTTTGCGGCATCGCCATCTCGCGCTCGCAAACTCCATAACATCGCTAATTCCGTGGTCATTTTCGACGAAGTGCAAACTCTGCCCACACATTTGCTCGCGCCAGTGCTAAATGTCTTTCGCGAACTCGTCAATGTTTACGGCGTTAGTTTTGTGTTTTCGTCCGCAACGCAACCGGCATTTCGTTATTCCGTAAGTTTGCCGGACGGTTTTCGTCCCGATGAAATTACGGAAATCGCGCCGGTGCCGGAAGAACTTTTCGCCGAACTGCGCCGCGTCAATTATCATTTGCCGCGCGTCAGCGAAACGCTTGACGGGGATACACTCGCCGCCCATCTCGCCGCTGAACCGCAAGTTCTTTGCGTAGTCAATCTCACACGCCACGCCCGCGATTTATGGGAAAAACTGAATACCAAAATCACCGACAAAAATGCCAAGCCGATTCATCTTTCCTCGGCGATGTGTCCGGCGCATCGGTTGGCGGTCATTCGACATATTCGGCGCCGCCTGAAAGCCGGTTTGCCCTGCCGCGTGATTTCGACGCAACTCATAGAAGCCGGTGTCGATGTTGATTTTCCTGTGGTTTGGCGAGCGATGGGACCGTTAGATTCGTTGGTGCAAGTGGCGGGGCGGTGTAATCGCGAGGGTAAGTTGAAAAATGCGAAAGGCGAGTGGTGCCGTGGCGAAGTGCATGTTTTTACGCCATCTGATAACAAACTCCCGTCGGGAATTTATACCACCGCAGCCGGTCAGGCGAATATCACGCTGAATGGATTCGGCGACCAAGCGGAGGAAGAATTAGCGACTAATCCGAAAATTTTCGCGACCTATTTTTCGGATATCTTTAAACTCGTCGATACCGACCACACGAAAAAAGGCGAAAACACTATTCAGGAAGACCGACAACGGTTTCGTTTTCGCAATGTCGCGGAAAAAGCCGAGGTCATCAAGGACAGCGGCACACCGGTTATCATTCCGATTGGTCACGCCCGTCATTTCATTGAGGAATTGCGCAGTCGGAAACCGTTACCAAACCAACCGCGGTTCACGCGCGCCGACCTCCGCCGCCTCCAGCGTTATATGGTGAACGTCCGCCAACAGGACTTCGATTATTTCTCTGACGACAAATGCAAGATGCTCACACCGCTTCTGCCTAATCTGGAAATTTTTGTTTTGGACACCGCGCAATACAATCGCCATCTCGGTATAATCAAACCCAACGATGCGCCGCCGTTAGAGGATTTTATTTTTTAAAAGTGAACGTTTTTTCGATATGGAGAACTTAATTATGCATCCTTTCGCTTTCCAATCGCAGGTGTTGGACAACCGTATTGAAATTCCCACGCCGTATCGCGTGACTTCCGCGACGCCGGTGTTGGTAACGGTTTCATTCTTGTCCGATTATTCGACGGAGCCGCCGCCGGTGGTTCCGCGTCGCGCGACCGGACGGGTAACTAAAGGAAACTTCAAGGCGTTGCAAATCGACACCCAGAATTTTGTTTTCAACCGCGAGGACGCTAATGCCAGACGCTAACCGCGCGTTTATTGACACCAACATATTGATTTACGCCTATTCGACGAACGAACGCCGGAAATCGGACGCCGCCGTTCGAGTGTTTGATGAATTCGATTGTCTAATCAGTACGCAAATTATCGGTGAATTTTGCAATGTCTGCTTGCGGAAATTGCGATTGCCGGCGGCTTGTATCCGCGCCGCCGTGGAGGAAATTTTGGCGGTTTGCGATGTTTTTATCGTCGAAGAAACTTTTGCTTACGAGGCGTTGGATATTCAGCGACGTTACGGCTTTTCTTACTACGACAGCGCGGTAGTTGCCGCGGCGGTGAAAAATCATTGCGCTTACCTGTTATCCGAAGATTTACAAGACGGACAAATTATCGGCGGCACGGTGGTTAAGAATCCGTTTGTTCCTCATTTTTCTTTTTTATAGACTTTATCGCGTCATCGCCAAAATAACGAGGATTTTATGAGCAACAATAATAGGGTTACGCTCCGTGTCTGGGGCGACTTTGCCTGTTTTACTCGTCCCGAAATGAAAGTTGAGCGGGTCAGTTATCCCGTCATCACGCCGTCCGCCGCGCGGGGGATTCTCGAAGCCGTTTTTTGGGAACCGGAGATGTATTACCTCATCGACACCGTTCGCGTCGTCAAACGCGGTGTGTGGTTTTCGACACGCCGTAACGAAGTTACCGCCGCTATCAGCATCGATAACGCGAAACAATGGATGAAAGCACCGGAAAAGGTCACGCCGATTCAAGCCGGCGGCGGCGCGACGGACGGTACACAACGCAATATGCTTGGCTTACGCGAAGTTGAATATCTTATCACCGCTGAAATTCGGCTATCGGAACTCGCCGACCCGTCGCGTTGCAATCTCGCCAAATATCAATCGCAATTCCAACGCCGCGCCGCGTCGGGTAAATGTTTTTATCGTCCGTCGTTCGGCGTTCGTGAGTTTGATGCTTACTTCAATTACGAAGCCGACGCGGAAGCCGCTTTCGCGCGGCGCCAACAAGAACTCGGCACGGATTTTTCGCTAATAAAATACGAGCCGCTCGGATTGATGCTTTACGATGTTTTTGACTGGCGTTTATTTGAAAAAGGTTTTAAGTGGCTTGGCACTGAGGATCTGGCAGCGGCGTGGGAAAGATTTGAACAGGGTTTATCCGAACTAAAAAAGCCCGAACAAAAAAAGCGGCTGAAAGAGTATGAGCCGCTCCTTTTCGCCGGACAAGAAATTACACCGTGTCGGTCTTTTTTCCAAGCGGAAATCCGCGATTCGATTTTGCGATGTCACCCAGACGAAGTCGCGATTATTAGTCAGCCGACGGAAGGAAAATAAAATGTTGCTCAAACACCTTTACGATTTCGCGGTCTCACGCAATTTACTCGCCGACCCCGCGTTTGCGCCGAAAGCCGTCCGTTGGATTATCGACCTTGATGACAACGGTAATTTGCTTGGAACCGGCGCGATTGACACGGCGACGGACGGAAAACGCGGCAAAGAATACTCCTGTCCGCAAACGTCACGATCAAAAAATGCCGGCGGCATTGCCGAATTTTTAGCGGAAGGAATCACCGCCGTTTTCGGTTTCGATACCGACCCGGAACCCAAGAAAAAACGCGGCGACAAGCAAGAAGAAGACCGTCAGAGAAATAATGCCGCCAAGACCGCCGAGTTTTGGCAACAAATCACTGACGCGACGGAGCAAACTCAACACGCAGGATTGCTATCGCTCGCCGAGTTTCGTAAAAAATTGATAGTGGACGAGCATCAGAGAACGGTCTCTTATCCGTTAGAAAACGCGGACGACAAACTGGTTTTGTTGCGCTTCGGCAAAGATGCAAAACGTCCTGATGCCAGTTCAGCGTGGTGGCTTCACTCTGCCGCCACCGGCACCGAAGTCAAACTTAGCACAGATAATTTTACTTTCCGTGTTGACGGCAAATTATTGTTGGAAGACGCAATGCTTCGCCAATGGTGGAGAAAAACACACACGGCAGAAATCCAACAGACCAAAGACAGTGCCGAGCGTGGGTTATGTATTATCACCGGCAAACCGGAGCAACCTATCGCTAAAACACACGGTAAAATTATGAGTGTTCCCGGTGGTTCCGCGTTCGGCGCATCATTGGTCTCTTTTGATAAACCGGCATTCTCATCTTACGGTTTTGACCAAAGTTTGAATTGCCCGACTTCCGAAGATGCCGCCACTGCCTACTGCGCCGCCTTGAACTATCTCATCGAAAAAGATGACGGTCATTTGCGAATCGGTCCAACGCTTCTTTGTTTTTGGGTGGTCAAAAAGTCCTCGGCGGGCGGAACGTTTTCGCGTTTGTTGAACCAGCCCGACCCGCAAGCGGTCACTACTTTTATGAAATCGCCATGGGCGGGTATTGAGCGCGATTTAGCCAAACAAGATAGTTTTATCGCGATAACGCTCGGTGGTAATTCCGGGCGTGTGGTCGTTCGCCATTGGCTTCAAGAGACTTTGGAACAAGCCGTCGAAAATTTTACGCAGTGGTTCGCCGACCTTGATATTGCGGCACCGCAACGACCGGCACCGTCCGCCGCCCGCAAGACGGCGGACAAAAAAAACGAATATAATCCGCTTTCCGTTTATTGGCTCGCTAACACCACTGTCCGCGAAGCCAAAGATTTACCGTCCGATGTGCTCTCGCAACTTTACCGCGCCGCGTTGGAGAATTTCTCGCCATCAGTTTCGTTAATTACACCGATTTTGAATCAACTTCATTCGCGTCTTTTGCGCGATGATAAATATAAACTCATATACGACCAAAGCCGTTTTGCTTTGTTGAAACTTATTCTTAACCGTAACCGAAAGGAGAATGAAATGGAGATTAAACCCGAACTAACAGATACCAATGACCCCGCCTACAACTGCGGACGCTTGCTTTCGGTATTGGCGGAAACGCAAAAGAAAGCGCACGACTATAAACTTGAAGGTGCCGGTGTCGTTGAACGCTATTTCGCTACCGCTGGCGTTTCGCCATCGAGCGTCTTTCCGCTCTTGCTTCGTCTCAATCGCCACCACCTCAATAAAATTCGCAAATCGGAAAAATGGAGCGGCGGCGAGAGATTTTTAGAGGAACAGATTCGGACGATTGCCGCCAAATTCAAATCCTGTGGCGAAGGATGCCCGCCGGTTTTTCCCCGGATACTCGACTTGCAAGCGCAAGGACGTTTTGCGCTCGGCTTCTATCAGCAACAAGCCGCCGATGCTCTTGCCCGTGATATTGCCCGCGACATAGCGTGTGTTTTATTTTACCTCAAAGAAACCAATCCGACCGCTTATGACGAAGTTGTCGAACTGCGTGAAAAAGACCCCGCCGCTTTTTCGGAACGAATGAATCCACTGATTGGTGTAGCGCGAGAGTGGGCAAAGAAAAACCGCAACTAACAAGACACTGACTCAACTTCATCCGATTTGTTTGGGGAAGAGTAATCCACGTTTTTTATTTTTATTCATAAACATATTTCAATGAAAGGAACTGTTATGAGCACACTCACTAATCGTCACGACCTGCTGTTGTTATTTGAAGTAACCAACGGCAACCCCAACGGAGACCCCGATGCCGGCAATATGCCGCGCATCGACCCAAACACCAATCGCGGCATCGTTACCGATGTTTGTCTCAAACGGAAAATCCGCAACTTTGTGGAGTTATTTCCGAAAGAACGCGCGTCGGGAAACGGCTCGGAAAACGGCTCGGAAACTGGCAACGGTTTTAATATTCTCATCAAACAAGGTGCTGTCATTGAGACCGAACAAAAAAAAGGCGAAGATTTTGCCGCCCAAAAATTACCCGACGGAACGAACGACAAAAAAGCCGAAGCCGCTATAAAATGGCTTTGTCGCGAATTTTATGATTTGCGCACTTTTGGCGGAGTTCTTTCGACCGGCGATGGAGTGCTTAAAGGTTCGGCTTTTGGACAAGTTCGCGGTCCCGTTCAGTTCTCTTTTGCGCAATCGCTTCATCCCATAACACCTTTGGAAATTACCATCACCCGTTGCGCCGTAACGAAAGAGGATGACGCGAAAAAAGAACGCACGATGGGCAACAAACACATCGTCCCTTACGCGCTTTACGCCGCCAAGTGCTATGTGTCGCCGTCTTTCGCCGAGAAAACTGGCTTTACGACTGACGACTACGAATTGCTTGTCGATGCCATTCTGCATTTATTCACCGAAGACCCATCGGCGGCGCGCGCCGAAATGGTCGTGCGCGGACTCTACGATTTCGAGCATATCGGTACACACGCCGCCGATGCTGATGAATCGCAAAAAAAACAAAATTTGCGAGAAACTCGTCTCGGTTGCGCTCACGCTCACGAACTATTTGAGGGAATCAAGGTTTCGTTGAAAGACGGCAAAAAATTTCCCGAATCCTTCGCCGATTACGAAGTCGTGAATACTTGGACTGAAGCAACCTTACCAAAAGGGGTTAAACTTCATCTTCGTCATAATGGCGAAACCGTCCTAAATGAAGTTAAAAAAGAGGCATAATGCCCTATTCCGAAGACGATTTAATCCCGATGTCGGCGTTGTCCCAAGTGTATTATTGCGAGCGCCGTTACGCGCTGATTCATCTCGAACAAATCTGGGCGGACAATCGTTTCACCGCCGAGGGCGAAGTGTTGCACGCGCGTGTCCATCGCGAGACCCGCGAATCGCGGCGGACGTTTCGCGAAGAATACGGAATGGCGGTGCGTTCGCGCGAATGGGGACTTACCGGCAAATGCGATTTAGTCGAAATGTGGCTCGACGCCGCCGGCAAGCCCGCGCGGATAAATCCCGTCGAATTTAAGCGCGGACGCGAAAAAATGACCGACGTTGACCGCGTGCAGCTGTGCGCGCAAGCGTTATGTTTGGAAGAAATGTTCGGCGTTGCGATTGCCGCGGGACAACTGTATTATTTCCAAGACCACCGCCGCCAAGACGTGAGGCTCGACGCGCCGCTTCGCGCGGACGTCGCCGATTTGCTGGCGAAAATCCGCGCGATTATCGCCGCCGACAAAACGCCGCGCGCGCAATACGCCAAGAAAAAATGCGAAAATTGCTCGCTCGTCGATTTGTGTATGCCGCAAGCGGTCGGTCAATCGGTGGCGCAATATATGCGGCGACAACTCGGAGTTCTTGGCTAAATGGCATCCGCCTAACCACGAAAAGCACGAAAAAACACGAGAAGCAAAATATGACCCAATGACCGTTCGTGCAATGCCGGGTGTTTCGTGGTGAAAAAAGCGGTCTATCGAGGTTCCCTGAATTTTCACGAAGGAGTTTTTATGC
>BNUQ01000067.1 GCA_025997475.1 Planctomycetales bacterium
GGCTAATTTTCCGTCCCGCCGCGTCAAAATTCCTTGCAATACTCTCGGTATTGCTTCGTCATTTTTCCTTGCGGCACGAAAAATTAGACACGAACATTTGCTCGCTCTTGGTTATCGAACAGGTCTAATTAACAATTATTAGTGGAGTTTGATTATCAAATTCGCGAAGCGCAATTGTTAATTGTTAATTGTAAATTGTTTCAAGGCGTTTCGCGCGGCGGCGTGTTCGGCGGCTTTTTTCGTCGCGGCATCGCCTTGTCCGGCTAATTCCTCGCCGATAAACGCGCCGACGCGAAAAAGCGGCTGATGTTGCGAGCCGAAACGGCGCAATAAACGATACTGAATTTCGCCGCGTCCTTGCGCCCGTTTTTGCAATGCCGCTTTGTAGTTCACCGGCGTTGACGTTTCGTTGACGACGGTCAGCTCGTCGTGCAAGAGCGCGAAAATAAAATTCCGCGTCGGTTCCCACGCGCCGCCGCTGTCGAGATAAACCGCCGCGATTAACGCCTCGCCGACATTGGCGTAAATCGAGTCGGGCAAATCGCCGTCGCCCACGCCGCGCCCTAATAAAATAAATTCCCGCCAATTTTGCCGACGGAGCGCCCGCGCCATCGCCGCGCGCGAAACCAAACCGGCTTTCAATTCGCTGAGCCGCCCTTCCGTCGCCGCCGGAAATTTTTCGTAGAGTTCGGCGCTAATCACCAATCCTAAAATCGCGTCGCCTAAAAATTCCAGCCGTTGATTGTGTTTGCCGACGCTGACCGCCGCGCTACTGTGCGTCAGCGCCGTCCGCAACAGGTCGGGGCTTTGGAAGCGATAGCCGAGAAAATCCGTTGGCATTTTAGTTCGCCTAAAACAAATCGCTATGCGTGCCGGTGCGGTAAAGTTCTAACGTGCCGCCAAAGAGGCGATAAACCAACATCCAATCGGGTTCGCTATGACATTCGCGATAACCGCCGTAATTGCCGGTCAACGGGTGGTCGCGATGTTGCGGCGGCAACGGTTGGCGGGCGGCGATAAGCGCGACCATTGCGCCTAATTTGACGAACGGTTTGCCTCGATTGACCATTCGTTTTCTATCGCGCTTAAATAAATTGGTTTCAACGACGGTCATTCCGCTTCGCTCTCACAACTTTTCAGCCACTCTTCGACGCTCGCGTAAGCAGTCAAGCCAATTCCCGCTTCCGCGTCTTTAATGGCTTGGAGTGTTTCCGCGTTGGGCGTGTGCGCGTAACCGTAGGGACATAGTTTCGCGACACGAGCGCTCGCGGCGGCGCAATCGCTTACGGAAGCGGCGGCGCGGATTTGACGGCGGCGCAAACGGTTTTCTAATGTGGCGGCGAGCATATTTTTTTCTCCGGTGTTGAGCCGACGCTTTATAATTTTTCCGCCGTGTTTATCAACGAACGATTTCAAAATGGCGATAATTTACTCCGCCATCGCGAAGAGTTTTTTGCGCCGTTGGACGATGCGGTAGCGCGGGTTGGCGGCGCGGATAATTTGCGCCAAGACCTGCGGGGCGTCGGGCAAGTGGTAGGTGCAAATCGCCAATTTCGGCGCGAACTTTTGCAAGACCGCCGTCGCGCCGCGCAACATTTCGCGCTCCGCGCCTTCGATGTCCGCCTTGATGAAGTCGATTTTTTCAAGGCGATTATCGGCGGCGACGGAGGTTTATTTTCTCGAAAAAGGCAGTCGCGTAGATGGTCAAGGTTGTCGCGATGAGACGGGGTGGATGCTCTATTCAATTGCCACGCGCTTTAGCGCGTGGTTAGCGTTCTAAAACAGTGGGCTTTAGCCCAAACAATCATTCGGCTAAAGCCGGTGGAATGAGACCGCATTTTTTATTTTGGGCTAAAGCCCTTTTCTTTTTTTTTACCCGTCCACCACGCCTTAAAAGGCGTGGCAATTGAATAGAGAAACCGCATTAGAAAACGCTCTCATCAAGCAACCGGCTTTATAATATTCATCATCCGACACCGGCAACCAGCGATGAACAACGCAAATTAGCGATAAACTGCATACCTTACTCCTTGTCGATATCTCTAAACAGCCCTTTAAGTCCAACGGGATTTACGGATATGATTTCGGTTTCCGGGTAAAAAGTTGTGGCAAATTCTTTCATTCGGCGCCAACCACGCATTACACAATCAATGCCAAGTATATTAGGTTTGCTGTCATTGAATTGACCGGCGGCGCTACAATCACAACCTACCAAATATATTCGTTGAGGGTTTGTCCATAATATAAATTGCATAGCCGGAAAAACAATACTGCCATAGCAGGTAAGCGCCCCGGCAGTTATGTCATAGACAAAATCCAAATCTTTTTGGATTAAACAGTCGTGGACGGCATTGATATAATATCTTTTCGCCTTATGTCTAATGGCGATGGATTCTGGGATTATCGGGCTTCTGGCATTTACTTCAAATATATTCTGCCGCAATATCCCATAGAATTTTGTCGCCGGATAAGCGCAAGCATCCTCGATATAATCAAGACCGCCGTAATCCGCCATAAACAAAAAGTCCATTTTTACTTTGTCATATTTGAATGCGCGATTTACGCCGACATAAACTGCATTTTCAATCGGTTTGAAATTTTTCAAGGTCGGTCCGGTGGCAATCAACGCCACGTCCTTGCCGGCAAATTTATTTTTGTATTCGCCGAAGGTGCGAAGATGCAAGCGGAGCGCGGCGATGTCGTTTCTGATTAGAATGGTCGCCCGTTGAAAATGGAAATCCATTGATTGATTGAGCGGGGCGAGAAAATGTCGGTCCCGTATTTTACGCCACGCTCCCCGCAACGGGATAAACAGCCATAAAAATACAGTCAGAATTATTTTCATTTTTTCCTCCTTTATACGAATTTCACCCGACCCATTTTGTCCTCGCCAAAATTTTGACTTGCGCCGCCGTCGCGCTACAATGAACGACGTAATGCGGGTGCTTCGCCGCCGTTAAGTGCGACTGGTATATGCGGGTGCTTCGCCGCCGTTAAGCGCGACTGGTATATGCGGGCGCTTCGCCGCCGTAAGCGCGACTGATAATGACGGGACGGTTGTTCGCAACCGTCCCCGTTTTTTGGAAAAATCTAATGGAAGAACTCGATTTCTACGAAGTCAACGCGGATTACATCAACCATTTGGCGGCGGCGGAACGCCGGGTGCCGCGAGTGGATTATTCCGCCGTCGGTTCGCACAATAAATTTCTTTGCGGCGTTGTTTTATCCGTTGCGCAACACCGCTATTTTGCGCCCATTTCTTCATTCACGATTCCGCAACGCACGAATCTCATCATCAAAAACGAGCGCGGAAAAGCCATTTCCTGCATCCGTTTCGCCTTTATGATTCCGGTGCCGCCGGAAGCGGCGACGCGCAAAATCATCCAAAACGAACCGTCGCCCAAGTATCGCCGCTTGCTAAATTGGGAATTGCAATTTTGCCGGCGCAACGCGGCGGCGATTTACAGTCGCGCCCATTTCGTTTATCACGCGGTCGTCGAAAAACACGACCCGCTAATCAGCAAAAATTGTTGCGACTTCAAGGCGCTCGAAGCCGCTTGCGCCGCCTACGCGCCCGCGCCGTAATCATTATTCGTTTTCATTCCCGACCATAAAACGCCATTCGGTTGTCGGCGAAATACGTAGCGTTACGGTTAGATAGCGCCGGCGCCAGCACGGGAATAGCGACACGGCAAAGCGCCGGACGCCGCGCCAGCGGATTTTTACCGGCATCGCCACGCTCATCAGCAAGGTTTGTCCGACCGACCGCCAACAAAATTCGCGACAGAGTTGCAAACTGCGTAGCGGGCGGCACCAATAATCGCGCCACGCGATTTTGCCGACGAAAAGTGGTTGATAAACGCGATGTCCGCTGTCGCGGGCGTGCCAAATCGCGGTCATTTTTTGCCGGTCAAGCGGCGCCGGCATTTCACAAAAACAATTTACCCACCGCACCAACAGCGGCGCGGTCAACGGCGCGACGTCCCCCAAAAGCACATGCAGGTCGTGCGCGAAATCCACCGCGCCGGTGGAAATCCGTCCGCTAATTTCCACGCGCTTTTTCTCGTGCGGCGAAACGTTTTTTTGATAGACCGGCTCGCCGTCCGGCGTCAAACTTTCAACCGGCAATTCCGGCGCGGCAAACAACAGTTCGACAAAATCCCAGTTCGCGGTAAATATCTTCTCGTCGCGTAACGGCGAATGGCCGGCGAAACAGCGATGCGCAAACGCGCCGTGCAACGAAAACGCTTGTTGCACGCCCCAGTAAAAGCCGACGACCGCCTGTCCCGCTAACGCCGAAACGATGAGTTTTTGCGACGAAAACGCGGTGGTGTTGGCGTCCACCGCGCCGACGCGCGCGGCGGTGGTCTCGCGCAAATAGCGGCGATAATCCGCCATTTCCGCATCCGCCAAGCGGCGAAAAAGGTCGAGATGTTGTTGAATAAAATCCGGCGGCGGCGTGCGTGAAAAGTCGGTCGCGGCGACGATTTTTTGCAACGCGGCGTCGCGGTCGCGGAAGTGGTCGATGATAATTTGCGCCTGTTCGCGCCAGACATAATCCAACCGGCAAACGGCGTTCAGATAACGCGGCGCATAGACGTAGCGCGTCGGCGTCGCCGGTCGCAACAACGCGAAGACCTTTTGTAGGGTGTAGCCGTCGCGCGCGACAAACAGCAATTCGTCAAGATGTTCGGCGGCGGCTTGCGCGGCGATAAAGCGGCAATAACCGTAAGCGAGCGGACCGGCGTATTCGTAGCCGAGTTGCTCCTCGTAGTCCGGCGCGAGCCAGCCGAGCGCGATTTTCTGTCGCCGCCACGCCAACAACGTCAACATTATCGACGCACCGACCTCGGCGTTTAATTGCCGGCGAATAAGCGCCTCGCGCCGAAATTTCCGCAAAAATTTGCCCACGGCGCCGCGACGTCCGCCGTCGCGATATGCCAACGCTTGCGCCGCGAGATGCGGACTAATCACGATACCGTCGTCGCCGTTGGAATCTCGCCAGAATTTTTGCGCCCGCGCGTCGGACGCGAAAAACTTTTCGACCGGCGTCCGATACCGTGCTGCCTGCCAACCGGCGTTTTTCGCGTTTTGATAATCGGATTTTTCGTTGTCGCCGAGATGCAAAATTTTGGCAGGGTCGATTGACAACTCGGCGGCGATGAAACGATACAAATTGCCGGTTGCTTTGGTCTTTTGAACGGTGGACGAAAGGTAGAGTTTTTCGTAACCGGCGAAGCCGTTTTGCGCCAGAATTTCTGCAACGAAGTCCGGCGGCAAATACATATCGGAAACGATGATGACGCGCTTACCGGTGTCGCGGGCGTAGGCGAACGCCGCCGCCGTTTCAGGATTGGCGCGCAGAACGCGCCGCTCCCACGCCAACTCTTGCGATTGCATCGCGACAAATTCCGGCGGCATAGCGGCGTAGATGTCGGCAAGCGTGATGTCTTCTTGCGGGGCAAGTTTTTCCCGCGCGGCGATTTCGGCGCGAATGCGGTTTTCGGCGAAAAGCGGTTTGCCGGCGGAGCGTTCGAGATGGACGAACAAATCGGTCGGCGCGAGATACGGGCGCAACAACAGAGTGTCGAAAATATCGAACGACACGATTTCGGCACGGTCGATTAAGGGCTGAACGGCAGTGAGAAAATGATTTTTCGCGGCGGGATTAGCCGACAACGACACAACGGAACACGGCTTTGACATAGCAAAGACCTTCCTTTCGGGAAAGGCGCGGACTTTGCCGATGTCGGGACTGTTTCCGTAGGGCTGAGCGGTGCCAATAAAAAAGGGACGCGATTTACTTGCGTCCCACCACAGGCACCGCCAGGAGCCCTACAAGAAACGCTTTCCACCCGCCCCGGACGGGGCGCGTATCCAGCGCAGTACTTGTAAGTCCTTGAAACTGGCGGTTTCGTGATGGACAGCAGCCGAAGTTGCGCACAAAAATAAAATGTAAAAACATGTCGATTAAATTCAGTCGATAAAACGGCTCCTTACGAGGGAAAAGACCGGTTGCCGAACTTCTTTTTTTGTTTCTCACAGAGGACGCAGAGAAATTTTATTGAGAGATGCTCTATTCAATTGCCACGCGCTTCAGCGCGTGGTCAGCGTCTCTCCCAAAAAGGGCTTTAGCCCAAACAATAATTCGGCTAAAGCCGATTGGGATGAGACCACATTTCTATTTTAGGCTAAATCCCTTTTTCCTTTTTTGTCCGTACACGCCTTAAAAGGCGCGGCAATTGAATAGAGCGTCCTACTCCAAGCCGGCGAATCGACTAATACGCTATTCATCGCGCCATCATTGGGGATAAATTTGGCGCTCTCTCGTAAGTCCACTCACGGATTGACCTCGTTGAGGTCTTCATCGAACGCGACTTTAATGCCGTATTTCGCGAAATCGCCCCGCCGAATGGTTTCCACCCGCCCGTCGGCGAACGCCGCGTTCAGCGAATTATTATGGCGCAAATGCAAACCGGATTTGCCGCTACCAATCGTCAGCAATTTGCCCGCATTAAATTTGTAGCCCTGCCAATTATTCTCGCCGGCGATGACGGTGTCGGCAAAAATCAGCGTGTTCGCCGGTAACGAAAACATCGAAGCGTTGCCGGTGTCTTCGTTTTTTCCATAGGTGTGCGAGCCGGCAAAATCTTTTTCGTCCCGCAACCCGCTCGGACAATAAAAAACGGCGTTCTTCCCCACCGTCGCCTCGCCGTCGATAAAACTAGCGCCAAGGTCTTTGCCGGAGTTGGTAGCGCCGCCAAGCAACTGTCGCGACCAATAAATACTGGAACCGTCAATTTGCGCATTCGCCGGCGTGCCCCGACCGCCGTTCGCCGCCGCGCGTTCAATTTCGGCGCGGACCAAGTGTTTCAGATTATTCTTGCAAGCCACACTTCGCGCCGCGCCCCACGCCGCCATTAACGGCGACGACAACAACGCCATTAAAACGCTAATAATCGCCACTACCACCAACAACTCGACCAGCGTAAAAGCGCGAGCGCGACGCATCGCCGGTTCCTCCGTCAAAATAAACATTTTAGTCGGTAAAAAATCGCTTGCCCTTAAATTCGGGTTAATTCGTGGACGAATCCCTTGCTATTCTTCGATTTCGCCGCGCCATTCGCGGCTATTGGGGGTGGATTAAAACCAAACCGAAATGACGGCGGCGGATTGCGACAATAGCCAGAAAATAAAACTGGCAATCACGCCTATCGCAACGCCCTTAAAGTATGATTCGCGCTTGGCGCGTTTGGCGGTTTCGTTTTCTTTGTCTTTCGCCCATTGCACTTTGGGACTTAAAAAGAAGTCGTTGGACAAGCGGTCGCATTTTTCTTTGACCGGTTCCCATTGGTCAAAAGCGTTATGCCAAGCGGTTTCAGCGCGCGAGTCGCCCTCCGCCATTCGCGCCGCAATCGCTAATTTTTCAATCTCCGCCCACAGCCAATTAAGGTCGCGCAAAAATTCGCCGTTGTCAACCAACGATAAATCGGTTTGCTTCAACTCATCGTATTTTTTCCGTGTTTGCGAAACCAATATCTTGAACACATCAAAACAGCCGCGTTTGAGATGCGCGCAAGCGGTATTAACGACTTTTTCCTCCGTTTCGTCGTAATGCCACCGCCGCGTCAAGTGGTCAAACGCCGCGTTGATTTCAAACAACATTTCCATCGGCACGCTGTTGGTTTGTTGCACGGCGGAATACAGGGGTTTGAATTTGTCGTAATAGAAATCTATCAACTCTTTGAGAGTTTTAGGTTTGTTTGCCATAGCGCCGACCTCACGCAGAACGAACGGCGTGCGCAAACATATCTTCGACTTGTTGATGCGACACAAAATAATCGCGCATCACATTCCCTCGGCCGATGAGCGGATACGCCGAATAGAACGTCGTCGGCTGTCCGTGCGCCTCTTCGGCACGAAGACGATTTTCCGCGAGAGTCGGTTCGCGGCGGGAAAGAGCAATGTTTGTTTTTTTCATAATTCACCAAGAAA
>BNUQ01000068.1 GCA_025997475.1 Planctomycetales bacterium
AACGACGCGCGGCTTCGACCAAACGGCGATGAAAGAAGTCGCGGCGATTATCGACGCCACGCTCGTCAGCGGCGGCGACGAAAAGCAACTCGCGGCGCTCCGCGCCCGCACGCAGGCGCTTACCGAACAGTTTCCGCTGTATGCGTGAGGGAAGAGGCGAAAGGGAGAAGTAGGAAGTTGTGCGTTTCTTAACTCTCATGTTACGCGAATTTGATAATCATTCCGCCAGGGTCGCCCCAACGGGGCGAAATATATCAGCCCAGGGTAAGCGGCGACGCTCTATCAGCCGCGCCACCCTGGGTAAAAATGGCGCCTCGGCGCCAACCGCAATTGGACGGTTCGCCGCGTTTTGGCGAATCGCTCTCGCCGCCGGAGGCGGCGTTTGCCGCCGCTCTCGCCGCCGCCGCGTTTGCCGCCGCAAACCGCGCGGCGGGACTGTCGGATGGTTTTATCAATCAACCGCTACCCAGGGTGGCGGCGCCAAGAGCGTGCGCCTTACCATAGGCTGATATATTTCGCGCTTTCAGCGCGATTAGCGGAGTTTTTTTAAATTCTTCGTTGCAACTGCACCAACGAAAACCGCGTAACATGAATTGATAATTTTCACCGCGCTTTGACGTAACTGCGCGGCGTGATGGAGCGACGAAAATAATGTTCGGTTTGTCGGATTACACCCTGCAAACGCTGACCGATATTTTCCGGCGGCACGCGGCGATTGACGAAGTGATTTTATACGGCAGTCGCGCCTTCGGTAATTTTCGCGCCGGCAGTGATATTGACCTGACGTTGCACGCGGAAGATGCGTTCGGGTTTCGCGAATTGGCGCATTTGGCGGGCGAATTCGACGATTCGGATATGCCGTATTTGGTTGACGTTTGCCTTTATCGCGACATCGCCAACGACAATTTGCGCGACCATATTCGGCGGGTCGGCAAGACCCTGTATAAGAAAAGAGTTGAGAGTTAAAATTTTAGAGTTGAGATAACCGCCGTTTATCTCAACTTTCAACTTTCAACTTTCAACTTTCAACTCTCAACTCTCAACTCTCAACTCTCAACTCTCAACTCTATGCCCAAAAAAATCCTCGTCCTCAACGGACCGAATCTGAATTTATTAGGGCGGCGCGAACCGGAGATTTACGGGCGCGCGACTTACGCCGATTTGGAGCGTGAAATTCACGCGGCGGCGGCGCGGTGGCGTTTGGCGGCGACCGTCAAACAGTCGAATCACGAGGGCGTGTTGGTCGATTGGATTCAAGCGGCGGACGGCGAATTCGCCGGCATCGTCATCAATCCGGCGGCTTACACCCATACCAGCGTCGCCATTTTGGACGCGCTGAAAGCCGTCGCGTTGCCGGCGGTGGAAGTGCATTTATCCGCCATTGAAACCCGCGAAAAATTCCGCCAACATTCCTACATCTCCCCCGCCTGCCTCGCGACGATTACCGGACACGGCTTCGCCGGCTACGACGAGGCGCTGGCGTTGCTCGCCGCGAAATTAGTTACGAATTAAAAATTGCGAATTACGAATTGATGTTGTGCGCCGCTTTTAACTTTTAACTTTGCTTTTACAATGCGCTCGCCGTTGATTTTGGCGGTATTCTTTTGGGGGGAGAAAAATGGCTTATTACAGCGTTCGCGAACGCAGTCCGTTGCGCGATGAAAGCGATGCGGAATATGACGCGCGGAAAGCCGATTCGCCGCGTCTTCACAACGCCCCGAAACGTCCGGTGGGGATGTCTTTCGGTTCGGCTTTGTTCGCGGGCAAGGAAAAATTAGACGCCTCGCCGTTGCGCGCGGAATTGAACAGTTTGTTTGCGAATTAGGGGGCGCAAATGTTGGACGTTAAAAATCCCTTCGATACCGCCGAAAGCGTGTTGTCGAAAGAATATCCGCCTTATCGCAAACTTTCCCGCTTGGAAATGCTGTCGCGGATTGAAGATTTGATGTTGATGTTGAAGATTCCGCATTTTCACGATGTTTTATACGATGACGAATTGTTGGAAACGGTGATTGAGCGGGTGGAAATGCGCCGATCGTATTTCAGCATTTACCACGCGCCGATGAAAATGGGAGAGTTGAATGAAACGGCTCTTTATTGTTTTTGGATTTTGAAATTACAGCCGTTTCGGATAGATGGGCGGACTAATCTTGACGCCAACGCTTTTGCCGCGCTGAATGTTTTATGGTATGGCATCAGTTTTTTAACGGCGAAAACGGTCGCGCCTACCCGGTCAATGCTCGACCATCTGTTCTATTCGTTTCGTTTTCACGATTTAAGCAAAGAGGCGATTATGCTTCTCGCCGAAGCGTTACTTGAACCGTATTTGCCGCCGGAAAGTTGAACGCGCTTTGCTAAAAAAACGCCGGAATTTTCCGGCGTTTTTATTTTTGGCAAAAAAATAAGCGGGTGTCTGATGCCGTTGCCTCAGACAAAACGTCCGCAACGACCCCGCCGAAACAATTTTTATTCGCTTTATCCGTTCACCTGCGTTTTTTGCGCTAATATCACATTTCGAACTTCTCTGGCATTCATCGCATAGATTTTGTGTTCGGTGTTTGTTGCGTGAATAATGAGGGAGTTTTCATTTACTACATCCACAGACGACACTTGGTCAAATGTCAGACGAAACTCCCTTAATTGAAGCGAGGAGATGGAACAGTAGAGCATAAGTGCCAACGGAAATTTAGGCGCAACGCTTGAACCTTCTATGCCATTCTCATATACAGCCACGTATGTTCCACTTATACGGGTCTGGCATAAACACCCCATGACAATGCAGGCCAGAGAGCATATTGCGGTAATGGTGATAAGCACGCTTTTTTTAACGACCATAGAATTAGATAGTACGAATAGATCGCCGCGTTGTTGGGCTAACCAAAGAGCCAATACTACACAAACAGCGGCGCTACTTACCGTCAGAATCCACCAAATTGCTGCCGCCTTATGCCCTTTGCCGCTCGCAGAGATTAGTTCTTTTCCCATTTTCCAACTCCTTTCCTAAATGTGCTTTATTTAGCCGACCAACGACCAAATTTCGTAAATGATTGGACAGAAGTTTTTCTTTGTCCATCGTATTACCATACGCTAACAGCGTATTAGAATTTGTCCGTTTGTCAAGCCGCCTCTAAAATTTTTTCGTTATTTTGGAGGCGGAAAAATGGCGGTGGCGGAGCGGCTAAAAGAGTTGCGAACACAAAGACAATTGTCGCAAAACCGGCTGGCGGTGTTGGCGGGAATGAGTCCGGCGCAAATTTGTCAATATGAGTCGGGGCGGAGCGCTATCGGTGTGCAGAATCTGAAAAAAATCGCCGCCGCGCTCGGTTGCCAAATGAAAGATATTGACGCGCGGTGCGAAGAAGCGGCGGCGGTGCGCGGCGCGAATCACAACCGCTACATCGGCGACGACATTTTGCGGGAAATCGTTGACATTTGGCGCGATTTGTCCGCCGCCGACAAAATGGAAATCACCGCCTTCGTCGCCGCCGCTAAAAAACGGCTTCCCCTGCCGGAAAATTCCGCGAAAAAAGACGAACGCTTCGCCAACCGACGGGTGAAAATTACATGAGTTACTCACTCTGGTTACGCGGCGCTCTTAAGCCCCACGCTTTAGCGTGGGGTCAAGAATGGATTAAAAAATCACCGGCTTTAGCCGAATAAAATAATTTGGGCTAAAGCCCATTTATTTTTTCAATCGCTTACCCCACGCTAAAGCGTGGGGCTATTAACCGCCAACCGCGCAAATTTAGGTTGACCGCGTAACATGAGTTACTAAAAAAAGACCGCCCATTTCCGGGCGGTCTTTTTTATGGTTCCGCCAATTTATGGCGGCGGGGTTTTACCGGCGGCGACTTCCCGCAACGCCGCGTAGAACACGTCGGTGTCAATCGGTTTGGCTAAATGTTTTTTCATCCCGCGGGCGGCGCTACGGGCGCGCTCTTCCGGGAAGTCGTGCGCCGTCAGGGCGAAAATCGGCAGGTCGCGATATTCCGGCATTGCTAAAATTATTTTCGTCGCCTCGTAGCCGTCCATCACCGGCATCTGCAAATCCATCAACACTAAATCCGGCGGCGTGCCGTTCGCGGCGGAGGCCGCCAATTTTTTCAGGGCTTCGGCGCCGTTTTCCGCCGTGGTCGTTTCAATGCCGACGGCGTTCAACAATTCCACCGCAATCATCGTGTTGATTTCATTATCCTCGACCAACAACACCCGCAGACCGCGCAAAACCGCGTTCACGTTCGTCGGGGCGGCGTCTTTTTCCGGCGCCGCCGGCGCGTCCGGCAACGAGAAAGAGCCGGTGAAAGTAACGGTCGTGCCTTTGCCCTCAACGCTGACGACGCCGATTTTCCCGCCCATCAACTCGACCATTTGTTTGGTAATCGTCAGACCTAAACCGGCGCCCTGATAGCGGCGCGAATAAGAATTATCCGCCTGATTAAAGGCGGTGAAAATCTCGTCGATTTGCTTCGGATTCATACCGATGCCCGTGTCTTCGACGGTAAAAGTCAGCATCGCGTCGCGCTCGCCGCGGTGCGCGACGGCGGCGCGGACGGTAATCGTTCCTTGCTCGGTAAATTTGTAGGCGTTATCGACCAAATTGATAAACACTTGTTGCAACCGCAACGGGTCGCCGCCGACGGCGGGCGGCAACGCGGCGTCTAACGCGAAATTGAGCGCCAGCGGCGAGGACGCCTTTTGCTCGTGGAAAAAAATCGTCAGGTCGTCGAACATTTTCCGTAAATCAAAAACGACGTGTTGCAGAGTCATTTTACCGGCGTCGATTTTGGCGAAATCCAAAATGTCGTTGACGATGCCAAGCAGGGTCGAGGAAACGCGGCGCATTTTTTCCGCGTAGTCCCGTTGCGTGGCGTTCATCGGCGTTTTGAGCAACAGATTGGTCAGCCCGATAACGGCGTGGAGCGGCGTGCGGATTTCGTGGCTCATATTGGCGAGGAACAAACTTTTCGCCTTGTTCGCCGCCAGCGCGGCGGTCATCGCGCCCTTTAACTCAATCAGCGTTTTGACGCGCGCCAGCAATTCTTCTTTGTCGAACGGCTTTTGGATGTAGTCGTTCGCGCCGGATTGAAAACCCAGCATAATGTCTTGCACCTGATTTTTCGCGGTGAGCATCACAATCGGCAAATCGAACAACGAATACTTTTCCCGCAACTTCCGGCAGACCTCATAGCCGGACATTTTCGGCATCATCACGTCGAGCAACACGAGGTCGAACGTTTCGCCCCGCGCGAACAAATTCAGCGCGTCCGCGCCGTTATACGCCTTGCACACCGCGTAACGACGCATCGACAAAACGTTGGTCAGCACTTGGATATTGACCGGCTCGTCGTCCACGACCAACACCCGGAAATCGCCGTCCGCCGCCTCCGCGGTCTCGGCGGCGAAATCTTCCATATCAATCACCGGACTCGCGCTGGGCTTTAACGCCGCGTCCCCGCTTTTCACCGCGGACACCGGCACGGTGAAAGTGAAAATCGAGCCCTCGCCGACGACGGACTGCACGCCGATAATCCCGCCGTGCAGTTCGACGATTTTTTTGGTGATGGACAGCCCCAACCCCGCGCCGCCGTATTCCCGCGCCGTGGAACCGTCGGCTTGTTCAAACGATTCAAAGATGCGGTCGAATTTATATTCGGGAATCCCGATGCCGGTGTCGGCGACGGAAATCGCCGCCATCTCGCCCGCGATTTTGGCGGTAATGCTCACTTTTCCCCTGTCGGTGAATTTAACCGCGTTGCCGATTAAGTTACACAGAATTTGCTGAATGCGGTTTTCGTCGGCGTCGATGACGGGGAGCGCGGCGTCGATTTCATTCACCAACGTCAACTCCTTGCCTTTAATCAGCGGCTTGGACAGCGCCACCACCGTATCGACGATAGGTTTAAGGTCGAGAGGTTTGATTTGCAGGACGATTTCGCGGTTTTTCAGGCGCGTGAAGTCCAGAATGTCGTTAATCATATTCGCCAGACGTTTGCCGCAGTTGGCGACAATCGCCAGATTGTATTTTTGTTTGCCGGTGAGGTCGCCGGTCGCGCCGTCAACCATCGACTCGACGATGCCGATAATGCCGTTGAGCGGCGTGCGCAATTCGTGCGAGGTGTTCGCCAAAAATTCGTCTTTGAGTTCGTTCAACCGGTCTAAATAAATGTTTTTCTCTTCCAAAATTTTCGCGTAAGTGTGCATCTCCGTAATCAGTTTCGCGATTTCGTCCGCCATAAATTTGAACGCGCGGGACAGCGTGCCGATTTCGTCGTTGCTCTGGATGGTCGGCACTTCCGCTTCAAAATCGCCGTCGCCGAACACTTTCGCGGCGTTGGAAAGCGCGAGTAACGGGCGGGTAACGTTTTTCATAATGAAATAAAGCATCACGACAATCGCGCCGCCGGCGCCGACCGCCGCGAGCAACATATAATTGCGGATGTCGTTGGCGGCGCGGATAATTTTCGGCATCGGAATGCTGACCGCGACCGCCCACGGCTTGGTCGCGTCGCTGAATTTTATCGGCAGATACACCGAATAAAAATCCTGATTGACGGCGGTGTAGGCGACGCCTTTTTTAATCGCCGCTTTCGCTTCGGTCGCCTCGCGCCGGCGGTTCGGGTCCGCCTGCAACAGCGCGAGGGCAAGCTCGGGATTGAGCAACGACAAATCCAAACGGGCGGCGTCAAAATGGACCGCAAATTCATTCAATCCCGCCACAAATTGCCGCGCCTTTTCGTCGGCGACGGCGTCGCCCGCGTTGCCGGCGACTTGACGACCGGCGAGATATTCGTTCGCGTAGCGGACGGCGGCGCCAACTTTGGCGTGGTCAACCGTCAGCATTTCATACGCCCGCGCTTCCACCAAATCCTTGCTTAAATACGTCTTGTCGGGGCTGGCGGCGATGGCGCCGGAATTGGAGATAATTTCGGCGAAGCCGCCCTGTCCGTGCGGGCTGACCATCGACACCATTTCCTGCAATTTGTCCAACACGATGTCGGACGAAATGATGCCGATGAATTTACCGTGATGCGTAATCGGAAAGACAAAACTCGCGAGCATCACGGTTTTGCCCTGCAAGCCGTAGGGATACGGGTCGGTGATATATTCGCGCCGTTCGGTTTTCGGGACGATATACCAGTCCTCGCCGTCAATCGCGGACAACGCCTCCACGTCGATATTGTCGCCGAGTTTGTTCCAATACGGCGCGTAGCGACCGGAGGCGTCGTAGGGCGTGAAGCCGTTCGGGTCTTTGAATAAAACCACGCCGCCGCCGTCTTTTTTGCCGGCGAAATTCGCGTCCAGCCCGTCGAGCGCGTCGGGGTCGTAGGCGACGCAAAAGGCGGTGATGTATTCTTTTTGGCCGAGCGCGTGGCGCAGAACGTCGTTCATCAACCGGCGGTCGGTGATATTGTGTTCTTTGAGCGTTTCAAAGACGGAGGCGAGCGTTTCGGCGGTGATGCGGGCGCCCTGTAATTCGGCTTTGATTTCGTTGCCGTATTTGTCGGCGGTTTCGGTGGCGAGATTAAAGGCGTCTTTTTGCGCCGTTTTGAACGATTTTTTGGAAACAATCAGCGTCAACGCCAAAAACGCCGCGCCGACCGCGAGCAAAACCCAAAAGAAAATTTTGGTCTGCAGACCTAAATTTTTGAACATAAAGTTGCCTCTATTGTTTGACGAAAGTTATTCACCATGACCAAGTTGGTAGTTGGTAGTTTTCAGTTGATAGGGGTGGAGTTTTTGTCGGCAAATTCGCAAGCGCCCGCGAAGCGAATTTTTGCTAACCAAACTCCACAACTAAAAACTACGGACTACCAACTA